>NZ_JBEOWQ010000037.1:0-54621 GCF_040296145.1 Micromonospora sp. NPDC002296
GGGCGGGCGGGGGCGGGACCCCCCGGCCGGCCGGGCGGCGGTCAGCGGCGGGGCGGGGCTGTGGCGAAGGTGGTCCAGGCTGTCGGCGGGAAGATCAGCGCCGGGCCGGCCGGGTCCTTGGAGTCGCGGACGGCGATCGCGTCGGGCACGACCGCCATCTCCACGCAGGCGCCTTCGTCGCCGCTGCGGCTGCTCTTGCGCCATCGCGCCGCAGCCAGCGCCTCGCTCGTCGTCGGGGTCATGGTCCTACCGTCCTTTCAGGATGCGGAAGAGCTCTTCCCGGCTGGCCGCAGGGCTGAGTGCGACTGTCCGTAGATGCTCCATGATCTTGGTGCAGGTACGCAGGTCGCCGGGCCGGTCCAGGACCATCTGCCCGGCCACCGTCTCCACCGACGCGATGATCGGATCCTCCGGGTCGGGGAACTCCAGGATGTGCAGCGAGCCCCGGGTGCCCCGGTGGTAGCCCGCGGCCAGCGGGATCACCTGGACGGTGATGTTGGGCAGCTCGGACGTCTTGAGCAGGTGACGCAGTTGCTCCTCCATCACGCTCCCACCGCCCACCGGGCGCAGCAGCGCGCCCTCGTCGATGATCGCGTCGAGGATCGGTGGATTCTCGTCGGTGAGCCGCTGCTGGCGGTCGAGTCGTAGGTGGACCCGCTGCTCCACCTGGTCGTCGCTGAGGGTGTGCGGGCCGCCCCGCATCACTCCCCGGATGTAGTCCGCCGTCTGCAACAGGCCGGGCACCACCGAGGGCTCGAAGTTGGCGATCCCGCTCGCCTCCGCCTCCAGCGCGATGAAGTCGATGGTCCGCCGGTCCAGCAGGTACGAGTAGGACACCCACCAGCCCGGTTTGCGGGCGTCCTTGGCGAGCTGGACGGCCGCGGCGAGTTCGTCGGCGCCCACGCCGTAGAGGGTGAGCAGGGCGCGCACCGTGGCCGGGTTGATCAGCGTCTGGGCGTTCTCGTACCGGGACAGGGTGCTCCGGGTGCTGTTGATCTCGTCGGCGGCGGCCTCGAGGGTGAGGCCGGCCGCCTCCCGGTGCGCGCGCAGCGCGATGCCGAGCCGTCGGGCCCGGGCGGTCTTCGGTGCCATGCATTGATGGTGACACACATCCCCGGGAAGTTGTACATGAGAGAACGCCGATGAGAGTTGCATTCACGCCCATACACATGTCAATGTGTGACCAGTTCCTCACTGCCGGTTGTCGTGGCGACGGCGGTGGTGAGTGACCGGAGGGGATGGGGCGCGTGGCGATCGGGTTTTCTCCCCCGTACCCGATCGCCGCGTGCCGCCACCCGGGACGCACCGGAAGGGAGTCGCATGACGGTGACCGCCTCCTGGCCCAGGGTGTCGCGGTGCCGCTGGTGCGCGCATCCGGTGCTCCGCGACAACGACGATGCGTGGATCCACGCGAGCCTGGCCTACGTGTGCCGGGACCGTTCGGGTGGCCTGGCGGCGACCACGGCGGAGCCGGAGCAGGCGTCCGCCCGGTCGGAGTGGGGTGGGGCTGGAGGGCGGCCGTGACCCGGTTTCTGGTGGTGCTGACCGACGTCCGGCCCGTCGACGGACCCGTCCGGGACGAGCGGCGTGCGCCGGAGCGGCGCCGTCAGGTGGTCGGCGCGAGCAGCCGGGAGGCGGCCGACCGGATCGCCGGCGCATTCATGGCGCTGGGCATGGTGCGGGCCGGCCGGCAGCGGGTGAAGGTGATAGCGGTCGGCCGCCGCTACGGCCTCTGACCGCCGGTCGGCCGCCGGCCGCCCGGGCGTCCGAGCTGACGCGATTACGCTGCGTGTAGGCAATGTTGACCGGTTGCGGTGTATTGCCGCCCTCCCCGGGTATCGGCATCCATGCCTCGCCACCCACAGTAAGGTCAACCGGGTGAGCGCCATCAGCCTCGCAGTCGCGGACGAAAGGGTGACCGAGTGACCACCCCAGGCAAGACCCGTGTGGCCCTCGTCTTCGGTGGCCGAAGCCCCGAACACGGCATCTCCTGCGTCAGCGCCGGCAGCGTGCTCGGCGCGCTCGACCCGGACGAGTTCGAGGTGGTCCCCGTGGGCATCACCCGGGCCGGCAAGTGGGTGCTGACCAGCGGTGACCCTGACGACCTGGCGATCAGTGCCCGGCGGCTGCCGGAGATCACCGCCGAGGCCGGCGCCGACGTCGTGCTGCGTGCCGACCCGACGGGCAACGGGCTGATGGTGCTCGACCCGACCGAGGGCCCCCAGGTGCTCGCCGGCGTCGACGTGGTCTTCCCCGTCCTGCACGGCGCCTACGGCGAGGACGGCACCATCCAGGGCATGCTGGAGATGGCCGGCATCCCGTACGTCGGGGCGAACGTCTTCGCCTCAGCGGCTGCCATGGACAAGGAGTTCACCAAGAAGCTCTGCGCCGCCGAGGGCATCCCGGTCGGGCCGTACGCCGTGCTGCGCAACGGGGTGACCCTCTCCGAGGAGGACAAGCGGCGGCTCGGCCTGCCGGTCTTCGTCAAGCCGTCCCGGGCCGGCTCGTCGTTCGGCATCACCAAGGTCGACGACTGGGCCGACCTGGAGGCCGCCGTCGCCGTCGCCCGGGAGATCGACCCGAAGGTGCTGGTCGAGGGCGCGATCGTCGGCCGGGAGATCGAGTGCGGCGTGCTGGAGAGCGAGGCCGGCGGCGGGGCCGAGGCGTCCCTGCTGGCCGAGGTGCGCGCAGGCGGCGAACACGCCTGGTACGACTTCGAGGCGAAGTACCTCTCCGAGCCCGAGTACGACCTCCCGGCGCCCCTGCCCGAGCACGTCACCCGCCGGGTCCAGGAGTACGCCGTCCGCGCGTTCGCCGCGCTGGACTGCGCCGGGCTGGCCCGGGTCGACTTCTTCGTCACCCCCGAGCTGGACGTCTACCTCAACGAGATCAACACCATGCCGGGGTTCACCCCGACGTCGATGTTCCCGCTGATGTGGGCCGCCTCCGGTCTGGAGTACCCGAAGCTGGTCAACCGCCTGATCCGCACCGCCCAGCGGCGCGGCGTAGGCCTGCACTGAGCCCGCACCCGGCCCCGCGCCGAGCGGGGCCGGGTGCGGGCCGCGCTCAGCCCGTGCAGCCGGCCGGCGCGGTGCCGCCGGAGGGCACCGTGGCGACCACCACGTCGGAGATCGGGCTCACCCACTGCAGGGCCGACCCGTGCGCGTGGGGGACGGTGACCCGCACGGCGGTCTCCCGGTCGAGGGTGGTGAGCACGGTCGCGTCCGGCCCCTCGACCCCGTACCAGCAGACCTTGTTGACCACCCAGACGTCGTCGGTGGACCCGGGGGTGGGCTCGTCGCCGCCGCAGGCGACGGTGAGCGCCGGATCGCCGTACGCGGCGTTCTGCTCGGGGCCGGCGGTGACCGGCCGCTGGCCCAGGCCCCGCACGGTCGACGGGAGCTGCGACGTCAGGGCGCGGCACACGATCTCGGGTCGCTCGGGCAGCTTCGGGGCGGCCATCTCGACCGGCGCGGTGGACTGCGGCCGGGCGCTGGTCGCCGCCGGGCCCGGCTCGGCGGCCGGGGGGTCCGGGGCGAGCTTGGCGAAGGTGAACCCGGCGACGGCCACGGTCACCGGGACGGCGATCAGCGTGGCCATCAGCGCCGCGCTCCGGTTGGCCCGGTCCCGGCGCGGCGGGACCGGGGCCTGCCCGCCGGCGCTGTCGGCACTGTCGGGATTGTCGTTCTTGTCGGGGGAGGAACTGATCTCGTCCACTTACAGGCGCACCACCGAACACGTGAGGGTGCGGGTGATGCCGGGCACCATCTGCACGTTGCTGACGATGAGTTTGCCGAGCTCGTCGACCGTGTTGGCCTCGGTGAGCACGACCACGTCGTACGGGCCGGTGACGGCGTCGACGCGTACCACGCCGGCAAGGTCCGCGATCAGATCGGCCACGTCACGCGCTCGGCCGACCTCGGT
Source organism: Micromonospora sp. NPDC002296 (assembly GCF_040296145.1). Classification (NCBI taxonomy): domain Bacteria; kingdom Bacillati; phylum Actinomycetota; class Actinomycetes; order Micromonosporales; family Micromonosporaceae; genus Micromonospora; species Micromonospora sp. NPDC002296. The sequence goes on from NZ_JBEOWQ010000037.1 coordinate 3,925, forward strand.
CTGGATGAGGATGTACGCCTGTACCACGACTCGACCTCCGTCCGTCGCCGCCCGTAGGCGGCCCGAAGGGTGAAACTACCTTACGGACCAGGTCTGATCCCTATCGGTGGCCAAGGAGAAGCGGTGAGCGAGCGCGACGGGCGCGACAGCGGATGGGGCGTGGGACGGTTCCGGGCCCACGGCGGGTACGGGCGCGACGGGGGACGGGCATGAGCGTGGCCGGGGTCGGCGAGTTCGGGTTGATCGACCGGGTCACCGCCCGGCTGCCACAGGGAGCGGCCTGCCTGCTGGGGCCCGGCGACGACGCGGCGGTGCTGGTCGCGCCGGACGCCCGCGTCGTCGCGTCCACCGACGTGCTGGTCGAGGGGCGGCACTTCCGGCGGGACTGGTCCAGCGCCCGGGACGTGGGGCACCGGGCGGCGGCGGCCAACCTGGCCGACATCGCGGCGATGGGCGGCACCCCGACCGCGCTGCTGGTGGCGTTGTGCATGCCGGCGGACCTGGACCCAACCTGGGCCGAGGAACTGGCCGACGGGCTGGCCGCCGAGGCGGCCACGGTGGGGGCGAGCGTGGTCGGCGGCGACATGTCCGCCAGCCCGACGCTGACGATCGCGGTCACCGCCCTCGGTGACCTGGGCGGGCTGGCCCCGGTGGTCCGCTCGGGCGCCCGGGCGGGGGACGTGCTGGCCCTGGCCGGCCGCAGCGGGTACGCCGCCGCCGGGTGCACCGTGCTGTCCCGGGGCTTCCGCACCCCGAAGCTGCTGGTCGAGGCGTACCGGCGGCCCGAGGTGCCGTACCCGGCCGGCCCGCAGGCCGCCCGGCTCGGCGCCACCGCCATGATCGACGTGTCGGACGGGCTGCTGGCCGACCTCGGGCACGTGGCCCGCGCCAGCGGGGTCGGCATCGACGTGCGCCGGGACGCCTTCGAGGTGCCCCGGCAGATGCGTGACGCCGCCCAGGCGCTCGGGGTCGACCCGTACCTGTGGATCCTCGGTGGTGGCGACGACCACGCGCTGGCCGCGACCTTCCCCCCGGCGGTGGCGTTGCCCGCGCCGTGGCGGCCGGTCGGCCGGGTGGTCGAGGGCGGGGGCGTGACCGTCGACGGCGTGCCGTACGCCGGGCCGACCGGCTGGGACCACTTCCGGTAACGGCTGGTCAGGGACGTACCCTTCACCGGTGAGTGAGATTGAGATCCGCGCGACCCGCTTCGACTCGCCGGAGTCGCAGCGGCTCGTCCGGGCCGCCCTGGCGGACCTGGGTCAGCGGTACGGAGGCAGCGGGGACGACACCCCGGTCGACGCCGTCGAGTTCGAGCCACCGGGTGGGGCGTTCCTGGTCGCGTACCTGGCCGGGGAGCCGGTGGGGTGCGGCGGCTGGCGCAGCCACGGCGACACCGGGGACACCGCGGAGCTGAAGCGGATGTACACCAGCCCCGGGGCACGCGGACGAGGCGTGGCGCGGGCGGTGCTCGTGGCCGTCGAGCGGTCGGCGCGCGAGCACGGGCGCAAGCGGCTCATCCTGGAGTGCGGGGACAAGCAGCCCGAGGCGATCGCCATGTACACCTCGGCCGGGTACGAGTGCATCCCGAACTTCGGGTACTACCAGGACGCCCCGGGCTGCCTCTCCTTCGGTCGTACCCTCTGACGCCCCCGCCCCCGCGGTGCCCCCGCCCCGCGGGCGGACACGAAAAGCCGGCGGGCCCCGAGGGCCCGCCGGCTTTCGGCGAAGGGTGGGTCGGCGCTACCGCGTCAGGCGCGGGTGACCTTGCCGGCCTTGATGCAGGACGTGCAGACCTGCAACTTCTTGGTGTTGCCGCCACCGGCCGGGGTACGCACCGACTGGATGTTCGGGTTCCAGCGGCGGTTGGTCCGCCGGTGCGAGTGGGACACGTTGTGGCCGAAGCCCGGTCCCTTGCCACAGACGTCGCACACGCTAGCCACGGGATACTCCTGGGTTTTTTGAAACGTTCATGAGGTCGCCGCCAGACGCTGCCCGGGCAACCTGGCCAGGTTACCCGATGCCCCCGTGCCTGGCCAACCGGCCCCTGTCGAGCATGACGGCTGTGAAGGCGGTCACCCGACAGGCCGGGGCCGCGCGGCGGGGACGTCCGCGCGGCGGGGCGGCGAGCTGGGCGGCGGGTCGAGGTCGGGCGGGGTGGACACGCCGGAGAGGGACGGTCGGCCCGGGCGGGTGTCGGTGCGCGCCAGTAGGCTTCTCGCCGTGCTGGACACCCTCGACGCCGCCGCGGTGCGCCGCTGGTGTGCGGGCGGGCTGGCCGCGCTCCGCCGGCACCAGGGGGAGATCGACGACCTCAACGTCTACCCGGTCCCCGACGGTGACACCGGCACCAACCTCGTGCTCACCCTCACCTCGGCCCAGCAGGCCCTGGCGATGGACCTGGCCACCGTCGGCGACGGCGGGTCCACCCCGCACGGGCACGCGCTGCGGCTGATGGCGCGCGGCGCGCTGCTCGGCGCCAGGGGCAACTCCGGGGTGATCCTCTCGCAGATCCTGCGCGGCTTCGCCGACGCCCTGGCCACCGTGCCGGCGGTGCGAGGCCGCCAGCTGGCCGCCGCGCTGCGCGACGCCACCGCGGCGGCGTACGCCGCTGTCGCCCGCCCGGTCGAGGGCACCCTGCTCAGCGTGGTCGCGGCGGCGGCCACGGCGGCCGAGTCGGCGGACAGCGACGACCTGCGCATCGTCGCCCGGGAGGCGGCCGGAGCGGCGGCCCGGGCCCTGGCGCGCACCCCCGAGCAGTTGCCGGCCCTGGCCCGCGCCGGCGTGGTCGACGCCGGTGGTCGGGGGCTGTGCCTGCTGCTCGACGCGCTGGTCGAGGTGATCACGGGGGAGAGCCCGGCCCGGCCGGCGCCGGCCCCGCGCGAGGCCCGCCCGCCGGCCACCGCCGCCCGGGAGACCGGCTCGGCGGAGTACGCGTACGAGGTGCAGTTCCTGCTCGACGCCGGGCCCGAGGCGGTCACCCGGCTGCGGGAGATCCTGGCCGGGCTCGGCGACTCGCTGGTGGTGGTGGGCGACGGGGCCACCGATGCGGCGTCGACCACGTGGAACGTGCACGTGCACGTCAACGACGTGGGCGCGGCCGTGGAGGCGGGGGTGGAGGCCGGCCGGCCGTACCGGATCTCGGTGACCCGCTTCGCGGACCAGGTGGCCACGCCGACCCCGGCCCGGGACGGCCGGGCGGCCGTGGTGGTCGCCTCCGGCGTCGGCATGGCGGAACTGTTCGAGGGCGAGGGGGCGACGGTGGTGCCGGGCAACCCGTCCATCGGTGAGCTGCTCGACGCCATCCGGGCCACGGCGGCGGCCCGGGTGGTGGTGCTGCCCAACGACCCGAACACCCAGGCCGTGGCGAGCGCCGCCGCGCGGGAGGCGCACGCGCTGGGGGTGAAGGTCAGCGTGGTGCCGACCCGGTCGCCGGTGCAGGCGCTGGCAGCCCTCGCCGTGCGCGACCCGCAGCGCCGCTTCACCGACGACGTGATCGCGATGGCCGAGGCCGCGGGCGCGTGCCGGTACGCCGAGGTCTGCTGGGCCAGCCGGGAGGCGCTGACCGTCGCCGGCCCGTGCCGCCCCGGTGACGTGCTCGCCCTGGTCGAGGGGGAGGTGCACCTGATCGGCGTCGACCTGGCCGACACCTGCGCCGCCGTGGTCGACCGGATGCTCGGCGGCGGCGGCGAGCTGGTCACCCTGCTCCCCGGCGCGGACGCCCCCGACGGGCTGGCCGAGGCCGTCCGCGAGCACGTCGCCCGGCGCTGGCCGTTCGTGGAGGTCCAGGCGTACCCGGGCGGCCAACCGCACTATCCGCTCCTGGTGGGGGTCGAATGACGACGTCCGAGCCGGCCACGGTCGACACACCGCTGAAGAAGCTGGTCGGGGACAAGACGGCCAAGGCCCTGGCCGCGCACCTCGACCTGCACACCGCCGGTGACCTGGTCCACCACTTCCCCCGCCGGTACGACGAGCGCGGCGAGCACACCGACATCCGCTCGCTGGACGTCGGCGAGCAGGTCACCGTGCTGGCCCAGGTGCAGAGAACCGCCGTGCGGCCGATGCGCCAGCGTCGGGGCAACCTGCTGGAGGTGACCGTCGGGGACGACTCCGGCGGCGTGCTCACCCTGACCTTCTTCGGCAACCAGGCGTGGCGGGAGCGGGAGCTGCGTCCCGGCCGATGGGGGCTGTTCGCCGGCAAGGTCACCGAGTTCCGGGGCAAGCGGCAGCTCAACGGCCCGGAGTACGTCATGCTCGGCGACGGCGGCGACGGTGAGGCCGCGGTCGACGAGGAGGTCGAGGAGTTCGCCGGGGCGCTGATCCCGGTGTATCCGGCCGCGGCGGCGGTGCCGACCTGGGTGATCGCCCGCTGCGTGCGGGTGGTGCTGGACACCTTCACCCCGCCAGAGGACCCACAGCCCGCCACCGTCCGCGCCGACCGCAAACTGGTCGGGATCGGCACCGCGTTGCGCGAGATCCACCGGCCGTCCAGCAAGGAGAACCTGTACCGGGCCCGCCGCCGGCTCAAGTGGGACGAGGCGTTCGCCGTGCAGCTCACCCTCGTGCAGCGCAAGCTCCGAGCCGCCGCCTGGCCGGCGAAGGCCCGGCCGCCGCGCGCCGGTGGGCTGCTCGACGCGTTCGACGCCCGGCTGCCGTACGAGCTGACGCCCGGCCAGCGGACGGTCGGCGCGGAGATCGCCGCCGACCTGACCGTTCCGCACCCGATGCACCGGCTGCTCCAGGGCGAGGTCGGCTCCGGCAAGACGGTGGTGGCGCTGCGGGCGATGCTCCAGGTGGTCGACGCCGGCGGGCAGGCCGCGCTGCTCGCCCCGACCGAGGTCCTCGCCGCCCAGCACCACCGGGGGATACTCGACCTGCTCGGCCCGCTCGCCCGGGCCGGTGAGCTGGGCGCCGCCGACGACGCCACCCGGGTCGAGCTGGTCACCGGCTCGCTCGGTGCGGCAGCCCGCCGGCAGGCCCTCGCCGAGGTGGCCGGCGGGCGGGCCGGGATCGTGCTCGGCACCCACGCCCTGCTGTACGAGGGGGTGGACTTCGCCGACCTGGGCCTCGTGGTGGTCGACGAGCAGCACCGGTTCGGCGTGGAGCAGCGCGACGCGTTGCGCTCCAAGGCCGACCAGCCGCCGCACGTGCTGGTGATGACGGCCACCCCGATCCCGCGCACGGTGGCGATGACCGTCTACGGCGACCTTGAGACGTCCACCCTGTCCCAGCTCCCGCAGGGGCGCTCGCCGATCGCCTCGCACGTGGTGCCGGCCGCCGAGAAGCCGGCCTTCCTGGACCGGGCCTGGCGCCGGCTCCGCGAGGAGGTCGCCGCCGGCCACCAGGCGTACGTGGTGTGCCCCCGGATCGGAGAGGGACCGGCGTCGGAGGAGGAGCCGCCCCGCGAGGACGACAACGGGCGGCGGCCCCCGCTCGCGGTGACCGAGGTCGCCCCGTTGCTCGCCGAGGGGCCGCTGCACGGGCTGCGGATCGGCGTCCTGCACGGGAAGCTGCCCGCCGACGAGAAGGACGCCGTGATGCGCTCCTTCGCCGCCGGCGACCTGGACGTGCTGGTCGCCACCACGGTCGTCGAGGTCGGCGTCGACGTGCCCAACGCCACCGTGATGATCGTGCTGGACGCCGACCGGTTCGGCGTCTCCCAGCTGCACCAGCTGCGCGGCCGGGTGGGCCGGGGTTCGGCGGCCGGGCTCTGTCTGCTGGTCAGCGAGGCCGCCGAGGGCTCGTCGGCCCGGGAGCGCCTCGACGCGGTGGCGTCCACCACGGACGGTTTCAAGCTCGCCGAGCTGGACCTGGAGCAGCGCCGCGAGGGCGACGTGCTCGGAGCCACCCAGTCCGGCCGGCGCTCGCACCTGCGGCTGCTGTCGCTGAGACGCGACGCCGACCTGATCCGGGACGCCCGGGTCGAGGCGACCGCCCTGGTCGAGGAGGACCCGGAGCTGGAACGCCACCCGGCGCTGGCCGCCTCGGTGGCCGCCCTGGTCGACGAGGAACGCGCGGAGTACCTGGAGAAGGGCTGATCCCGCCCTGGGCGGGCTGATCGACTCCGGATGGGGCACCGCGCGGAGTGTTGTGCCGCCCACCGGGAGGAGCGGCTTCGCCGGCCGGGAGGGTCGTCGGCGGCCCCCACCGGGGACGCGTCCGCGCCTAGGCTCGGCCGATGTCGACCCCCTCTCTCCTTCGTGGCCTGGTGCTGCTGGCCCAAGGCGACCGGCGCGCCGTCGAGCAGGCCACCGGCCTCGCCGACGACGCCACCGGTCAGCCCTGCTCCGGCCGGACCCGGTTCCAGATCGCCTCGATCAGCAAGAACATGGCCGCCGCGGCCGTCCTGCTCCTCGCCGAGCGGGGAAGGCTCGACGTGCACGATCCCGTCGACCGGTGGGTGCCGGGCTGCCCGCCGGCCTGGCGGCCCATCACCCTGCACCACCTGCTCACCCACACCTCGGGCCTCGGGCACTGGGCGGAGTACCCGCTGCTCGATCTGGCCGGCGCGATCGACCCCGATGAGCTGCTGGCCAGGTTCCGCGCGGTCCCGCCGCTGTTCGCCCCCGGTGCGGGCTGGCACTACAGCAGCCCGGGTTACGTCCTGCTCGCCCGCGCCGTCGAACGGGCCGCCGACCGGTCGTACCAGGACTTCCTGGCGGAGGAGGTCTTCGCTCCGCTGGGCATGACCGGCAGCTTCGCCGGCTCCGGCGCGGGACGCGCCGACGTGGCGACGGGCCACTCCGGCGGCCGTCCGGTGCCCTCCTGGGACCTGGACACGGTGAGCATGGGCGCAGGTGACGTCTGGTGCACCGCCGACGACCTGCTGGCCTGGCTCGACGGGCTGCGGGACGCCCGGCTGCTCACCCCCGCCTCGGTCGCGCGGATGGTCACCGCGTACGCGCAGGCCAGCTTCGGGTCGCAGGCGTACGGGTACGGCTGCTTCGTCGGCCTGTCGGCGGGGGAGCGGTCGGTCGGCCACTCCGGGCACAACCTCGGCTTCAAGGCGTTCGTCGCCTGGCTGCCGGACTCCGACCGCCGGCTGGTCGTGCTGACCAACGACGACGAGGACCCGGTCGCCCACACCCTGATCGACCACCTCCTCACCACCGACTGACCACCCCCGCCTCACCCGTCGCGTCCCGCTGTGTTCCACGCGAACGCTCCTTCACGGATTCAGTGGCCTCGTGCTCGCCGGAGGCCACTGAATCCGTGAAGGAGCGCGACTCTGCGGGTGGGGGGCCGGTCCGGATGTGACCGAGGGCGCGTCGGCCGGGTGTGGTCGACGCGCCCTCGGGTCGTGCGGTTCGGGGGACCCGGTCAGCTCAGTGGGCCGGGGTGGGGCGGTGGGTCAGGAGGTGAAGCGGATCCGCCGCCGCCGGGCGACGACGAAGAGCACCGCGCCGGCCGCCAGCAGGGCAACAGCGCCCGCGGCGATGCCGCCGGCCGCCGCGCCGGTCACCGGCAGGCCGCCGTCCTGGTCGCCACCACCGGTGCCGCCCTCGTCGCAGCCGGAGATCGGGGCGGTCCACTTGATCGGCTCGGCGGACTCCAGGTCGCCGGTGACGACGACGGTCAGACCCTTCGAGGCCGGGAAGCGCACGGACTTGTTGGTGCCCGGCTCGATGGTGACGGTCTGCGGCTTGCCGGTGCTCGGGGTGAAGGTCGAGGTCAGGCTGACGCCGTTCTTCGGGTTCTGGACCAGCAGGACCAGCTCGTCGCAGGTGGACTCGTAGGAGGTCTCCGGCTCGCCGACCTCGGGCTCCTGGCACTCCGCCGGGGGCTGCTGGGTGCCGGTCCAGAGGCTCTTCTCGTTCGCGGTGACGGTGATCTGGCCGTCCACCGCAGCGGCGTCCAGCTCGACCTTCTCGATGCTGCGCAGGGCGACCGTGACGGCCTTGTTGTAGCCCTTGTCGGTGGCGATCACGAAGTTCGCCGCGGCGTTGCCGTTGCGGTTGATCAGGTTGAAGGTGACCTTGCCCTGGCAGTCGGACTCGACGACCACCTCGGGCGCGGCCTCGCAGGTCTCACTGCCGCCGTTGTACCAGGCCTGCGGGCCCTTCGAATGGGAGCCGATGCCCTTGGGGCTGCCGACCTTGCGGTTGCGGTAGAGGTCGCTCTCCGTCAGCGGGTCGATGATCTTGTCGCCGAAGACGAAGTCGACCTGGGTGTAGCAGGTGGGGACCTCGACCTTGAACTTCAGCGTGGACCGGGTGCCCACCTCGTCCTTGGCGACGGAGGTGAACTTGTCGACCGACTTGCTCAGCACGTACTGCGGGAACTCGACCTTCGCCGACGGGGCGACGTACGAGACCAGCGCGAAGGCCTGCTCCTCGCCCTCGCAGAGCGGGCCGTTGACCAGCGTGATGCTGGCCTCGCCGCGCTTGCCGCGGAAGGTGTGCGTGTACCGCGCGTCGGCGGCGCTGACGCAGGTCGGCCCCTCCGGGGCGGGCGAGGCCGCCTGCGGGGTGGGCGCGCTCGGCGACGGCGTCTGGGTGGCCGGCGACGCCGGCTGCTGCGGGGACGGGCTGGTGGCCAGCGCCGGAGACGACGCCGCGAACGCCGTGGCGAGGCCGGCCAGGGCGGCGGCGGCCACGACGATCGGCCGTCGTGGCGACAGCTTGGGACGGATCACGCGTACTCCCGGGGTAAAGAAGCATCAGGGGTGCGGCGCGGGGCAACGGCGGTCAGCGGTCGCGGCCGGGTGCGGCGCGCCCGCGACGACGCCTCCCGGCGCCGGTGGGCCGGCGGGACGCGGCCGGCACCCGGCAGACCCTAGCGAGAACGGGCCGGCCGGCACAGCGCACGGAAACCTCCGGAAGTGATGTTATAAATTTGAGATCATTGATGCACTCCCGGTGATCCTGGCGTGACGCCCCCGGCACGCACCGTGGCGGCACGCGGGGTCGCGTAGCGTCGGGGCATGAGCAGGATCAGGCGGTGACCCGGATCGTGGCCGGGACGTTCGGCGGCCGGCGGATCGCCGCGCCGCCCGGCGCCGGCACCCGACCCACCTCCGACCGGGTGCGGGAGGCGCTGTTCAGCGCGGTGCAGGCCGACGTCGACCTGACCGGTACGCGGTTCGCCGACCTGTACGCCGGGTCCGGCGCGGTCGGGCTGGAGGCGCTGTCCCGGGGCGCGGCGCACGTGTTGCTGGTCGAGTCCGATCCCCGGGCCGCCCGCGTGGTCCGGGAGAACATCGCCGCGTTGCGGGCCGCCCCGGCCGCCCGGCTGGTCACCGGCCGGGTCGCCACGGTGCTGGCGGCCGGGCCGGACGGCGGGCCGTACGACGTGGTGTTCGCCGACCCGCCGTACGCCGTGTCCGACGCCGAGGTCACCGAGCTGCTGGCCGCCCTGGTCGACGGCGACTGGCTGGCGGCGGACGCCCTGGTGGTGGTGGAACGGTCCAGCCGGACCGGCCCGGTCGCCTGGGTGCAGGGCGTCACCGGGGAGCGCAGCCGTCGATACGGCGAGACCACCCTTTGGTACGGTCGCCGCTCATGAGACGTGCGGTGTGCCCCGGCTCGTTCGACCCGGTCACCAATGGACACCTCGACATCATCGGGCGGGCCGCCCGACTCTTCGACGAGGTGATCGTCGGCGTGCTGGTGAACCAGTCGAAGAGCGGCCTGTTCACCGTCGAGGAGCGGATCGACATGCTCCGGGAGGTGACGTCCTCGTACGACAACGTGCGGGTCGCGTCCTTCCGTGGCCTGCTGGTCGACTTCTGCCGGGCGCAGCAGGCCAGTGTGCTGATCAAGGGCCTGCGGGCGGTCAGCGACTTCGACTACGAGCTCCAGATGGCCCAGATGAACATGGGGCTGGCCGGGGTGGAGACGTTGTTCATGCCGACCAACCCGCTCTACTCCTTCCTCTCCTCCAGCCTGGTCAAGGACGTGGCCAAGTGGGGCGGCGACATCTCCTCCCACGTCCCGGACCTGGTCCGCGACGCCCTCCGGTCCCGCCTCACCCCGCCCCTCTGACCCGCGCGCCCGATCCGTTGCGTCGGCCACCGGATCGCCCCGTTGCGGGCGATTCGTCGGGCCTACGCGTGCCCGCTCGGCCCCGTTGGGCGCGACACGACGCGCGCCGGGCGGGGCGGACCGGCAAGCGGTGGCCCCGGCGCGACATGATGGGTCGAGCGGGAACCCGGCCGTAGCCCGCATCATGTAGGTCGGCCGACGAACGACAGGAGTGAGGTACCGGTGGACCCGCTCGATCGCATCGACGAACTGATCGCCATGGTGGAGCAGGCCCGCTCCGTCCCGATGTCGCGGAACAACTGCATGGTCGACCGGGGCGAGATGATCGCCGTCCTCGACGAGATGCGCGCCGAGTTCCCCGCCGATCTGCGCCGGGCCGCCGTCCTGCTGGAGGAGCGGGACAAGATCATGGACGCCGGCAAGCGCGAGGCCGACCGGATCATCAGCGAGGGTGAGGCGGAACACGCCCGCCTGGTGTCGGTGAACGAGATCACCGTCTCGGCCGAGCACGAGGGGGCCCGGATCATCGCCGAGGCCCGGGCCGAGGCGCAGCGGCTGCGCGAGGAGGTCGACGACTACGTCGACACCGCGCTGGCGAACTTCGAGCAGTTCCTCACCCGGGCGCTCGCCTCGATAGAGCGCGGCCGGGACAAGATGCACGCGCTGCGGGAGATCGGCACCTTCGGTGGGGACGAGGCGGATCGCCCGCTACCCTTCTGAGCGGCACCTCAGCAGCCGACAGACGGGTCGGGCGCCGCCCCCGGTTCGACGGTCCGGCGGTCGCCCAGGTAACCTTTTTTGTCGGCCTCTCACCGGCCGGAGTCTGACTATGCCCAAACACTCGTCTTCATCACTCAACCCCAAGGCGCCGCTGGTCCTCGACACGAGGGACCTGCCACGTCGCCCTGGCGCGTTGCGTACGGTCAAGCGGGTCGTCCCGGCACCGGCGGACCTCGGCGGGGAGTTGATCGGCGTGCCGGAGGGCACGGACCTCGACCTCGACCTGAGGCTGCAGTCGGTGTCCGAGGGCGTGTTCGTCTCGGGGACCGTCAGCGGTCTCGTCAGGGGCGAGTGCGGCCGGTGCCTGCGCGAGATCAACGACTCGGTGGCCGTGAACGTCCAGGAGCTGTACGCGTACGAGGACAGCACCACGGACGAGACGACCGACGAGGACGAGGTGGGCCGGATGCAGGACGATCTGATCGACCTGGAGCCGGCGCTGCGGGACGCGGTGGTGCTCGCGCTGCCGACCAACCCGCTCTGCCGGGAGGACTGCCCAGGCTTGTGCCCCGAGTGCGGGGTGCAGTGGGACGATCTGCCGGCCGACCACAGTCACCAGCAGATCGACCCGCGTTGGGCGGGCCTGTCGCAACTGACCCGTACAGAGGAGTAAGAACCGTGGCCGTCCCGAAGCGCAAGATGTCGCGCAGCAACACCCGGTCCCGCCGGGCGAACTGGAAGGCGGCCGTGGTCGCGACCGTGGCCTGCCCGCAGTGCAAGTCGGCGAAGCTGCCGCACACCGCCTGTTCCGTCTGCGGCACGTACAACGGCCGCCAGGTCATCGAGGTCTGACCTGGACGCCGAGTGACGCCCCCGACCCCAGGTCGGGTGGCGCGTGCATCCTGGCGATCGCCCGGTGCCCCGGCTCCCGCCGTGGCCGGCCGGCCCGTTCCGGCCGACGTCCCGGTGGAGCCGGGCACCGTGCGGATCGCCGTTGACCTCCTCGGCGGGGACGACGCTCCCGCCGTCGTGGTTGACGGCGCTCTGCGTGCCATGCGCGCCGACCCGGACCTGCACCTCCTGCTCGTCGGCCCCGCCGAGGTCGCCGACGGGCTGATCGGTGCCCTCGACCCGGTGCAGCGCACCCGGATCACGGTCCGGCCGGTGCGGGCCGCCGTCGGCATGGCCGATCACCCGGTCGCCGCCCGGGGTGACAGCACCGTGCGGGCGGCGGTCACCGCCGTCCGCGACGGGACCGCCGACGCGATGGTCTCCGCCGGCGCCACCGGCGCCACCGTCACCGCCGCCGCACTGGGTCTCGGCCGCTGGCCGCACGTGCGACGGCCGGCGCTGGTGGCCACCCTGCCGGCGGTCGCCGGCCCGGTGGTGCTGCTCGACGTCGGCGGCTCCCTGGAACCCGGCCCCGCCGCGCTGGCCCGGCACGCCGTGCTCGGTGCGGCCTATGCGGCCGTCGCGCACGGGGTGGCCGAGCCCCGGGTCGGGTTGCTGTCCGTGGGGACCGAGGCCGGCAAGGGGGACCGGCTGCGGCGCACCGCCGATCCGATGCTCGCCGCCGTGCCGCTGCCCCACGGAGCGCGCTACGTCGGCCTCGTCGAGGGGTACGACATCGCCTCCGGCGCGCGCGCCGACGTGGTGGTGACCGACGGCTTCACCGGCAACGTGCTGCTCAAGGCGATCGAGGGCGCGTACGCGATGGCCGGCGGGCCGCCCGCCGGCGGCGGTGTCCCACGGGCGGCGGCCCTGCTGGGGGTGGCCGGGACGGTGGTCGTCTGCCACGGCGCGGCCCGGGGGGACGACGTCGCCTCCGGCATCGCCCTGGCCGCCCACCTATGGCGTCGGCGGGCCACCGAAACGGTCTCCGCGCTGCTCGGTCGTGCTCCGCAAACCCCCGCCCAACCCGGTGACCACGCCGATCGCACCACCGACACCGAGGTGAGTCTGTGACCGCCCGTCCCGTCCCGGCCCGACCGGCCGCGTGTTCCGCGCCGGCCCCGGGGGGCCCGCCGCGCGCGGCCCGCCCGGTCGCGAACGAAGAGGTAACCGCATCATGACCAACGACAAGCGGCGGCGGGCCCCCGTCGGCCACCTGGAGTCCGCCTTCGGGGTCTCGCTGAACCCGGAACTGCTGGAGCGGGCCCTGACCCACCGCTCGTACGCGTACGAGAACGGCGGCCTGCCCACCAACGAGCGGCTGGAGTTCCTCGGCGACTCGGTGCTCGGCGTGGTGATCACCACCGCGCTCTTCCACAACCACCCCGATCTGCCCGAGGGGCAGCTCGCGAAGTTGCGGGCGAGCGTGGTGAACATGCGCGCGCTCGCCGACGTGGCGCGTGGGCTGGGCCCGGACGGGCTGGGCGCGTATCTGCTGCTGGGCAAGGGCGAGGAGAGCACCGGCGGCCGGGACAAGGCGAGCATCCTCGCCGACACCCTGGAGGCCCTGCTCGGTGCGATCTACCTCCAGTACGGCCTCGACACCACCGCGATCGTGATCCACCGGCTGTTCGATCCGCTGATGGCGGAGTCGGCCGGTCGGGGTGCCGCGCTGGACTGGAAGACCAGCCTGCAGGAGCTGACCGCCGCGCTGGGGCTGGGCGTCCCGGAGTACCGGATCGAGGGCACCGGCCCCGATCACCTCAAGACGTTCACCGCCTGGGTGGTGGTCGCCGGCAACCGCTACGGCGGGGCGGAGGGGCGCAGCAAGAAGGAGGCCGAGCAGCGGGCCGCCGAGTCCGCCTGGCGGGAGCTGACCGCCCAGGCCGAGCGGGACCAGGCCGAGCGGGACGCCGCCGAGCTGACCGCCCAGGCCGAGCGGGTCGCCGCCGAGCGGGCGGCGACCGAACAGTCGGCGGCCGGAGAGGCCGGTACGCCGGCGGCGGTGGGGGCGCGCGCGCCCGACGGGGCGAACGGGTCCGCCGCGGACCCGGCCGGCGGCAGCGGGCTGGACGCCCGAGCGGCCGACGAGGCGGGCCGTGCCTGAGCTGCCCGAGGTCGAGACCGTCCGGCAGGGCCTGGCCCAGTGGGTCACCGGCCGGCGGATCGCCACCGTCGAAGTGCGCCACCCCCGGGCGGTCCGCCGCCACCTGGCCGGCCCGGCGCACTTCGCCGACGTGCTGGCCGGGCGGACGGTGTGCGACGTGCGGCGGCGCGGCAAGTACCTGTGGCTGCCGCTGGACAGCGGTGACGCCATCGTCGGCCACCTCGGCATGTCCGGCCAGCTGCTGCTCCAGCCGGCCACGGCGGCCGACGAGCTGCACCTGCGGGTCCGGTTCCGGTTCGCCGACGACGGCCCCGAGCTGCGCTTCGTCGACCAGCGCACGTTCGGCGGGCTGTCGGTCTCCGAGGGCGGGGCGGAACTGCCGGGGGAGATCGCGCACATCGCCCGGGACCCGATGGACCCGGAGTTCTCCGACGACGCCTTCGTCACCGCCCTGCGCCGACGGCGTACCGAGGTGAAGCGGGCGCTGCTCGACCAGACCCTGATCTCCGGGGTCGGCAACATCTACGCCGACGAGGCGCTGTGGCGGACCCGGCTGCACGGCGCCCGGCCGACCGACGCGCTGACCGGGCCGACCACGCTGCGGCTCCTCGGCCACGTCCGCGACGTCCTCAGCGAGGCGATCACCGAGGGCGGAACCAGCTTCGACGCCCTGTACGTCAACGTGAACGGCGAGAGCGGCTACTTCGACCGCGCCCTCAACGCGTACGGCCGGGAGGGTGAGCCGTGCCGGCGGTGCGGGACGCCGATGCGCCGCGAGGCGTTCATGAACCGCTCCTCGTACAGCTGTCCCCGCTGCCAGCCCCGGCCCCGGGGTGCGCTCCGGGGGTGACCCTGGGCGGGCCGGACCGGCCCGACCGACCCCGCCGCCCGGGGTGTGTCCCGTCGACGCGACGGCAGGATTAGCCGCCCGGTCCGCGGGGCATCTGGGCCGCCATGGACGTACAGCGCATGCCGGCGGCCGGCCACCGCGCCGATGCCCCGGGCGAACCCGAATCCCCGCGGAGCCGGCCATGAGCGCCGACGTGCGGACCGGCACCGTGCGGACCAACGTGCCGGCCCGGCTCGATCGGCTCCCGTGGTCCCGCTGGCACTGGATGATCGTCATCGGCCTCGGCACGGTGTGGATCCTCGACGGCCTAGAGGTCACCATCGTCGGCAACCTCTCCGGCAAGCTGGCCGAGCCGGGCAGCGGCCTGAACATCACCCAGAGCCAGGTCACCGGCCTGGCCGCCGCGCTCTACGTGGCCGGCGCCTGCACCGGCGCGCTCTTCTTCGGCTGGCTCACCGACCGGTTCGGCCGGAAGAAGCTGTTCCTGCTGACGCTGGGCGTCTACCTGGTCGCCACCGCGATGACCGCGCTCTCCTTCGACACCTGGTGGTTCTTCCTGTTCCGGTTCCTGACCGGCATGGGCATCGGCGGCGAGTACGCGGCGATCAACTCCGCGATCGACGAGCTGATCCCGGCCCGGCACCGGGGCCGGATCGACATCATCATCAACGGCACCTTCTGGCTGGGTGCCGCGCTGGGCGCGCTGCTGACCGTGCCGCTGCTCAACGGCCTGCCCACCGGCGTCGGCTGGCGGGTGGCGTTCGGCCTCGGCGCGGTGCTGGGGGTGGTGGTCCTGCTGGTCCGCCGGCACGTGCCCGAGAGCCCACGGTGGTTGTTCATCCACGGCCGGGGCGAGGAGGCCGAGCGGCTGGTCGACTCCGTCGAGCGGGAGGTGGAGCGGGAGACCGGCCGGAAACTCGACGCCGCCGACAGCTACCTCGAGATCCGCCAGCGCCGCAGCACCGGCTTCCTGACCATCGCGAAGACCCTCTTCGCCCGGTACCCGAAGCGCGCCGTCCTCGGCTTCTCGCTCTTCGTCGGGCAGGCGTTCCTCTACAACGCCATCACCTTCGGCTTCGCCCAGATCCTGGAGACCTTCTTCGAGGTGCCGCCGGGCAACAGCGGCTACTACTTCGCGGTGATCGCGGTCGGCAACCTGCTCGGTCCGCTGCTGCTGGGCCGGCTCTTCGACACGGTCGGCCGGGTGCCGATGATCGCCGGGTCGTACATCATCTCCGGCCTGCTGTTGCTCGGCACCGCGTGGCTGTTCCACGACGGGGTGCTCAGCGCGACCACGATGACCGCCTGCTGGTGCGCGGTGCTCTTCTTCGCCTCCGCGGGGGCCAGCGCGGCGTACCTGACGGTCAGCGAGATCTTCCCGATGGAGACCCGGGCCATGGCGATCGCGTTCTTCTACGCGATCGGCACCGCCGCCGGCGGCATCACCGGCCCGCTGCTGTTCTCGAAGCTGGTCGGCAGCGGCCAGGTCGGCGACACCGTGCTCGCCTTCGTGATCGGCGCCTCCGTGATGATCGTCGGCGGCATCGTCGAGCTGGTCCTCGGCGTCCAGGCCGAGGGGAAGTCGCTGGAGGAACTGGCGACGCCGTTGAGCGCCGAGGAGGCCGGCGTGCCCCGGCAGCGCGGGGCGGACGACGCCGCGACCCCGGCCGCCACCGGCTGACGCGCCACACGCCGCGACGCCGCTCCCGCCGCCCGGGGGCGGCGTCGCCGTGCCGGGACCACCCCGGGGGTACGCCGCGACCGGCCCCGGGTGCGCCTGCCGGGCGCACGGTCCGGCGGGACACAGCGACGTGCCGAGTCGTGCTGGCCCGGACGGTCATGGGGCGGCCGGGCACGGTGCCCGCCACGCGTCGAGCAGGCGGTCCTTGCGCATCGAGGCGAAGCCGTACCCGACCGTGGCCACGCAGAACTCGGTGGGGTCGCCGGTGTACTCGACGTGGAACACCGGCTTCCCGGCGTCGGCGAACGGCAGCAGCTTGGCGCACCGGCGCAGCCGGACGCACTCCTCGTCGACCGCGAAGTCGAAGTCCGGCGCCAGCGCGGCCACCTGCGGCACGTCGCCGAGCAGGCCGGGGGAGAGGCTCAGCGTACGGGCCAGCGCGGCGACCCGCCGGTTGAACAGCAACTGGTCGTCGAAGTCCAGGGGGAGGCCGGGCCGGCGGGCGTACCCGTCGGCGTCGGCCAGCGCCACCGCGCCGAAGCCCTTGCC
This sequence comes from Micromonospora sp. NPDC002296, assembly GCF_040296145.1. Taxonomy (NCBI): domain Bacteria; kingdom Bacillati; phylum Actinomycetota; class Actinomycetes; order Micromonosporales; family Micromonosporaceae; genus Micromonospora; species Micromonospora sp. NPDC002296. The sequence goes on from NZ_JBEOWQ010000037.1 coordinate 20,706, forward strand.
CCGGCAGAGCCTGAACCGGTCGGCGAGGATCGGTTCCAGCACGTCCCACCGCCGGACGTCCACCCAGCGGGTGCCCGGCCGCAGGCCCGCCCCGCCGCGCACCGCCGCCGGGTACCGGTCGGCGTCGGGGTCCGTCCCGGCGTACGAGCCGACGGCGACCTGACAGACCAGCCGGCGGTCCCGGGCGCGCAGCGCCGCGGTCTCGGTGGCGGTGGTACGCACCGGGTCGAGCAGGAACACGTCCGCGTCGACCGTGGTGTCGAGCGGCCCGTTGAGCTGCCACTGCCACCGCCAGTGCCGGGCCGAGTCGGCCGGCCACGGGGTGGGCGCGCCCGGCGGGAGCAGGTCCGCCCGGCAGCCGTACGCCGTCGTGAGCAGCGCCACCGCGACGAGGGACCGCAGCAGCCGGCCCGGCCCACGCCCCAGGCCGGGCGAGCGCAGCCGGATCCGCATCGGCAGCTCCCGGGGAGCTGGCGGCCCCCGGCCGCCCGGTCGGGCCCGCCGCTCCCACGTACCGCCTCGGCGGGCCTCACCCGGTGCAACGAACGTGACCCCGGCGACGACTCGCCCGGGTCACGTTCGTCGCCTCAGCGCGGGGTGCCGAAGTCCTGCGTCCAGTACGGCCCGTTGCTGGTGGCCACGCCGACGCCGATCTCCGTGAACGAGCAGTTCAGGATGTTGGCCCGGTGCCCGGAACTGTTCATCCAGGCGTTCATCACCGCGGCCGGGGTCTGCTGGTTCCAGGCGACGTTCTCGCCGTACGCGCGCCAGGCGTACCCGACCCGGTCGAGCCGGGTGCCGACGCCGCTGCCGTCGCTGCCGTCGTGCGACATCTTCCGGTGGTCGGCCTGGTCCTGGCTGTGCGCCTGGGCGGCGGTCGTCAGCTTGCTGTTGATCTTCAGTGCGCCGCAGCCGGCCTTGGCCCGTTCGGCGTTGACCAGGTCGACGACCTGCCGCGCCTGGCTGCTGACGCCCGTCCCGGCGACGCTGCGGGACGCCGTCGCCGGGGTGCTGCGGTGGTTGCTCCGCGACGCGGCGGTGGACCGGCTGGGCGTCGGCGTCGGCTTGGCGGTCCGGCTCGGCGTGGTCGACGGACGGGCGGTGGTGGGTGCGGCGCTCGGCGAGAGGGCTGCCGGCGCGGGCGTCGCGCCGGGGTCGGCCGGCGCGGCGGCGACCGGGCCGTCGGCGGCGGCCGGGTCGGTCCGCGGGTCGTCCCCGCCCGGCAGGGCCAGGGCGCCGACGCCGAGGCTGACGACCAGGGTGGCCGCCGCGGCGGCCCCGCCGATCAGCAGCGGGCGCGGGAACCGGCGGGCCGGCCGGTGCCGCCCCTCGCCGTCGGCCGGGGCGTTCCCGGCCCGGCCTCCCCGGTGCGTCGTGAGTCCCGCCTGCGGCCCGCCGGCCTCCGACGCGCCGGGCCCGACGACCGGCACGACCCGGGTGCGCTCCGCGTCCCCCGGCCCGTCGGCGGGCCGGTCGTGCCACGGTTCGGTCGGCTGGCTGTGCCACTGCCCGGTCGGCTGGTCGTGCCACGGTTCGGTCGGCTGGCTGTGCCACGGCTCGGCGTCGGGCTGCCACGGCTCGCCGTCCGGCCGTCGTGGCTCGCGCGCGGGCTGCCACCGGCCGGTGGGCTCCTCCCGCCGGGGCTCGCCGCCCGGTCGCTCCCACCGGGTGGTGGGCTGCCGCGCCCATGGCCGGTCGTCGGGCCCCGCCCGGTGCGGATCGGCGGCCCACCGGTCACCCGGCTGGTCCGGCTCGTCCCCGAACAGGTACGCCGACCGCGGCTCGGGCCGGTCGGTCAGCCAGGCGGGCTTGCCGGCCGGGGATTCCTCACGCCGCCGGGCGCCCTCCGGGTCGTTCGGGTCGTTCGGGCCATACACGCCTGTCGCCTCCACGGGTCGGTTGCGGACCGGGCTGAACCTACGGGTGCGGCGCGAGCTGCGGCAACGTGGCTAAGGAAGAGTTAAGCGAATCCTGCTCGCACGGATGGCCACTTCCGGTGATCCGAGGCGTACAGTTAACGCGTCCGGACAGAGCGTGTCCGTGCCTGGTGGCAGCCCCCGACAAGTGGACCGGCAGACGTGGAGATGATCTACGGCCTGCGGGAACTTGACGAATGGCGGTTGTCGGCTCAATATGTAGGTGTCGCCAGTCGCGCCCGGTCATGCCCAGAATCGCTGGGAATGACAGCCGCGAACGAGTGGGCGCGCGTTGGCCGGTCTTTCTGGCAGCGCATATCAAGGAGTCAGTATGGCGAAGGCCCTCTACGGCCACGTAGGTGCAGCGCCCGATCGGCGTCTGCTCGACGAGGTCACCCGACTGCGGTCCAGGGTTCAGGCACTGGAGTTCGAGATCACGCGCCTGCGTGCCGAGAATGATCGGCTCGCGGCGGCTGTGGCGGAGACGGACGATTTGCTCCGTCTGGCCGAGCCGGCGCTGACCTGATCTTCGGTTGTCGGACAACTGAATCGCACCACGCAAAATCGCGCGCCGACACTTATGTGCCGGCGCGCCGCCATGTCCGGGCCATTCCCCGGCACCATTTCCTGATCTTGAATAATTGATCAAGGTTCGGTCCGGCGATCCGTCCGATCCGTACCGGGACGCCCGACGTCGGCCGCGACGGGCCGGTGGAGAACGGCCGCCCGGGGCGGGTCGCGTGTCCGGCCCCCGGCGAGGGCGGGTTAGTCTGCGGGTCACCAGGTCCGCGCAGCCCACGACGGTCGGCGACCACCGGACGAGGATCGAGAAGGTGTATCTCAAGAGCCTGACGGTGAAGGGGTTCAAGTCCTTCGCCTCCGCGACGACGCTGAAGCTGGAGCCCGGGATCACCTGCGTGGTGGGCCCGAACGGCTCCGGCAAGTCCAACGTCGTCGACGCCATCGCCTGGGTGCTCGGCGAGCAGGGCGCCAAGGCGCTGCGCGGCGGCAAGATGGAGGACGTCATCTTCGCCGGCACCGCCGGGCGGTCGCCGCTGGGCCGGGCCGAGGTCACCCTCACCATCGACAACACCGACGGCGCGCTGCCGATCGAGTACACCGAGGTCTCCATCACCCGCCGGATGTTCCGCTCCGGCGAGAGCGAGTACGAGATCAACGGCGACTCCTGCCGCCTGCTCGACATCCAGGAGCTGCTGTCGGACTCCGGCATCGGCCGGGAGATGCACATCATCGTCGGGCAGGGCCGGCTCGACGGGATGCTGCACGCCAAGCCGGAGGACCGGCGGGCGTTCATCGAGGAGGCGGCCGGCGTCCTCAAGCACCGCAAGCGCAAGGAAAAGGCGCTGCGGAAGCTGGACGCGATGCAGACCAACCTCAACCGGCTCACCGACCTCACCGCCGAGCTGCGCCGTCAGCTCAAGCCGCTGGGGCGGCAGGCCGAGATGGCCCGGCGGGCCGCCGCGATCCAGGCCAACCTGCGCGACGCCCGGCTGCGGCTGCTCGCCGACGACCTGGCCACCCTGCGCGCCACCCTGGACAAGGAGATCGCCGACGAGAGCGCCCTGCGCGAGCGGCGCGAGCAGATCGAGGCGGAGCACGTCGAGGTGCAGGGCCGGCTCGGTGAGCTGGAGGCGGCACTGGCGGAGGACGCCCCGCTGCTGGCTGCCGCCCAGGACACCTGGTACAAGCTCTCCGCGCTGTCCGAGCGGTTCCGCTCCATCGAGCAGCTCGCCCGGGAGCGGCTGCGTCACCTCAGCGCCACCGGCGACGACGAGCGCCCCGGCCGCGACCCCGACCAGTTGGAGGCCGAGGCCGAGCGAATCCACGAGCAGGAGGAGGAGCTGCGGGCGGCGCTCACCGACGACCAGATCCGGCTCGCCGAGGCCGTCGAACACCGGCAGGAGCTGGAACGGCAGCTCGCCGCCGCCGAGCGGGAACTGGTCGCGGCGGCCAAAGCCATCGCCGACCGGCGCGAGGGACTGGCCCGGCTCACCGGCCAGGTGAACTCGGCGCGGGCCCGCACCACCAGCGCCGGTGAGGAGATCGACCGGCTCGCCGCCGCGCACGCCGACGCCCTGGCCCGCGCCGCGCAGGCGCAGGCCGACCTCGACGCGGTGGCCGAACAGTCCACCGAGGCCGACCGGGACAACGCCGACCTCGACGCCCGGCACGCCGAGGCGGTCGCGGTGCAGGAGAAGGCGCAGGCAGCGGTCCGGTCCCTCGCCGACGCCGAGCGGGCCGTCGAGAAGGACGCCGCGACGCACAAGGCACGCGAGGAGGCGCTCGCCACCGGGCTGCGCCGCAAGGACGGTGCGGGCGCGCTGCTCGCCCGCGCCGACGAGGTGCCCGGCCTGCTCGGCAGCCTGGCCGGGCTGCTCAGCGTCGCCCCCGGCCACTCCGCGGCGCTCGCCGCGGCGCTCGGCGGGCTCGCCGACGCGGTCGCCGTCAGCGGCGTCGACGAGGCGGTCGAGGCGATGCGGCTGCTGAAGATCGCCGACGCCGGTCGGGCCGGTCTGCTGGTCGGCAGCCCCGCCGGGCCGGGCATGACCGGGTCGGCCGACGCGCTGCGCCCGAAGCTGCCCGAGCACGCCCGCTGGGCCCCCGACCTGGTCGAGTGCTCGGCCGAGCTGCGCCCGGCCGTGCACCGGGCGCTGCGCGACGTGGTGCTGGTCGACGACCTCGCCGCCGCGTCCGAGCTGGTCGCCGGGAACCCGGAGCTGCGCGCGGTCACTCCCGACGGTGACGTGGTCGGGGCGTACGCGGCGGCCGGCGGGTCGGCCAAGGCACCCAGCTTCATCGAGGTGCAGGCCGCCGTGGAGGAGGCCCGGGCCAACCGGACGGCCGCGGAGCGGGCCGCCGCCGAGCTGCGCGACCAGCTCCGCGAGGCGCGCGCCGAGGTGGCCGCCGCGAAGGAGGTGGTGCAGCATGCCGCCGCCGCGAGGCGGGAGGCCGAGAGCCACCGCAACGCCGCCGCCCGTCGGCTCGCCGAGCTGGGCGCCGCCGCCCGGTCGGCGAAGGCGGAGACCGACCGGCTCGGCGACTCCCGATCCCGCGCCGAGGCGGCCCGGGAACGCGACCTGACCGCCCTGGCCGAGCTGGCGGAACGGCTCCGGCTGGCCGAGTCCACCCCGCTCGACGCCGAGCCGTCCACCGAGGAGCGCGACCAGCTCGCCGCGATGGTGCCGCGGGCCCGGCAGAACGAGATGGAGGTCCGGCTCGCGGTGCGTACCGCCGAGGAGCGGGTCTCCTCGATCGCCGGCCGGGCCGACTCGCTGCGCCGGCAGGCCACCGCCGAGCGGGCCGCGCGGGAGCGCGCGGCGGCCCGCCGGGCCGCCCGGGCCCGGGGCGCGGACATCGCCCGCGCGGTCGCCGGCGGCGCCCGCGAGGCGCTGGCCCGGTTGGCCACCACGATCGCGCGGGCCGAGGAGCACCGGGACGCCGTGGCCCGCGAGCGCGCCACCCGGGAGGCCGAGCTGTCCGAGGTGCGCGGCGCGGCCAAGCGCCTCGGCGCGGAGCTGGAGCGGCTGACCAGCCAGGTGCACCGGGACGAGGTGGCCCGCGCCGAGCAGCGGCTGCGCATCGAGCAGTTGGAGGCGAAGGCCGCCGAGGACTTCGGCCTGGACGTGGAGACCCTGGTCGCCGAGTACGGCCCGCACCAGCCCGTACCGCCGACGCAGGCGGACGTGGCGGCGGCCGAGCGGGACGGGCTGCCGGTGCCCGAGCCGGTCGCCTACGAGCGCCCGGTGCAGGAGAAGCGGGCCGCCAAGGCGGAGCGGGAGCTGGCCCTGCTGGGCAAGGTGAACCCGCTCGCGCTGGAGGAGTTCGCCGCGCTGGAGGAGCGCTTCAAGTTCCTCACCGAGCAACTGGAGGACCTCAAGGCCACCCGCCGGGACCTGCTCACCGTGGTCAAGGACGTCGACGAGCGGATCCTGGAGGTCTTCGCCAGTGCGTTCGCCGACACCGCCCGGGAGTTCGAGCAGGTATTCACGGTGCTCTTCCCCGGCGGCGAGGGTCGGCTGATCCTCACCGAACCCGACGACCTGCTCATCACCGGCGTGGAGGTGGAGGCCCGTCCGCCGGGCAAGAGGATCAAGCGGCTCTCCCTGCTCTCCGGCGGCGAGCGGTCGCTGACCGCGGTGGCCATGCTGGTGGCGATCTTCCGGGCCCGGCCCAGCCCGTTCTACATCATGGACGAGGTGGAGGCGGCCCTCGACGACGTCAACCTGGGCCGGTTGATCACTTTGCTGGCACAGTTGCGGGAGAAGAGTCAGCTGATCGTCATCACGCACCAGAAGCGGACGATGGAGATCGCCGACGCCCTGTACGGCGTGACCATGCGCAACGGGGTGACCCAGGTGATCAGCCAACGGCTCAACCGGGCCGACGGGGACGACGAGCGGCGTGGCCGCGGCGAGGAGAACGAGTAGTGGGTCGGGAACGGGCGACGGCGCTCCTGGTGGATTTCGACGGCGTCCTGCGGCGGTGGGACCCGGCGGTGGCCGCCGGGGTGGAGCGGGAGTACGGCCTGTCCGAGGGCGTGCTCACCGAGATCGCCATGCATTGGGGGCGGCTCCAACCGGTGCTGACCGGCAAGGTCAGCCACGCCGACTGGATGACCAGCGTCTCCGACGCCCTGACCGACTCCGTGGGCGACCCCGAGCGGGCCCGTGCCGCCGTCGAGCAGTGGCAGCGCTACCGCGGCGAGGTGGACCCCGAGGTGCTCGACTTCGTCCGCGAGGCGCGGGCCGGCGGCATCCGGGTCGGGCTCGGCACGAACGCCACCGACCTGCTCGACGCCGACCTCGTCGCGCTCGGCCTGGTCGGTGAGCTGGACGTGGTGGTCAACTCCTCGAAGATCGGGGTGCACAAGCCGGCGAAGGAGTACTTCCAGGCCGCCTGCGAGGCGCTGGGGACCCCGCCGGCCCGGGTGCTCTTCGTCGACGACGAGGACCGGTCGATCCGGGGCGCCCGCGTCGCCGGGCTGTCGGCGCTGCGCTGGAGCGGCCCGGCCGACCTGCGCTACCTGCGGGCCGCGCTGGCCTCCTGAAGGCGTGCGGCGGCGGCCGGGCCGGTCACTCGCCGGTGCGGCCGTCGATCCTTTCGCGGATCAGGTCGGCGTGGCCGTTGTGCCGGGCGTACTCCTCGATCAGGTGCACGTAGACCCAGCGCAGGTTGAACGTCCGGCGCTTCGGGCCGACCTCGGTGAAGGTCTCGTCGAGCGACCGGCCGGTGGTGGCGGCGCGGGCCAGCGCGATCTCCCGATGGTAGGTGGCGAAATCGGCCGCTGCGTCGGCGGCGCTCACGTCGTGGTCGGCGTCCGGGTTGTCTGGCGTGTAGTAGGGGTAGTCGACCCGCTCACCGGCGAAGCTCTCCCGGAACCACCAGGCCTCCACCTCGGCCAGGTGCCGGACCAGGCCGAGCAGGGTGAGCCCCGAGGGCTCGACGCTCGGCGTGCGTAGCTGCTCCGCGGTCAGCCCGGCGCACTTGAGCAGCAGGGTCTGCCGGTGGTAGTCCAGCCAGCCCTCCAACATGGTGCGCTCGTCGCCGACGTAGGGCTCGGGGGTCCGGGTGATCTCCGGTGCTCGCCAGGTCATGCCGGTCATCCTCGCCGAGCACTCCGACAGTTCGCGACCGCATTGTCAGCACGGCACGACGACCGACCGGCCCGCCCGGGCTGGCCGGTCGGCTGACGGTGAGCGTTTCGCCTCGGGGTACGGCCAGGTGTGGCCGTACCCCGACGTACGTGGAGCGTTCCGGGTGCTGGTGTCAGCCCGCGGCCCGCGGGTGCTTCGTCAACGTTTGCCGACGATGGTCACCTGGGCGGAGCCCTCGGGCATGCCGGCGATGCTGACGCGGCTTCCGGCGGCCGTGGTCGGTGTGCCGACGCCGGTGAGTGGCTGGAGAGCGTCCCAACTGCCGTTGGGGTTGCGGATCTTGTGGTAGATGCCGTTGTCGGCGCCGACGAGGAGCATCTGGGCGGAGCCGTCGGGCAGGCCGGTGATGGCGACGTCCTTGCCGGCTGCGGGGGCTGAGGTGTTGTAGCCGCTGATGGGTTGGAATCCGGTCCAGGTGCCGTTGGGGTTGCGGATCTGGTGGTGGATGCCGTTGTTCGCGCCGACGATGAGGACCTGGGCGGAGCCGTCGGGCATTCCGGCGATGCTGACGTTGCTGCCGGCGGCCGTGGTGGGGGTGCCCACGCCGGGCAGCGGTTGCAGGGCGGTCCAGGTGCCGTTGGGGTTGCGGATCTTGTGGTAGATGCCGTTGTCGGCGCCGACGAGGAGCATCTGGGCGGAGCCGTCGGGCAGGCCGGTGATGGCGACGTCCTTGCCGGCTGCGGGGGCTGAGGTGTTGTAGCCGCTGATGGGTTGGAATCCGGTCCAGGTGCCGTTGGGGTTGCGGATCTGGTGGTGGATGCCGTTGTTCGCGCCGACGATGAGGACCTGGGCGGAGCCGTCGGGCATTCCGGCGATGCTGACGCGGCTGCCGGCGGCCGTGGTGGGGGTGCCCACGCCGGGCAGCGGTTGCAGGCCGGTCCAGGTGCCGTTGGGGTTGCGGATCTTGTGGTAGATGCCGTTGTCGGCGCCGACGATGAGGAGGTGGGCGGAGCCGTCCGCCATTCCGGCGATCGCCATGTCGCGTGCCTGGCCGGGCGCTGTCGTCCCGTAGCCGGCCAACGGCTGGAACCCGGTCCACGACCTGTCCGGGTAACGCGACTGGTGGAACATCGGGCCGACGCTCGGGTCGGGGCCGGGGCCACCGGCCATGGCGGCGGCGACGTCGCGGCGCATCGCGTCGAGGTCGATGAAGGAGGGGTCGATCTTCCCGGTGGTGCTGGTCTCGCGGTGGCCCCGGGCGTAGCTGGCGTCGCGGCCCAGCGTGCGCAGCACCGCGGCGGTGGCCGCGACGGACGCGTTGTACTGGGCCTGGGTCATCGCCTGGTTGACACCGTTGTAGTCGATCTCCCACCCGATCAGCATCGTGTTGCCGCTGCCCGCGGGGATGGGTCCGCTGCCCCGGCTGTTGCCGGCGTGGTTGGCGCGGTTGGCGGAGATCAGGTGGAACACGCCGTTGTAGTCAACCAGCGCATGACACAGCGGACCGGGCAGGTCGGATCGGCCGTTGATGCAGACGCCCAGTGCCGGTGCCGGTCTGCTCGGGCTGGATGTGGCGGCGGTGTGGTGCCACAGCACCCCGATCGGGGCGAACGAGCCGCTGACACCCCGCGAGCGCCAGTCTCCTTCCTCGACAACCGCGACGCCGGCTGCTCGCAGGACATCGGCAAGCCAGGGAATCCCCATGCAATTCTTCCTTCCACCCAAGGGGTGACCATGCCCTCACACAGCAAGGGCAGAGAGTGTTCTGACGGAACACCGGAAGATCATCGCTGTTGAATGTCTCGTTCTGGCATCAGTCACGCACCCGCCGCGGGTATGGGCAGGTCGACCACGCCACGGAGTGGAACGGGGCAAAGGCGCGATTCGATGCCGCACAAAGAAAACTGCCGAAACCCCGGGCGGTACGGCGGAGGTCAGCCGCCGGACGTGAGGCGCTGCCGCATCACCTCACGCAGGTGGCCCGCGCTGGTGGTGCCCTCGACGGTCACCTCGGCCGTCCGCCCGGCGTGTACCAGCGTGGCGACCGCGTTGCCGAAGTACGGCCCGGCCAGCCGCTTCCACCGCAACGGCGGGCGGCGAACCCCGGCGGTGCGGGCGAGGGCCCGGGTGGCCCCGGCCGGTCCGGGCGACCAGCCCAGCTTCATCAGCGGGCGCATCCCGGCGGGCACCTGGTTGTGGATGGGTGAGCAGGTGAGCTGGTGCACCGGGGTGACCACGTCCGGGTCGTCGAACCGCGCCCGCGCCACGTACGAGTGGTGCACGTCACCGGAGAGCACGCTGATCGACGCCGGTGGCGCGTACGCCGGCCCGGCCCCGACCCGCTCGCCGGGCTCGCCGGGGGTGCCGCTGCCGATGCGGGCGAAGAGGGCGCCGAGCGCGTCGAACGAGCGGCGGAACGCGGCCCAGTGCTCCAGGTCCAGCGCCCGGCGCAGCTTCTCCGACAGCCGGGCGACCCGGCGCTGTCGGGAGTCGGCGAGCTTCTCGTTCCACGCCTCCACGTGGTGGATGCCCGGCGGCAGCAGCCAGGGCAGGGACGCGCCGACCACGAGGTGGTCGTAGACGCCGTGGGCGCGGTCGAGGAACCACGACCACTCGCCCGGGGGCAGCATCGCCCGCTGGCCGGGCTCCAGCACCCGGCTGCACCGGTTGTCCAGCATGACCAGCCGGGTCCGGCCCAGGTCCAGCGCGTAGCTCCACTGGTACTGCACGGCCCGCCAGCGCTCGGTGTCGTGGGCGAGGTCGGCCTCGGTGTCGACCCGCTTCCCGAACTCGCGCAGCACGTCGGTGGCGTTCCCCGCCGCGCTGACGCTGGCGAAGACCGGGTCGGCGGCGATCTCGTCGGGGGAGAGGTTGCCCAGGTGCTGGTAGACCCAGTACGAGGCGAGGCCGCTGCTGATCCGCTCCGCCCACCAGGGCTGTTCGCGCATGTCGGCCCGCCACTCGGCCGAGGTGTTCCAGTCGTCGATGATCTCGTGGTCGTCGAAGATCATCACGCTCGGGACCGTGGAGAACAGCCAGCGGATCTCCGGGTCCCGCCACGACTCCAGGTAGAGCTTCGTGTACTCGTCGAAGCTGACCACTTGGTCGCCCGGCGCGCCCTTGGGCCGCCGCCGGCGTCGCTTCAGCAGCCGCCGGACCGTGGGGGAGGTCACGTCGGCGTAGACCTGGTCGCCGAGCAGCACCAGCAGGTCGGGCTGGGCGGCGGCCTGGTCCGGCTCGGTCATCAACCGCCGGGCGTACGCGTCGAGCGCGTCCGGGGGCAGCTTGCGGGCGGTCGAGTGCTGGGTGGTCTCCCGGCAGGAGCCGAACACCAGACGCACCGGCTGGTCCCGGTCGTCGGCGGCCCGGGTGCGGATGACGCTGGGCGGGAAGCCGCCCTGCGGCTCCGGCCAGGCCACCTCGTCGTCGACCAGCACCTCGTACGTCGTCGCGCTGTCCGGGGTGAGCCCCGTCACCACGACGAGCGCGTAGTGGTGGTCGTACGCCGAGAAGGTGGCCGCGGCGCCCTCGGCGCCGTCTGCCGTGCGGACCCGGACCGTCGCGGGCGCACTGGTCTCCACCCAGACCGTGGCCCGCGTGTCGACGACCCGGCGCAGCAGCGGGCCGATGAGCAGGCGGGGAGCCGGCATGGGTGACCTCCAGGGTGAGCCGATCTCATCATTTCTACCCGGTCGGCGGCTGTGCCAGCCACGGCTGGGCGAGCGTACCCGCAGCTCGGTCGCCCGCCGGGTGCGGTGGCTGGGACGCCGTCGCCGGCATCTGACAGGATTTCGGCATGACGGAATACCTCCTCATCGCGCTCGCCCTGCTCGGCGTGCTGATCCTCGGCGGCCTCGGGCTCGTGGTGCCACGGCTGCGCCGGCGCCCCGAACCGCCGCTGCCGGAGACGGAGGTGGACACCCGGGCCGAGGAGGACCTCGCCGGACCGCCCGTCGAAGCACCCGAGTCCGACCTCTCCACCGGGATCCTGGTCGAGCCGCCGCCCGTGCTGGAGGCGCCCGCGCCCACCGTCGAGGTGCCCGAGCCGACCGCCGGCCGGCTGGTCCGGCTGCGTTCCCGGTTGTCCCGCTCGCAGAACGCCTTCGGCAAGGGCCTGCTCGGGCTGCTCTCCCGCGACCACCTCGACGAGGACGCCTGGGAGGAGATCGAGGACAGCCTGATCACCGCCGACGTCGGAATCGACGCCACCCGGGACATCGTCGACCGGCTTCGGGAACGGACCCGGGTGCTCGGCACCCGGTCCGCCACCGAGCTGCGCGCCCTGCTCGCCGCCGAACTGGTCAACGCCCTCGACCCGAGCCTGGACCGGTCGCTGCGGACCGCCCCGAAGGAGGGCGTCCCGGCGGTGCTGCTGGTGGTCGGGGTCAACGGCGCCGGCAAGACCACCACCTGCGGCAAGATCGCCCGGGTGCTGGTCGCCGACGGCCGTACCGTGCTGCTGGGCGCGGCCGACACCTTCCGCGCCGCCGCCGCCGACCAGCTGGAGACCTGGGGCGGCCGGGTCGGCGCGGAGACCGTCCGCGGCCCGGAGGCCGCCGACCCGGCCAGCGTGGCCTTCGACGCGGTCAAGCGGGGCATCGACACCGGCGTGGACACCGTGCTGATCGACACCGCCGGCCGGCTGCAGAACAAGGTCGGCCTGATGGACGAGCTGGGCAAGGTCAAGCGGGTGGTCGAGAAGCACGGCCCGATCGACGAGACCCTGCTCATCCTCGACGCCACCACCGGCCAGAACGGCCTTGAGCAGGCCCGGGTCTTCACCGAGGTGGTCAACGTGACCGGTGTGGTGCTGACCAAGCTCGACGGCACCGCCAAGGGCGGCATCGTGATCGCCGTGCAGCGCAAGCTCGGCATTCCGGTCAAGCTGGTCGGCCTCGGCGAGGGCAAGGACGACCTGGCCCCGTTCGACCCGGCGCAGTTCGTCGACGCGCTGCTCGGCACCGAGCCGCTCGCCCGGGACGCGTAACCTCGCAGTGACCAGTGACGATCGCGCCCACGCCGGATGGCGCGGGGACCGCCACCCGGCGCCGGGCCTCGGGAGACCGTACGTGACTTCGCAGGAGATCCCGCTGCACGGCGGGAACGTGAGCACCGTGGTCCGGGTGGGCGACACCGTCCGACGCAACGCCGGCCCATGGACCCCGTCCGTGCACGCCCTGCTGCGCCACCTGGAGTACGTCGGGTTCACCGGCGCTCCCCGGGCACTCGGGATGGACGAGCGCAACCGCGAGGTGCTGTCGTACCTGGAGGGGGAGTGCGGGGAGTACCCCCTGGCCCCGCACTGGGTCACCGACGAGGCGCTGGTCACGGTCGCCACCATGCTGCGGATGTTCCACGACGCCCAGTACGGCTTCGCCCCGCCGCCCGGCGCGGTGTGGCGCTCCTTCGGGCCGCCGCCGCCGGACACCGAGGTGATCTGCCACCACGACGCCGCCCCGCACAACGTCATCTGGCGGCCGGACGGCACCCTCGGGCTGATCGACTTCGACCTCGCCTCGCCGGGCGCGCGGATCTACGACGTGGCGTACGCGGCGTGGACCTGGGTGCCGATCTTCTCCGACCGGGACTCGATCACGCTGGGCTGGAACCGCCCGGACCGGCCGCGCCGGCTGCGGCTGTTCGCCGACGCGTACGGGCTGATCCCGCGCGACCGGCACCGGCTGGTCCGGACCATCCGCAAGCGCGTCGTCGACCACGTCGAGGGCATCCGCCGGATGGCCGCCGCGGGGGAGCCGGCGTTCGTCCGGATCGTGCACAAGGGTCACCTCCGACGCCCCATGCGCGACCTACGCCTGCTCGACTACGAACGCCACGCCCTGGAGTACGCCCTCCGCTGACCCCCACGCCGCCCGTCCGTACTCGCAGTCTCTGGGAAAGAGTGGCCATTCCGGCGGGAATGGCCACTCTTTCCGTGAGCGAGGGGCGGGGCGAGGCAGGAGGGGGGCTGGTGGGGACGGTGAGGGGTTCTTCACACGTATGAAACACAGCGTCACGGGTTGGAAATCGACCGGTGACGCTGAAGGAAACAGGCGACGACCAAGCTTCCGCGCAACCGGCGTACGGGCGACGTTGCCCCGGAAGCCGCGAAGGAGGGAACTTCACCTTTAGGAGGCCAGCGTGCCTGAAGCACCGACGATCGACGGCGCCAACACCGTTTGGCTGCTGGTTTCGACCGCGCTCGTGCTGCTCATGACGCCCGGGCTCGCGCTGTTCTACGGCGGGCTCAACCGGGCCAAGGGCGTGCTCAACATGATGATGATGAGCTTCTCCGCCATCGGGCTCATCTCTGTTCTGTGGTGGTTCTACGGCTTCAGCGTCGCCTTCGGGGCCGACGTGAACGGATTCTGGGGCGACCCGGGCGCGTACCTCGGCACCAAGACCTTCCTGGCCGAGACGGACCTGTGGGGCGCCACCGCGGAGAACCCCAGCGGCATCGGGGTCCCGCTCTACGTGTTCATGGCGTTCCAGATGGTCTTCGCGGTGATCACTGTCGCGCTGATCAGTGGCGCGATCTCCGACCGGGCGAAGTTCGGCGGCTGGCTGCTGTTCGCCTTCGGCTGGGCGACGCTGGTCTACTTCCCGGTCGCGCACTGGGTGTGGGGCGGCGGCATCATCGGCGGTGACATCCACGCGTTGGACTTCGCCGGTGGCACCGCGGTGCACATCAACGCCGGTGCGGCGGCCCTGGCCGTGGCGCTGGTGCTCGGCAAGCGGCTCGGCTGGCCCCGCGAGGGCATGAAGCCGCACAACATCCCGCTGGTCGCGCTCGGCGCCGGCCTGCTCTGGTTCGGCTGGTTCGGGTTCAACGCCGGCTCGGAGCTGACCGTCGACTCGGTCGCCGGGCTCGCGTTCATCAACACCCAGCTCGCCACCGCCGCGGCGGTGCTCGGCTGGCTCGCGGTGGAGTGGATCAAGGACAAGCGGCCGACCATGGTCGGTGCGTCCTCCGGCGCCGTCGCCGGCCTGGTCGCCATCACCCCGGCCTGTGGCTTCATCGCCCCCTGGGCCGCGGTCCTGCTCGGCATCGTCGCCGGCGTGGTCTGCGCGCTGGCCATCAGCCTGAAGTACAAGCTCGGCTATGACGACTCCCTCGACGTGGTCGGCGTGCACTTCGTCGGCGGCTGGATCGGGTCGCTGTGGCTCGGCCTGTTCGCCACCAACTCGGTCAACGCCGCGATCAGCGACGTGGTCGGCGCCTCCGACGGACTGTTCTACGGCGGCGGCGTCACCCAGCTCGGCCGTCAGGCGATCGCCGGCCTGATCGTGACCGTCTGGTCGTTCGCGGTCGCCTGGGTGCTCGCCTTCGTGATCGAGAAGACCATCGGCTTCCGGGTCAAGCCCGAGGCCGAGGTCGAGGGCATCGACATCGCCGAGCACGCCGAGAGCGGCTACGACCTCTCCCCGGCCGGTGGCAGCGGCAGCGGCGGCGCGTTCGCGCTCGCCGGGATCGGGACGCCGGGCGGTGCCGCCGGCACCAAGCCGGCCTCGGAGGAGCCCGCCGAGCCGGTCAGCGCGAAGGTCGCCGGTTAACGTTCCTGGGATGGAGGGGTTGGACATGAAGCTGGTGACCGCGGTCATCAAGCCGTACCAGCTGGACGCGGTGAAGGAGGCTCTGCACGCCCTCGGGGTGGCCGGGCTGACCGTCAGCGAGGTCCAGGGGTACGGCCGGCAGAAGGGGCACACCGAGGTCTACCGGGGTGCCGAGTACACCGTCGAGTTCCTGCCCAAGATCCGGGTGGAGGTGCTGACCGACGAGATCGACGTCGACAAGATCGTCGACGCCATCGTCGGGGCCGCCCGGACCGGCAAGATCGGCGACGGCAAGGTGTGGGTCACGGGCGTCGAGGAGGTGGTCCGGGTCCGCACGGGCGAACGCGGCCTCGACGCCCTCTAGGGCCGGAACACGGGAGATGACCTCGTTGATCAAGAGGAATACGTCGGAAAGCGCCGGTGACGGTGACGCGGACCTCTTGATCAACGAGGTCGTTGGCGTTGTCGGGGGGCTCGGGGAAGGGGCTCGGAGGGCTCGGGCGGGAGCGTTTGAGCGGTGGCTGGGCGGGTTGGTGCCGTGGCCGGGCGGGGTGGCGTTGGTTGCCGTGGGAGGGCTCGGGCGGCGGGAGTGTGCGCCGTACGGGGACCTTGACCTGGTGTTGCTGCATGCCGGGGTGGGCGGGATGGACGAGTTGGCTCCGAAGCTGTGGTACCCGATCTGGGATGCGGGGCTGCGGCTGGACCACTCGGTGCGTACCGTCGCCGAGGCGCTCTCGGTGGCCCAGGACGACGTCAAGGTCGCCCTCGGCCTACTCGACGCCCGGTTCGTCGCCGGGGACCGGGAACTGGCCGACACCCTGGCCCGGACCGCCACCGACCACTGGCGGCGCACCGCCGTCCGCCGCCTCCCGGGCCTGCGGGAGATCACCACCGCCCGCTGGCAGGCCCACGGCGAGTTGGCCTTCCTGCTGGAGGGCGACCTCAAGGAGGCCGCCGGCGGGCTGCGCGACGTGGGCATCCTGCGGGCCATCGCCGCCGCCGGCATCACCGACGCGCTGCGCCCCGCCGTCCGGGCCGCCCACCTGCGCCTGCTGGACACCCGCGACGCCCTGCACGAGCAGGCCGGCCGCCGAATCGACCGGCTGGTCGCCCAGGAACGCGACGGGGTCGCAGCCCGGCTCGGGCTACGGCAGCCCGGTGCGTCCGACGCCGCGCAGCGGCCTGAAGCCGTCGGGGGACAGCTCCAGCCCGGGCCGGGGCCCGACGACGGCGACGCGCTGCTGCGCCGGGTCGCCGGGGACGCCCGTACGATCAGCCACGCCCTCGACGACGCCTGGCGGGCCGCCGACCGGCTGCGCTCCGGCCGCCGCCGGGGCATCGATTCCCGGCCGGTGCGCCGCCCGGTCGCCCGGGACGTCGTCGAGCACGACGGGGAACTGGTGCTGGCCCGCACCGCCATCGGCGCGCGCCCCGACCCGAGCCTGTCGCTGCGGATGGCCGCCGCGGCGGCCATCACCCGGCTGCCGATCGCCCGGGCCACCTGCGAGTGGCTGGCCGCGTACTGCCCGCCGCTGCCGTCGCCGTGGCCCGCCGAGGCGCGCGCCGCGCTGATCACCCTGCTCGGGGCCGGTCCCGGCCTGGTGCCCGCCTGGGAGACCTGCGACCGGTACGGGCTGGTCGACGGCTGGCTGCCCGAGTGGACCAGGATGCGCAGTCTGCCCCAGCACAACCCGGTGCACCGGTACACCCTCGACCGGCACCTCGTGCAGGCCGCGTGCGAGGCCGGGCGGCACACCCGGGAGGTGGACCGGCCGGACCTGCTGCTGCTCGGCGCGCTCCTGCACGACATCGGCAAGGGGCTGCCGGGCGTGGGTGCCGCCGGGCGGGCCGGCAGGCATGAGCCCGCCCACGCGGACCACAGCACCGTGGGCGCGCCGCTGGCCGAGGCCGTGGCCGCCCGGATCGGCCTGCCCGGGCCCGAGGTGGTGCTGATCGGCACGCTGGTCCGGCTGCACCTGCTCCTGCCCGACGTGGCCACCCGCCGCGACCTGTCCGACCCGGTGACCATCGCCCGGGTCGCCGAGCAGGTCGGCGACCCGACCACCCTGGACCTGCTGCACGCCCTGGTCCGAGCCGACGCGGCGGCCACCGGCCCGGCCGCCTGGTCGGACTGGAAGGGCCGGCTCGTCGCCGAGCTGGTCACCCGGGTCCGCACGGCGCTGGACACCGGCGTGCTGCCCGCCCCGCCCGCCCCGGACCCGGCGCTGATCGCCGGGCCACTGCCGGTCGTACACCTGACCGGGGACCGGGTGGCGGTGGCCGCGGCCGACCGGCGGGGGCTGCTCGCGACGGTGGCCGGCTGTCTGGCCCTGCACCGGCTGGAGGTGCTCGCCGCGGACGCCGCCACGGTCGACGGCCGGGCCCTGGTCGAGTGCCGGGTGCAACCCCGGTACGGTCTGCCGCCCGACCCGATCGCGCTCGGCGGCGACCTGCGCCGGGCGGTGGCCGGCGACGTCTCGGTCACCCAGCGCCTGCGCGGCCGGGCCCTCGCGGCGCGCGGCAGTGGGGCGGCGCCCCGGGTGGTCTGGCACCGGGAGGCGGCCACCGGCGCGGTGCTGCTGGAACTGCGCGCCGCCGACGCGGCCGGGCTGCTGTACCGGGTGACCTGCGCCCTCGACGAGGCCGGCGCCCAGGTCCGCGCGGCCCGGATCTCCACCCTCGGCGGCGACGTGGTGGACGCCTTCTACCTGGTCGGCGGCTGGCCCCCCGACGACGAGCGGGCCCGCCTGGAGGCCGCAGTCCTGGCCGCCGTGTGAAAGGCCGCCCCGGCCGCCGTGTGCGGGGTCGCCCCGGCCGCCGGGCGCGGCGGGACCGGCCGTCCCCGCCCGGGGGCCGGCTCCCCGTCGCCGCGATCCCGCCGCTCGGCGGCGGGGCCGAAGCGCGGCCACGGTCGGCGGGCTACCCTAGCCATGGCCGGACACCTGAGCCCGGCCGCGTTGTGCCCGCCGGAACACTGACAAACGGGATGTTCGCGTGTTTGACACCTTGAGTGACCGCCTCTCCGGGATCTTCACCAAGCTCCGCGGCAAGGGTCGGCTCACCGACGCCGACATCGACGCCACCGCGCGCGAGATCCGCATGGCGCTGCTGGAGGCCGACGTCGCCCTGCCGGTGGTCAAGGGCTTCATCGCGAACGTCAAGGAGCGGGCGCGCGGTGCGGAGGTCTCCCAGGCGCTGAACCCGGCGCAGATGATTGTCAAGATCGTCAACGAGGAGCTGATCAACGTCCTCGGCGGCGAGGGGCGGCGGCTCCAGTTCGCCAAGCAGCCGCCGACCGTGATCATGCTGGCCGGCCTCCAGGGCTCCGGCAAGACCACCCTGGCCGGCAAGCTGGCCCGCTGGCTCAAGGCCCAGGGCCACCAGCCGCTGCTGGTCGCCGCCGACCTCCAGCGCCCCAACGCCGTCGGGCAGCTCCAGGTGCTCGGTGGCCGCGCCGGCGTCGAGGTGTACGCCCCGGAGCCGGGCAACGGCACCGGCGACCCGGTGCAGGTCGCGCGCGCCTCGATCGAGCACGCGAAGCGGTCCGCCCGGGACATCGTCATCGTCGACACCGCCGGCCGGCTCGGCATCGACGCCGAGATGATGCGGCAGGCCGCCGACATCCGCGACGCGGTCAACCCGGACGAGGTCATCTTCGTCATCGACGCGATGGTCGGTCAGGACGCCGTGCGCACCGCCGAGGCGTTCCGCGACGGCGTCGGCATCACCGGCGTGGTGCTCTCCAAGCTCGACGGCGACGCCCGGGGCGGCGCCGCGCTCTCGGTCCGCGAGGTGACCGGGCAGCCGATCCTGTTCGCCTCCACCGGCGAGAAGCTGGAGGACTTCGACGTCTTCCACCCCGACCGGATGGCCAGCCGGATCCTCGGCATGGGCGACGTCCTCACTCTGATCGAGCAGGCCGAACAGGCCTTCGACTCCGATCAGAAGGAGAAGATGACCGCCAAGCTGATGGGCGGCGAGCAGTTCACCCTGGAGGACTTCCTCGACCAGCTCATCGCGGTCCGCCGGATGGGCCCGATCGCCAACGTGCTGGCCATGATGCCGGGCATGGGGCAGATGAAGGACCAGCTCGCCGAGCTGGACGACAAGCACTTCGACCGGGTCACCGCGATCATCCGGTCGATGACCCCGGCCGAGCGCACCAACCCGAAGATCATCAACGGCTCCCGCCGGGCCCGGATCGCGGGCGGCTCCGGCGTCACGGTGATGGACGTCAACCAGCTGCTCAACCGCTTCACCGACGCGCAGAAGATGATGAAGCAGATGGGCGGCATGATGGGCCTGCCCGGCGGCGGCCGGCGCAAGGCGACCAAGTCGCCGAAGAACAAGCGCAAGGGCACCAAGGGCGGCAACCGGCCGCGTACGGGGGCGGGCGCCGGATTGCCGGGCGGCTTCCCGGGCGGCATGCCGCAGCTCCCGCCGGGCCTGGACCCGAACGACCTGGCCGGCGGGCAGGGTCTCCCGCCGGGCTTCAAGCTTCCGAAGATCGACTTCAACAAGCTTGGCAAGGGCGGCGACAACCACCCCCGCTGACGCGTGAGGGTCTGTTCGTCACCGAGCGGCCGTGGAGGGTCTCCGTCGACCTGCCGGCGCTCACCACCCGCCGGAACGGCCTGCTCGCCACCGACGGGGAGTGATCGGGTAGGACTGTGCGCATGGCTCTGCATGTGCGAGGGGTGCTGCTCCCCGACGACGAGGTCCGGGATCTCTGGCTGGTCGGCGACCGGGTCACCTTCGACCCGGTGCCCGGGGCGGAGACGGTCGTCGACGGCGGCTTCATCCTGCCCGGGTTGACCGACGCCCACTGCCACCTCGGCATCGCCCGGGGTGGTGCCCCGGTCACCTCCCTCGACCAGGCCCGCGCGCTGGCCCGCGTCGACCGGGACGCCGGGGTCCTCGCGATCCGGGACGCCGGCTCGCCGTACCCGTACCCCGAGCTCGACGAGGACCCGGAGCTGCCGCGACTGGCCCGCGCGGGCCGGCACGTCGCCCCGCCGAAGCGCTACCTGCGCGACATCGGCGTGGAGGTCGACGCGGCGGAGGTGGCCGCCACCGTCGCGGCCCAGGCCGCCGCCGGCAACGGCTGGGTCAAGCTGGTCGGCGACTGGATCGACCGGGGGGTCGGCGACCTCGCCCCGGCCTGGGACGCCGACACGATGACCGCCGCCGTGTCCGCCGCGCACGCCGCCGGGGTGCGGGCGGCGGTGCACACCTTCTCGGAGTCCGCCGTCGAGATCATGGTGCGGGCCGGGGTGGACTCGGTCGAGCACGGCACCGGGCTCAGCCTCGACCTGATCGACCTGATGGCCCGGCAGGGCACCGCCCTCGTCCCCACGATGATCAACATCGCGACGTTCGGCGGGATCGCCGAGCAGGCCCGCGCGAAGTTCCCCGGGTACGCCGACCACATGCTCGCCCTGCGCGACCGGTTCCCCGAGGTGGTCCGGTCCGCGTACGAGGCGGGGGTGCCCATCTACGTCGGCACCGACGCGGGCGGCGGCATCGACCACGGGCTGGCCGCCGAGGAGATGATGCTGCTGCACGAGCGGGCCGGCATGTCGGCGGTGGACGTCCTGGCCGCCGCCTCCTGGAAGGCGCGGGAGTGGCTGGGCTTCCCGGGCCTGGTCGAGGGCGGCCTCGCGGACCTCACGGTCTACCCGACGGATCCCCGCCGCGACCTGTCGGTGGTCCGCACCCCCACCCGAGTCATCCTCCGCGGCCGGCCCCTCCGAAGAGGGTGAGGGTCAGGTCGGTCAGGGTCCGGGCGGTTCGGTCGACCGGGGAGCGGGGGAGCACGATGTGGCTGACCACCAGGCGGACGATGGTGTCGGCGGCGAACGCCAGGGCGGCCGGGTCGGCCGCCGGGAGGCGGACGGTGGCCCAGTCCAGCAGCGCTCCGGTCGCCTCGGTGAGTACCAGTTCGGCGCGGGTGGTCAGGTACGGCAGCAGCTCGTCCGAGCCGCCCCGGGCGCTGGTCAGGATCGCCTTGAGCAGCGGGTTGTCCGCCGCCGCGGCGAGGGTGTGCGAGATCGCCGCGTACGCCCCGGCCCGGACGTCGTCGCCGTGCGCGTCCAGGTTGGCCCGCACGTCGGTGACGAACCGGTCCACCTCACGCCGGGCGAGGGCCTCGGCCAGCCCGGCCTTGCTGCCGAACTCGTTGTAGACGGTCTGCCGGCTCACCCCGGCAGCGCCGGCCACCTCGCCCATCCGTACGCCGTCCCAGCCGCCGGCCACGGTCTGCGCCCGGGCGGCGTCGACGATGCTGTTCCGCAGTCGCTGCCGGGCGGCGTCCCTGAACTCACCCATGGTGGTCGAAGTCTACGGCCGGGGCTGCCCGACCCGCCGGGACCGCCGCCCGGCGGGTGGTCCGGTAGCGGCACGCGGCGTGCCCATGACCGCCGTCCGTCGGGCGGTCCGGTAGCGGCATGTCGCGCCCGATGGCGACCGTCCGGCGCGGGCCGCATAGGATGTGCGGTCATGGCACGCGTGCTCACTCCCCGAGCGGAGGACTTTCCCCGCTGGTACCAGGACCTGATCGCCAAGGCGAAGCTGGCCGACAACGGCCCGGTCCGAGGGACCATGGTCATCCGACCGGCCGGCTACGCCATCTGGGAGCGGATGCAGGCCGAGATGGACGCCCGGATCAAGGCGGCCGGCGCGGAGAACGCGTACTTCCCGCTGTTCATCCCGGAGAGCTACCTCAAGCGCGAGGCCGAGCACGTCGAGGGCTTCTCGCCGGAGCTGGCGGTGGTCACCCACGGCGGTGGCAAGCAGCTCGCCGAGCCGGTGGTGGTGCGCCCCACCAGCGAGACGGTGATCGGCGAGTTCATGGCCAAGTGGATCGACTCGTACCGGGACCTGCCGCTGTTGCTCAACCAGTGGGCGAACGTGGTCCGCTGGGAGCTGCGCCCCCGGATCTTCCTGCGCACCAGCGAGTTCCTCTGGCAGGAGGGGCACACCGCCCACGCGACCCGCTCCGATGCCCAGGCGTACGCCCGGAAGATCCTGCACGAGGCGTACGAGGACCTGATGGTCAACGTGCTCGCCATCCCTGTGGTGGTGGGCCTGAAGACCACCCGTGAGCGCTTCGCCGGGGCCACCGCCACGTTCACGTGCGAGGGCATGATGGGCGACGGGAAGGCCCTCCAGCTCGGCACCAGCCACGAGCTGGGGCAGAACTTCGCCAAGGCGTTCGACATCAGCTACTCCTCCGCCGAGGGCGGCCGGGAGCACGCCTGGACGACCTCCTGGGGCACCTCCACGCGGATGCTGGGCGGCCTGATCATGGCCCACGGCGACGACAACGGGCTGCGGGTGCCGCCGAGGCTGGCGCCGGTCCAGGCGTACGTGATGGTGGTCAAGGCCGGCGAGGGCGTCGGCGAGGCGGCGGCCAAGCTGCTCGACGCGCTGCGCGACGCCGGGGTCCGGGTCGCGCTCGACGACCGCACCGACACCCCGTTCGGCCGCCGGGCCGTCGACGCCGAGCTGCGCGGCTATCCGGTACGCGTCGAGGTCGGCCCCCGCGACCTGGCCGCCGGCAACGCGGTCGTGGTCCGTCGTACGGACGGCTCGAAGTCGCCCACCCCCGTGGCCGAGGTGGTCGGCGCGGTGCTGGCCGCCCTGGAGGCCGACCAGCGGGCGCTGCACGACCAGGCCCTCGCGCACCGCGAGTCCCGAACCGTCGAGGTCGCCACGCTCGCCGAGGCGATCGAGGCCGCCGCCACCGGCTGGGCCCGGGTGCCGTGGTCGGCGGTCGGCGTGGCCGGCGAGGCCGAGGCGAACGGCCAGGGCGTCACCGTGCGCTGCCTGCTGCGCGCCGACGGCTCGGTCCCGGACTCCGAGGACGAACCCGACCTGGTCGCCGTCCTGGCCCGCGCCTACTGATCCACCGCCTGCGAGGGGCGGCCGGCCGGGCCCCGGTAGGGTCGGTGTCCATGACGTTCTCGCCCGGCCGGTTGATCATGCATCGCAACGTGCGGCACGGCCGGATCGGCTGGGTCCGGGCGGGGCGGGTGGTCAGCGACGACGAGCGCGGGCTGCTCATCTTCGTCGCCCGCGACTCGCCGGTGGCCTACGAGGTCACCGAGGCCGGCCTCGGGATGCGGGCGATGCCGTTCGCCGAGTGGGTCACGTCGTCGTACCGGCTGGCGCCCGGGCGGTGGAACGGGCCCTCGGTGCTCAAGTTCCTGCCCGTGGGCGCTGCCCATTCGGTCTGGTGGTTCTCCGACGCCGACGGGCGCTTCGCCAACTGGTACGTCAATTTGGAGGAGCCGGGTGTCTGCTGGGACGACGGCGACGTGGTCGGGGTGGACATGGTCGACCAGGACCTCGACGTGGTGGTCCGGCCGGACCGCAGCTGGGAGTGGAAGGACGAGGAGGAGTTCGCCGAGCGGCTGGCCCTCCCCGACGACTACTGGGTGGCCGACGAGGCGGCGGTGCGCGCCGAGGGGCTGCGGGTGATCGCCCGTGCCGAGGCCGGCGAGTTCCCGTTCGACGGCACCTGGTGCGACTTCACCCCGCCGCCCGGGTGGGAGGTGCCGGAGAAGCTGCCGGACGGCTGGGACCGTCCGCCGGCCCGCTGAGCAGTCGCCGCGAGTGCCCGAACAGTCGGACAAAGGGCGCGAAGGGGTGGTATCCGGCAGTCGGGCGAGTGACCTGGCCCGCCGATGTGAAGGATCCCGGCCCGGTCTGGCAGAATGGGTCGCTGGTATCCGGCGCGCGTCCGGCGCCCTCTAACCCGGGCGCGTCGCCAGTCCACCGAGCAGTCTCCGGCCCAAACCCCACTGTGCCGGTCGGCGCTCACCCGTGCACCGCCCGTGTTGGGTCGGTGAGATCGCAACAGGAGCGAAACAACTGTGGCCGTAAAGATCCGGCTCCTGCGGATGGGCAAGATCCGCAACCCGCAGTACCGCATCGTCATCGCCGACTCGCGTACCAAGCGTGACGGTCGCGCGATCGAGTTCGTCGGCGTGTACCAGCCGAAGGAAGACCCTTCGGTGATCGAGGTCAAGTCGGAGCGGGTCCAGTACTGGCTGTCCGTCGGTGCGCAGCCGAGCGAGGCCGTGCAGCGCCTGCTCGAGCTGACCGGCGACTGGCAGAAGTTCAAGGGCCTGCCGGCCCCGCCGCCGCTGAAGGTCGCCGCCGAGCGCGTCGACCGCAAGGCGGCGTACGAGGCCGAGGCGAAGGCCGCCGCCGGCCTGACCGAGGCTCCGGCGAAGCCGGCCAAGAAGGCCGCCAAGGCCGAGGCTGCGGCGCCGAAGGCCGAGGCACCGAAGGCTGAAGCGCCGAAGGCTGAGGCCGAGGCGCCGAAGGCCGAGGCGCAGCCCGCCACGAACGCTGGCGAGCAGGCCTGACATGGCACTGCGTCCGGCGCTCGAACACCTGGTCAAGGGCATCGTCGATCACCCGGACGACGTCCGGGTCCGGATGGCCGACTCCCGTCGGGGCAAGCGGCTGGAAATCCGCGTGCACCCGGAGGACCTCGGCACGGTGATCGGGCGGTCCGGCCGGACTGCCAAGGCGCTGCGCCAGGTGATCGGCTCCATCGGTGGGCGTGGCGTGCGCGTCGACATCGTCGACTCGTACTGATGCGGCTCATCGTCGGCAGGATCGGTAAGCCGCACGGCCTCCGCGGTGAAGTCACCGTGGAAGTGCGCACCGACGAGCCCGAGGCACGCTTCGCGCCCGGCTCGGTACTCAGTACCGAGCCGGGCGCGGCGCCGCCGGCCAACCCCGCCCCCGGCCCCGGAGTGCCGTTCCGGGTCCCGGCCGAGCTGACCGTGGAGTCCGCCCGCTGGCACCAGGGGCGGATGCTGGTCGCGTTCGAGGGCATCCTCGAACGCGACGTCGCCGAGGCGCTGCGCGGCACCCTGATCGGGGTGGACAGCGCCGGCGTCGCCCCGCCGGAGGACCCGGAGGAGTTCCACGACCACCAGCTCGTCGGCCTCGCCGTCGTCACCCCGGGCGGCGAGCACCTCGGTGAGGTGGCCCGGATCGACCACGCACCCGCGTCCGACCTGCTGGTGCTGCGCCGCCCCGAGGGACGTACCGCGCTCATCCCGTTCGTCAAGGCGATCGTCCTTGAGGTGGATGTCGCCGGCGGACGCGTCGTCGTCGACCCGCCGGCCGGTCTGTTCGATCTCTAGACCGCTGGAGCACCCGCGCATGCGCGTCGACGTCGTGTCGATCTTCCCCGAGTACTTCACCCCGCTGGACCTCTCCCTGATCGGCAGGGCCCGGGCCAACGGCGTACTGCGGCTGGCCGTGCACGACCTGCGGAGCTGGACCCACGACGTGCACCGCACCGTCGACGACACCCCCTACGGCGGCGGGCCCGGCATGGTGATGCGGCCCGAGCCGTGGGGGGCCGCGCTCGACGCCCTCGCCCCGGCGGAGCTGGCCCCCGACGGTCAGACCTCCGACGAGCTGAGCCTGCCCCGGCTGCTGGTGCCCTCCCCGGCCGGGGAGCCGTTCACCCAGGCCATGGCGCACGAGCTGGCCGGCGAGTCGCACCTGCTGTTCGCCTGCGGCCGGTACGAGGGCATCGACCAGCGGGTGCTCGACCACGCCGCCACCCGGATGCGGGTGACCGAGGTGTCGCTCGGCGACTACGTGCTCTTCGGCGGCGAGGTGGCGGTGCTGGTGATCCTGGAGGCGGTCACCCGGTTGCTGCCCGGGGTGCTCGGCAACGCCGGGTCGCTGGACGAGGAGTCGCACGCCCACGGGCTGCTGGAGGCGCCGATGTACACCAAGCCGGCGGCCTGGCGGGGGCACGAGGTGCCGGAGGTGCTCCGCTCCGGCGACCACGGGCGGATCGCCCGCTGGCGGCGCGACGAGGCGCTGGCACGCACCGCGACCCGCAGGCCCGACATGTTCGCCGCGCTCGACCCGACGAGTCTGGACAAGCGGGACAGAGCGGCCCTGGACCGGGCCGGATTTCAGGTGCCGCCGGGGAATGTGGCAAAGTAGGGGGGTTGCCGCAACCGCCCGCGCCGTGGGCGGCTGCGAGGATTCCCGACCGGGGCCGCCCGGCGGTCGCCACCCGGGGATCAGAATCACCCATCCGCGCACCGACTGACGGTGCGCCGTGAGCCTCACGAGGACACAGCGATGAATATCCTGGACGCCCTTGACGCCCAGTCGAAGCGGGTCGACATTCCCCAGTTCCGTGCCGGTGACACCGTCAAGGTGCACGCGCGGGTCGTCGAGGGCAACCGGTCCCGTGTCCAGATCTTCCAGGGCGTCGTCATCCGCCGCCAGGGTGACGGCCTGCGCGAGACCTTCTCGGTCCGCAAGGTCAGCTTCGGTGTGGGCGTCGAGCGGACCTACCCGGTGAACAGCCCGGGGATCGACCGGATCGAGATCGT
This sequence comes from Micromonospora sp. NPDC002296, assembly GCF_040296145.1. Classification (NCBI taxonomy): domain Bacteria; kingdom Bacillati; phylum Actinomycetota; class Actinomycetes; order Micromonosporales; family Micromonosporaceae; genus Micromonospora; species Micromonospora sp. NPDC002296. Next base: position 47,175 of record NZ_JBEOWQ010000037.1, read on the forward strand.
GACCCGCGGCGCCGTCCGTCGCGCCAAGCTCTACTACCTGCGCGAGCTGCGGGGCAAGAAGGCCAAGATCAAGGAGCGCCGCGAGAAGCAGTCGAGCTGACTGCTCGCTAGCCAGACCGCCTGAGCTGCGCGGATGTCGTACCGGCCAGCCCCGGTTACGCTGTTCGCACGGGCACAGGCGGGCATCGGCGTGTCGCGGCGGCAGCTGCGGCCACAGATCGTCCCACTACCGCCCGTGGGGCCTCGTCGAGGCTCCCGGGCGGTAGTGGCATTTCTGCGGACCGGGGAGTGGCCAGGTGCGGACGCTTGACGAGGACGGCGCTGTCGACCCGTGGCGTCGGCGCGCCTGGCGCCCCCGCCGGCAGATGCCGCTCTGGCAGGAGTTGCCCCTGCTGCTGATCGTCGCCTTCTGCCTGGCGGTGCTGATCCGCACCTTCCTGTTCCAGGCGTTCTTCATCCCGTCCGGGTCGATGGAGGACACCCTGCTCATCGGCGACCGGGTGCTCGTGAACAAGGTCGTCTACGACGTGCGGGACCCGCAGCGCGGCGAGGTGGTGGTCTTCCGGGGCACCGACAGGTGGGTCGCCCAGCAGGCACAGGAGCCCGAGCCCGGGATCGCCGGGAGATTCGCCCGCACGATCGGCGACCTGGTCGGGCTCAGCCGCCCCGGCGAGAAGGACTTCATCAAGCGGGTCATCGGCCTCCCCGGCGACCGGGTGAAGTGCTGCGACGCCCAGGGGCGGGTCACCGTCAACGACATACCGCTCGACGAGCCGTACGTGATCCGGAACTCCCCGCTGGACCTGCCGCCGAATCCAAGCGAGTGCCGGTCGCGGCGCTTCGCCGAGGTGGTGGTCCCGCCCGGCCAGATCTTCGTGATGGGCGACCACCGGCTGGTCTCCCAGGACGCCCGCTGCCAGGGCCCGGTGCCGATCGACAACGTCGTCGGGCGGGCGTTCGTCGTGGTCTGGCCGTCCTCCCGGTGGGCGTCGCTGTCGGTGCCGGACACCTTCGCCGGAGTCACCAGTCCCGTCACGGCTGCCGGTGACCCCCCGGCCCCAGCGCGCCCCAGCGGATCGGGCGGTGTGCTGCTGCTCCTCCCGGTCTCGGCCTCGGTGTCCGTCCTCGCGCGTTCCGGGCGGTCCGGGTGGTCGCGGCGACGTAGGCTCCACCCGTGATTGACGAGCAGACCGACAAGAAGAGCGGCTCCTTCTGGAAGGAGCTGCCCATCCTTCTGGGCGTGGCGATCCTGGTCGCGGTGCTGGTGCGGGCCTTTGTGCTGCAGACCTTCTACATCCCGTCGCCGTCCATGGAGAACACCCTCCAGATCGACGATCGGGTGCTGGTCAACAAGCTGGTGTACGACTTCCGGTCGCCGCACCGCGGCGAGGTGATCGTCTTCAAGGCGCCCACCGAGTGGAGCGGCAACCCCGACGGCGAGGACTTCATCAAGCGGGTGATCGGCGTCGGCGGCGACCACGTGGTCTGCTGCGACCCGCAGGAGCGTTTGGTGATCAACGGCAGGTCGCTCGACGAGCCGTACATCTACTCGGCAGCCGGACAGCAGGACAAGCCGGCCGACCAGGAGTTCGACATCACGGTCCCGAAGGGGCGGCTGTGGGTGATGGGTGACCACCGCTCGGCCTCCGGCGACTCGCTGGAGCACTGGCAGCAGTCCGGCCAGAACATCCAGAGCGCCACCATCCCCGAGGACCAGGTGGTCGGCCGCGCCTTCACCGTCTTCTGGCCGGTCGGCCGGGCCACCTGGCTCACCGTCCCGGAGTCGTTCGACGGCGTCCCCAACCCCTGATCCGCCCGCCGACCCCCGGGTGGGCGTGGGCGACGCGGGCCGGGTCTGGCAGGCTGGGCAGGTGACGGTCTACACCCATCGACGTGCGGCGCGCGTGTTGCTCGTCGACGACGCCGACCGGGTGCTGCTCTTCGCCGGTTGCGACCCGGCGCGGCCCGAGCACCGGTACTGGCTCACCCCCGGTGGCGGGCTGGAGCCGGGTGAGTCCCCGGCGGCCGGCGCCGCCCGGGAGTTGGCCGAGGAGACGGGCCTGCGGCTGGCCCCGGCCGAGATGGGCGAACCGGTGTGGCGGGAGACGCTCCGGTTCCCCTTCGACGGCGTGCGGTACCAGCAGGAGCAGGAGTTCTTCCTGGTCCGGGTGCCGTTCTGGGAGGTGGACACCGCCGGCTTCAACGCCGTCGAGCGGGCCAGCGTCTCCGGGCACCGCTGGTGGCCGGCCGACGAACTGGCCGCCACCACCGAGCGGTACTACCCGGCCGACCTGCCGGCCCTGCTGCGCCGGGTGCTGGCCGCGCCGACCCCGCCCGCCGGGTCCGCCGGGGTCGCTGCGGCCGGGGGTACGCCGTGCTGACCCCGCCGCGCACGGTGGTCCGCCGGGAGGCCGGGCTGTACGCGCTGGAGCGCGCCCTGCAACGCCGCGGCTTCCGGCACGTGGCGGGCGCCGACGAGGCCGGCCGGGGCGCCTGCGCCGGCCCGCTGGTCGCGGCGGCGGCGGTGCTGCCCGAGGGGCGACGCGGCGAGATCGACGGGCTGGCCGACTCCAAGCTGCTCACCCCGGCCAGCCGGGAGCGCATCTACGAGCAGGTGGTCACCCGCGCCCTGGCGTACGCGGTGGTGGTGATCCCGGCCGAGGAGGTGGACACCCGCGGCCTGCACGTGTGCAACCTCGCCGCGATGCGCCGGGCGCTGGCGTCGCTGGACACCCGCCCGGACTACGTGCTGACCGACGGCTTCGGCGTCGACGGGCTGGACGTGCCGGGGCTGGCGGTCTGGAAGGGCGACCGGGTGGCCGCCTGTGTGGCGGCGGCGAGCGTGCTGGCCAAGGTCACCCGGGACCGGATCATGGTCGAGCTGGACGGGACGTTCCCCGACTACGGCTTCGCCGAGCACAAGGGCTACATCACGGCGGAGCACACCGCCGCTCTGCGGGAGCACGGACCGTGCCGGGAACACCGCTTCTCGTACGTGAACGTGGCCCTCGTGTCCGGCCTGGACGGGCGGCCACCCAGGTCCCGCCGACCGGTGGGTGCGCGCCCGGACGAGCCGATGGAGCGCTTCGGGGCGTCAGGAGGTACCGTCGGCGTGGCGTTGGGCGAGCAGCCCCGACCTCCCGCGCCGGTGGGGGAAGATGTGGTCATGGAAGGCGGAGTGCGATGAGCGCGGAAGATCTCGAAAAGTACGAGACCGAGATGGAGCTCCAGCTCTACCGGGAGTACCGCGACATCGTCCGCCAGTTCTCCTACGTCGTGGAGACGGAGCGCCGCTTCTACCTGGCCAACCAGGTGGACCTGCACGTGCGCAACTCCGACGGCGAGGTCTACTTCGAGGTCGAGATGCACGACGCCTGGGTGTGGGACATGTACCGTCCCGCCCGATTCGTCAAGAACGTCCGGGTGATGACGTTCAAGGACGTCAACGTCGAGGAGCTGGAGAAGCCCGACATCTCCCTGCCGGCCGACTCCGGCTTCGGCGGCTGACGGTCCCTCCCGGCAGCCCACCCGCGTCGACCTCTCCGGCGCCGGCCGCGCGTCCCCACCGCCCGGCCACGCCCGCACTCCGCCGGGACCGCCGCGCCGGCCCGCGCCCGACGGCTCGCCGTGGGCGCGGGCGGCCAGCCGAACTCCCCGATGCTGATCGCCTCGTCCGGCCGGCGACCCGGGCGGGTCGGCTGATGTCGTCCACAGTGGTCATCACGCCCTGGCCCGGGCCGGCGGCTTGCCCGCTGGCGGGCCGGGGTGCCGGCCGCGACGCACCGCGCTTGCGTGGGGCCGGACCGACCGGCCGGGCCATAGCAGATCATCGGTTCGGACGAGGACTGTCCACAGGCCGCCCGGCCGTCCACAGGCGAGCGGCCTGCGGTGGCGGCGCGTCCCGGGACTCCGGCACGCTGCCGGGCATGTGGACGAGGATCGGGGCCGGTGGCTCACGGTGGGGCGGGACGCGCGCCGGCGGGCGGCGGGCCCGGGGTGAGGACGCCCGCAGGCCGGCGCGACCGGCCACGGCGGTGCTGTCCGTAGCGGCGCTCTGCGCGGCGGTCCTCGCCGTCGGGGCCGGCCCCGTGGCTTTGTCGCAATCCGGCGCCGCCGGCGTGGTGGTCGTGTCCGCCGTCGGGTCCGACCCCGTCCCGCCCGGTGACGGGCGGGCGGCAGCGCCCGACGCAGCGGCCCGGGCGCAGCCTCCCGCGCCCGACGCGCGGTTCCGCTGGCCGCTCGACGGCGTACCGCGACCGGCCCGCCGCTTCGCGCCGCCCCCGCAGCCGTGGCTGCCCGGCCACCGGGGCGTCGACCTGGTTGCCGCGCCGGACGCCGTGGTCCGGGCCGCCGGGCCGGGGGTGGTGCTGTTCGCCGGCCCGGTCGCGGGTCGTCCCGTGGTCACGGTCGGGCACGACGCGGGGCTGCGGACCACGTACGAGCCGGTGCGGCCGGGCGTCCGCGCCGGGGACCGGGTGGCCGCCGGGGCACCGCTGGGCCGGTTGCGGCCCGGGCACCTGGGCTGCCCCGAGCCGGCCTGCCTGCACTGGGGGCTGCGCCGGGGAGCGGAGTACCTGGACCCGCTCGCCCTGCTCGGGCTCGGCCCCGTCCGGCTCCTGCCCACCTGACCGCCCCGCCGCCACGGAGCCGCTTTCACGCCCCCGCTTTCACGCAGCCGCCCTTACGGTGCCGCCTTCACGCAGCCGCCTTACGGTGCCGCCTTCACGGGTGCCGCCTTCGCGGTGCCGTCGCCCCTGACCTGGGTCGGGGCGGCCCGCGGCGTGCCCGGCACGCGGTCGCCGGTGCGGTCGCCGGTCAGCGCCGGGTGAGCAGCGCCGGAAGCCGCGCGGCGAGCCGTTCATACTCGTGCGGCGCGTTGTAGACCTGGCCGCACAGCCGTAGCCAGCCACGGTCGTTCCAGGACATCACCGCCACCTCGGTGGACAGCTCCTCGGCGATCCGGCTCCGCAGGGCGAGGGCGTCGTCGAGCGTGGCGGCCAGCCCGGCCGGCAGCGGGACGATCCGCATCGCCACCGTCGGCCCGCCCGGATCCGGCAGGTCGGCCGGCGCCACCCCCAGCGCGTCCCCCACCACCCGCTGCCCGTACGCGGCCAGCGCGGCGTTGTGCGCCCGCACCCGGTCGACGCCGAGGCTGCGCAGGGTCCAGACGCCGGCCGGTGCGGCCAGCCACGACGTGTAGTCCAGGGTCGCCTGCCACTCGACGTTGCCCGGGAAACCCGCCCGCTGCTCCCAGGACACCACCAGCGGTTCCATCCGGTCCCGCCACGACGGGGCCACCACCAGCGCGGCGGTGCCGCGCGGGGCGTACCCCCACTTGTGCAGGTTGCCGACCCAGAAGTCCGCGCCGATGTCCCCGACGGGGGTCGGCAGCATGCCCGGCGCGTGGGCGGCGTCGACGAGCACCGGCACCCCGTGCTCCTGGGCGGCCCCGACGATCGCCGCGGCCGGGAGGAGACGGGCGGTGGCCGAGGTGAGCTGGTCGACGACGAGCAGCTTCGTCCGTCCGGGCCGCAGTCCCGCCCGGACAAGCTGGACGACCTGCTCGTCCGTCGCGGTCAACGGCACGTGCAGGGTGCGGTGGGTCGCCCCGGTGCGCCGGCACTCGCGGTCGACGGAGAGACCGACCGCGCCGTAGCCGTGGTCGGTGGTGAGCACCTCGTCGCCGGGGCGCAGGCCGAGCGACTGGAGCACCACGGCGACGCCGGTGGTGGCGTTGCCGACCAGCGCGGTTCCGTCGGGGTCGGCGCCGAGGAAGGCGGCCAGGTGCCGGCGGGTGTGGGCGATCCGGTCCACCAGGCTCGGCCCGAAGAAGCGCAGCGGGTTGGCCTCCATCTCGTCGCGGAGCCGCTGCTGGGCGCGCTGCACCCCGATCGGCACCGCGCCGAACGAGCCGTGGTTGAGGTGGCTCACCGCCGGGTCGAGGGAGAAGAGCAGCCGGGCGCCGGGGATGGGCTCGGGCGGCTGCGGCGCGCTCATCCCATGATCGTAGCCCGACATCCATCGACGGTGCCCTCCAACGACCACGCGACGGTGGCCGGCTTCCCCGGTCACGCACGGGTCGGCCCGTGCGGCGGCCGGTCCGAGGGGCGGTCGACCCGTGCGGCGGTCGGTCCGAGGGGCGCGTCGGCGCGGGACCGGGCCGGCGCAGACGCCTGGGGTCGCGGAGTCACCCGGCTCAGGCGCGCGGGTGCGCCTGCCGGTACGCGGCCCGCAGCCGCTCGACCGAGACGTGGGTGTAGATCTGCGTGCTGGCCAGCGACGAGTGGCCCAGCAGCTCCTGCACCGCCCGCAGGTCCGCGCCACCCTCCAGCAGATGGGTGGCGGCCGAGTGGCGCAGGCCGTGCGGGCTGGTCCGGGGCAGCCCCGTCGCCTCCGCGTACCCGGCGACGACCCGTCGGGCGGTGGTCGGGTGGAGTCGGCCGCCCCGAGCCCCGAGCAGCAGGGCCTCGCCGGACTCCGGGCCGGCGAGGACGGTCCGCCCGGCGCGCAGCCACTCGTCCAGTGCCCGTTGCGCCGGCACCCCGTAGGGCACGGACCGCTCCCGGGAACCCTTGCCGAGCACCCGGACCACCCGGCGCACGTCGTCCACATCGGTGGTGTCCAAGCCGCACGCCTCACTGATCCGGACCCCGGTCGCGTAGAGCAGCTCGAGCAGAACCCGGTCCCGTAGCACCACGGCCCGCGCCGCCTCCCCGTCGCCGGGAGCCGGAGCCGGCGGTGAGGCGATGGCAGGATCCGGCTCGGCCAGGGGCCGTTCGCCGCCGAGCCCTTCCGTCCTCGTGGCAGCGGGCGGGGCCGTCGGGCGGGAGGCCGGGGCCTCGATCAGGGCGGTCACCTGGTCCGCGCGGAGGACCGCCGGCAGGTCCCGGTGGGCCCGGGGGCTCGCCAGCGGGGCGGCCACGTCGGTGGGCAGCAGGCCGGCGCGGTGGGCCCACGCGCTGAAGGTGCGCGCCGAGGCGGCCCGCCGGGCCATCGTGGTCCGCGCGGCCCCGGTCGTCCGCTGCTTCGCCAGCCAGCTGCGCAGGACGCCGAGGTCGAGGTCGGCCACCGCGACGCAGCCCATCCGGGCGGCGTGGTCGAACAGGGAGACCAGGTCGCCGACGTACGCCCGGACGGTGTGCGCCGAGCGGTTGCGCACCCGGGCCAGGTGGTCGGCGAAGTCGTCCACCGCCTCCCGCAGCGCCACGGGAAGGGCCGCGTGCGTCTCCCTCGTGCCGCGCTCGGCGCGGTTCACCGGGCACCTTCCGGCCTACCCGCCGCAGCCGGCCAACCGGGCCGCGCCCCTCCGTCGCCTCGCACCGGCTCAGCTTACGAGCGCCCGCCACCCCGGGCAGCACGGCGGGCCTGCGGGCCGACGGGCGACGGGGCGGCGGGCCTGCGGGGCGAGCGGCGGCGTGGCCGCCGCGGTCCCGGTCGGGTCGTCACG
>NZ_JBEOWQ010000038.1:0-49829 GCF_040296145.1 Micromonospora sp. NPDC002296
GCCCGGGTCCGGTGCCTGCCCGCCGGTGACGGCAGCGCGGCCGGCGGGGTCCGGCTGCTGGTCGTGCCGGAGGTGGCCGCCGACGAGGAGGGCCGGCTCCACTTCGAGGACCTGGTGCCCCCGGACGGGATGCTCGCCACCATCGCCGAGCACCTCGACGCCCGCCGCCCGGTGGGCACCCGGCTCATGGTGGAGCCGCCGTTCTACCAGGGCGTCACGGTCGCGGCCCGGCTTGTTCCCCGCCCCGACACGGCCGCCGCGCAGCTCCGTGCCGAGGCGACGGCCACCCTGTACCGGTACCTCGACCCGGTACGCGGCGGGCCGGAGGGGACGGGGTGGCCGTTCGGGCGGCAGGTGCACTCCGGGGAGATCTTCGGGGTCCTGCAACGGCTGCCGGGGGTCGAGGTGGTCGAGGAGGTACGGATGTTTCCCGCCGACCCGCTGACCGGCCGCCGGGGCGAGCAGGTGACCCGGATCGAGCTGGACCGGCACGCCCTCGCCTTCTCCCACCAGCATCAGGTCCGGGTCGACGAGCGCCCGCCGGGCGCCTGAGCAGGAGGGAGCACGCGGATGCGCGCCGCTATCGAGGGACTGGCCACGCCCGACCCGCTGGGTCGGCGGTTGCCCGCCGTCTACGCCGCCGACGACCTGGCCCAGCGCCTGACCGACGCGTACGACCAGGTCATCGCGCCGGTGCACGCCACGCTGGACAGCCTGTGGGCGTACTTCGACCCGGCGCTGGCCCCGCCGGACTTCGTGGACTGGCTGGGTGGCTGGGTCGCCGCCGGGGGCGGGCGCGACGCAGGCACCGACGAGCGCCGCCGAATGGTCGCGGGCGCGGTGGCCCGGCACCGGGTGCGCGGCACCGCCGCCGGGCTCGCCGAGGAGATCCGGCTCGCCACCGGCGTCACCCCCGAGGTCGTCGAGAGCGGCGGGACGGCCTGGTCCGCCACCCCGGGTGCCGAGCTGCCCGGTTCCGCCGAGCCCGCCCTGACCGTACGGATCAGGGTGTCCGAGCCCACTGCGGCCCTGGAGTCCCGGCTCCGGGCGGTGGTCGAGGCGAACCGGCCGGCACACGTGCCGTACACCGTGGAGGTGCTGTCGCCCGACGACGGCCCGGCGGCGGGCGGGCCCCGGTGAGGATCTGCGACAACTGCGGCGCCGAGGTGGCCGCCGGCGACGGCTTCTGCGGCACCTGCGGTGCCTTCCTCGCCTGGGACGCCACCGACACGGCACCCGCGCCGGCGACCACGACCGCCAGGGACGCCCCGGCCGGCGGCGGCGCCACGCCGGCCGCGACCGCGACCGGAATGCCGGCCGGGACGGCGGCGGAGGAAACGCCGGCCAGGACACCGACTGAACTGACTGAACCGACCGAACCGACCGAACCGGCGGCCGAGCCGGCGGCCGGGACGGGGGACGTCGGGCACGAGGAACACCGGGCGCAGGAGCGGGACCTTCGGCGGGCCGCCGCGCTCGTGGTGCCGGTGCGCCCCGCCGACGAGACCGGTCCCACCCCGCCCCCCGACCGGGCCGCCGGCACCCCACCGCCGGCCGCCGACCGGCCTCCCGTCGCCGGCCAGCCCGGCGCGGTGCTTCCGGGCCGGCCCGTCGCGCCCACGCCCGAGGTCCGCGACTTCGCCGGTGACCGGGCCGGCGGCGCGGACGACGTGGTCTGCCCGGCCTGCGGGACCACCAACCGGGGCGGCAGCTCGTTCTGCCGGGGGTGCGGTCGGCCGCTGACCGCGACGGCCCGACCGACGGCGGTCGTACCGTGGTGGCGGCGGCTGCGATGGCCCCGGCGGCGGCCCGGCCGGGGCCGGCTGCGGCGGCTGCTCGCGGTGCTCGTGGTCCTGGTCCTGGTCGCCGGGGCGGTCTGGGCCGTCGCCCGTTTCGCGGGCCCGGTCGTCGACGCGGTCCGGGACCGGACGGCGAAGCCCGAGGCGGTCCTGCCGAGCACGGTGACGGCCTCCAGTGAGGCGTCCGGTCACCCCGCCCGGTCCACCGTGGACGGCCTGAACAACCGGTACTGGGCACCCGCCACCGACCGGCCGGCCACCGGCCAGTACGTGGAGCTGACCTTCGACCCGCCGATCCGGCTGATGGACCTCATCGTGCACACCGGGGCGTCCCCGCAGCAGGACGCGTTCGTCCGGCAGGGGAGGCCGGCCGAGCTGACGATGACCCTGTGGACCAGGGACGGCACGAGCAGCACCACGGTGCTGCGCCTGACCGACCGGCCCGGACCGCAGAGCTTCCACCACGTGACGGGCGGGGTGGCCCGGCTCCGGTTGACCGTCGACGCCAGCTACGGCGCGCAGCAGGGACGGCAGGTGGCGCTGGCCGAGATCGAGGTGTTCAGGCGGCCGTGACGTGCACGGTTCGGGTGTCGGCCGGCCGGGCGACGCCGAGCGAACGGAGCATCCGTTCGTACGCCTGCTGGCTGCGTTGGGACGCCGCCACGTCGCCGGCCCGGCGCTGCGCGGCGACCAGTAGCCGCCATCCGTCATCGTGGTAACCGTCGAACTCCAGCGCCCGCCGGGCCGCCGTCGCCGCGGCCCGGGCCCGTCCCCGGTTCAGCTCCAGCCGGGCGAGCAGCACCGCGGCCTCCGTCGCCCGGGCCCGGTGCCGGTCCCGGCCGGCGAGCACCCACTCGGCGGGTCCGTCCTCGGGCAGCAGGTCACCGGTGTAGTGGTCGAGCGCGCTGCGGAGCGCCGCGACGGCAGCCGCGTCCTCGCCGGTCGACCGGGCCCGCCGAACGGCGACCAGCGACGCTTCGAAGGCTGACACGTCACAGACACCGCCCGCCCCCAAGTCCAACCGGTACGTCGACCCGTCGCGGATGATGAACCGGGACGCGCCCCGGGCCACGCCGGGCTCCAGGAAGGTACGCAGTGTCGAGACGCCGACGTGTAGGTTGTTGATCGCGGCCCGGTCCGGCAGCTCCGGCCAGAGCGCCGCCGTGATCCGCTCCCGGTGCACCGGCTGACCGGCGTCCGCCGCGAGGTAACGCATCAGGGTCCGGATCCGGGGGCGTATGCCCGACCAGTCCACCGGGACGCCGTCCGGCTCCAGCCGGAACCCGCCGAAGCAGCGTAACCTCAGGTACCGGCGCCCCTCGGAGGCGGCTGCCGGACGATCCCTCGAAGTCATGTGATCTGTCTCCCTTGTCGCCACGACAACGCGGGCCGTTGCCGGTCCGCGACCAGACGCCAGCACCGGGCCGCGCTGGTGTCGGGCGCGGTCACGGCGTAGGCGGGACCGCCTGTGCTGGGGAGGTGGGCGACCCACGTCGCGTCGCAGATTCTGCTCGGCCGTCGGGGGACATGGGCAGCCGTCAATTCGGGGACTTCCGGGGCATCTACCATCGGTAGCGCTCGGAACACGCTGGGGTTCGGGCACCCATCCTTCCCAGGAGCGACCTGATGTCGACCGTCGACCCACCCGAAGCCGGTGGACCCATGCCGGTCGTGGTCCGGTGGGACGGTCTGGCCGGCGAACGTTGGCCGGAGCTGGCCGACCTCACCGCCGACGGGCTGGTCCTCCTCGTGCTGCCCAACGAGACGACGGTCGCCCCGTTGGCGCTGCTCGCCGCCGGGGTCCGGGCTGTCCTACGGGACGGCGACGGCACCGACGAGCTGAACCTGGCCCGGTCGGCGGTGCTCACCGGCGGGTCGTACCTGTCGCGGAGCGTGGCGGCGTCGGTCGGCGGCCGGCCGGGCGGTGACGGCCGGGGAGACCCGGCGTCCCTGGGCCCCCGGGAGGTGGAGACGCTCCGGTACATCGCCCAGGGCCTCACCCACCGGCAGGCCGCCCGCCGTCTAGGAGTCACGGAACAGACCATCAACACGTACGCGAAGCGGCTGCGCCGCAAGCTCGGCGCCGCCAACAAGGCCGAGCTGACCCAGCGCGCGGTCGAACTCGGCTACCTGCCGGTGTGACACCGTTCTTGCCGGTCTTCTTGCCTCGTCCCGCCACCCATTCCGTAGTTGACTGCTCACCGAGAGGTGGGCGGATGTACGACGTGTGTGTGGTGGTGTCCGAGCCGCTGGCCCGGCGCGGGGTTCACCAGCTGATCGACGGCAACGACATGGTTCGGTGTCTGCTCGCCGTCGACACGGCGAGCGAGGTAGCCGCGGTCGGCGGGGGCCCCGACACGGTGGTGGTCCTGGTCGACCCGCTGCCGCAGGTGGTCCGGTGGGCCTGCGCCCGACACCCGACCCTGGTGATGATGCCGGAGTCGACGAAGGCCATGACGATGGAGGCGATCCGGGCCGGCGCCCGCTCGGTGGTGAGCACCGCGACCGAGCGTACGCAGCTGCGGATCGCCCTCGACGTCACCGCGGCCGGCGGGTTCTACCTGTGCCCGATGCTCTCCGCCCGGCTCCGCGCCGACGCGGACGGCCCCGGCCCGGAGCGCCCGGTCGGCGGCGGCCAGTCCGGCGGTGTGGTCACCGGCGGTCGGGGGGCGGCCGGCGGCGGGGGCCCGGCCTGCGCGCCGGGTCCCGGGCCGGGCCGGGACCGGACACGTTCCCGAGCGCCCCGCCGGCCCGCGCTCGCTCCCCGGGAGGCGGCGACCCTGGAGCTGATCGCCCAGGGCCTGACACATGCCCAGACGGCCCGCAGGCTGGGCATCTCCGAGGCCACGGTGAACACCTACGTCACCCGGATCAGGTCGAAGCTCGACGTCGGGAACAAGGCCGAGCTGACCCTGGAGGCGATCACCCTCGGGTTGGTGCAGCGTCGCCGGTGCGGCGTCGATCCGGTCACCTGAGGGGCTCGCCGAGCTGAGCCCGCACCCGCTCCGCATGCCGGACCGACGGGACGTCGTTGACCGCTTCGAGGATGTCGGTGGCCCGGTCGAGCGCGTGCCTGGCCCGGTCCGGTTCCCCCGCCCGCAGCAGCACCTCGGCGAGGCTCAGGTGGGTCCGGCCGCTGGCGTTCGGGTCGTCCCCGGCGACGAAGTCCCCGATCGCCCCGAGCAGGGTGGCCTCTGCGTCGCCGAACCGGCCGAGGTCCGCCTGCAACAACCCCAGCCGCAGCCGCATCCAGCCCCGCAGCGGACGGCTGGAGAGCCGGTCCGGGAGGGCGGTCGCCCAGCCGGCGTGGGCGTCCTCGACCAACTCCAGGGCCTCGTCGAGCTGGCCGAGGGACCGCAGCAGGTCCGACAGCGAATAGGAGGCCACGATCCAGCCGAGTTTGTCGTCCGCGTCCGACAACAGCCGCCTGGCCGCCCGGAACTGCTCCACCGCCTCGGCGGGAGCGCCCCGCCTGCTCAGTAGGCCGGCCAGGTAACAGCGGGACCATCCGATCGTCCGTGGGTCACCGGCCGCCTCGGCCAGCGCCAGCGCGGTGTCATGCTCGACGAAAGCCTCGTCGGCTTCGCCCTTGACCAGGTGCAGCGCCCAGCCGAGACTGTTCCGCTGGGTGGCCTCGGCGCCCGGGTCGCCGAGCGCCCGCGCGGCACGCACCGCCAGGCCGAACAGCTCGTCCCAGGGCACCGCCAGGTGTCGCCGGTCGGAGTACCAGTACAGGTGCCGGGCGGCGGCCAGGACTTCGTGATGGCGTCCCCGCGCTGCCGCGTGCCGGACCGCCCACCACCAGGCCGGTCGCTCGGTGTCGAGCCAGCCCACCGCCGCGATTGCCGTGGGAAAACCGCCCGACGGCTCCCGGCAGACCGGGTCGAGCCACCCCTCGGCCGCCGCGACCCGGTCCAGGAGGTACGCGGCCAGGCGGTCCCTGGCCGCCTCCCGGCCCTCCGCCGTCTCGTCCCCCGCGACCCGCTCGGCGGCGAAGAGCGCCAGCAGGTCGTGCAGGACGTACCGACCGGGGGTGGCCCCAGCGGTGAGAAGTCCCGCGTCCACCAGGCCGTCGAGCCGGTCCTCAGTGACCGTCACGGGTTCGCCGGTCAGCGCCGCGACCACCGGCGCGGAGTACTGCGGCAGCGAAACGGCGGCCAGCAGCCGGAACGCCCGCCGGGCCGGTGCGTCGAGCAGCCGGTACGACAGCTCGAAGGCGCTGCGCACCTGGACGTCGCCGGCCCGCAGCACGTCGAGCCGGCGCTGCTCGTCACGGAGCCGCTCGACCAGCGACTGCACGCTCCACTCCGGACGCACCGCGAGCCGGTTCACGGCCACCCGGAGGGCGAGCGGCAGCCCGCCGCAGAGCCGGCCCAGCTCCACCGCCGCCGTGCCCTCGGTGTCGATCCGGCCACCGCCCACCGTCGTGGCGAGCAGGGTGTACGTCTCGACGTTCGACAGCACTGCCAGCGGCAACCGGTACACCCCGGCCAGCCCGGCCAGCGTGTTCCGGCTGGAGATCAGGACCAGCCAGCCTGGCCCGCTCGGCAACAGAGACCGCACCTGCGCCTCGTCCCGGGCGTTGTCCAGAACCAGCAGCCCTCGTCGGTCGGCGGTGAGGGTGCGCCAGAGGGTCAGCCGGGCGTCCGGCGAGGACGGTGGCTGGGTCACGCCGAGGGCGGTGAGTAGCTGGTCGAGGGCCTGCGCCAGGGTCGTCGGCTCGTCGTCCATGCCCCGCAGGTCGACGAAGAGCGGCCCGTGCGGGAACCGGCGTGCCTGGGCGTACGCGGAGTGCACCACCAGACTGGTTTTTCCCACGCCGGGCGGGCCGCTGACGACGACGACCCGGACGGCGCCGGACCGGCAGGCGGCCTCCGCCTCGCCGGCGAGCCGGCGCAGCTCCTCGGCCCGGCCGGCGAAGTCGGCCAGGTCCCCGGGCAGCGAGCCCGCCCGGTCGTTGTCCGGGCCGCCACGGGCCACGGAGAGCAACCGGGACCGGTCCGGCTCGGAGAGGCGGAGCCGGTCGGCCAGTTCCTCCACGGTGCGGCGCTGAGGTCGGGCCACCCGGCCGAGTTCGAGGTTCCGCACGGTACGCACCGCGACGCCCGCCAGCTCGGCGAGTTCCTCCTGGGTGAGCCCGGCGGATGCACGGTGCCGCCGTAGGAGCGTGCCCAGCCGGCCGCTCATTCCGACGCCCCCGAACGACCAGTTCCTTTGGTGAGCATCACGCAACGGATAGTTACAGATTCGGGCACCGATCCCCAACGTCGTCGCACCATGCCCGGAGGCGCGGAGTTCCACGCGGCGTGCATCGACCGGCTCATCGGGGTCCTGCGACAGGCCCGTGCCGTGATCGTCGACGACGACCGATCACGCGGATCGGAAGGCCAGGGGTTCGGGTCCCGCTGGGCGCTCCGCATGATCGATGCGGTGGCGTACGGAAAGCGGGTCACGGCTCTCCCTCGTGGGTTGCGTCCGTGGCCACGCACGGCCCCAGCCGTGGGGACGCCCGAAAGGCTCGGCCCCTGCACCTCCGGTCCATGGGGGCGCGGGCCGCGCTGACGCAGGAGGCGCAACCAGTGCGACCCGACAGCGCCGACCTGACGGCGTTGCCAGGGTCGGTACGTGGAGCGTGGCGAGCTCTGGTGGGCCCAGATCGATGAGAAGCGACCGGTGGTGCTGCTTTCCGGCGGTGCGGGATCGGAGTTCCGGGCCATGCAGATCGTCGAGCCGGCGACAGGCTGGCCGTGGCGGTGGCATCCGCCGATATTGGTGGGTCCAGGCTATCCGGACGGTGGATCATCAATCGGCGATCGTGGATTTATAATGGTCGGCAGGTTCGTCACCACTCCGGAAGGACTCGCAATGCCCCAGCCGCTCCGCCGCCGGCTCGCACGCCTCGGGGTTGTCGCCGCCGCCGCGGCAGCCGTCAGCTTCACCGTCCAGCCGGCCCCGGCCGCCGCCGTGCAATTCGATTGGAACGGCTACTTCGTGACCTACGACGAGTGCGAGCGCTACCGCATCGATGCCAGCTACTGGGGTGAGGTCAGTAGCAACTGTGAGTACCGCACCCTGCCCAACAGCGAATACAACGGCTGGTACTTCCGGGCTTGGCTGCCGGGGTAGGACCGCCGGGCGACCGAATCAGGTGGCGGCAGCGTGTGCCAGGCTCGCGCGTCCCGCCCTGCCGCCACCGAGTTCACCGATCGCAGCCGGTATGCCGACCGGGCGGCCACCGCGGCGCAGGGGCGATGCGGGTGGCCGCCCGGGGTCGGTCGAGGGAGGGCCGGTGCCGGTGCCCGATGGCGACTGTGCCGACCGTCGCTACCAGTTGGTGGAGTCCGTCACCTGCGGCCAGGCCATTCCGGTCGGCTTGATGAGGTAGACGATGCCGCCGGAGCCGCTGCCTGCGCCGCCGCTGGCCGTGGTCCGCTTGGTCCGCAGCCAGATCTGCTCGAACTGCGTCCGGGAGTAGACGTGCCGTACCGCGTCGTTGCTGGGCGAGGCCGGGTCGTTGGCGATCACGTCACCGGTGGCGGTGAAGCCGACCACCACCATCAGGTGCCCGGCGGTGCCGTAGCCCGCCCCGGTCAGCTCGCTGGCGAGGAAGGACTGACTGGCCACCACAGGGATGCCGGCGGCGATGAAGTGCTCGATCTCGTCGAGTGAGTGCAGCCGGGTCACCTTCGTTTCCAGCCCGGGAAAGCTGGCCGCGTACGCGGTGTTGAACGGCCAGTTGCCGGCGCCCTTGTACTGGTAGTCGTAGGTCATCCGGGCGGCGTGGTCGACCGTCGGGTCCGCGTAGCTGGGGTCCACCCAGGACGTGTCGGCGGCGGAGGGCTTCCGCCCCCAGTACTCGATCACCATCTCGATGGAGGTCGGCGAGCACCAGGCCTCACCGCCGCCGCCGTACTGCGTGTACTGGCCGGCGTGGACGTTCTGCGAGTAGCGGGGGACCGCCAGCTCGGTGCCCCAGGCGATATGGCCGGCACTGGGGGTGACGGTGAACCGGTCCGGCACGTTCGAGCTCATCGCGCCGACCGAGCGGACCAGCGGGGAGGCGGTCTTCGCCGGGTCGCGGTAGAGGGTCAGCCGGAGCTGGTACGCCCGCAGCAGCACCCCGGCGCTCGCGTTGTCGATGGCGAAGGTGTCGGTCGAGATGCTGGACGTCCTGTCGCCCTGCCTGTCGACGCTGGTCCGCTTGATGTCGGCGTCGCCGGAGGCCCAGCGCCCCAGCACGTACCATGGGGTGCGGGTGCCGGTGGTGTAGGTGCCCTGGAGTTCGACCTGGAGCCAGGTGCCGGCCGGGGTGTCGGCGTTCCAGGAGGCGATCAGCTCCCTGGCCCCGAAGCCCACCTCGGTCAGCGGCGAGGTCCAGGTGCCGTACGCCCAGGTCCGCCTGATGCTGGTGTGCGGGTCCTTGTAGACGGTGGTGCCGACCGGGGTGCCGAGGGTGAGCCCGGCGGCGGTGACGGTAGTGCCTGCGGTGGCGCCGGTTGACAGGGTGGCCCCGGACCAGCCCTGCCAGGTGATCTGCTCGTCGTGGGCGGCCGTGCTGGCTCCGGTGGCCCCTGCGGGGGCGGTGGTGCCGAGGAGGGCGAGCGCGGTGGCACCCGCGAGGGCGACGGCGCGCAGCGGTGTCATGGCCATGGCAGCTCCACGGGGTGAGGCATCGTTGCCGTTCACTGTCCCGCCTGGAGGGAAGTTTCGCCAGAGGTTCTTATATGGAAAATCATTGCCAACGGGGGCACGCCAGCAGCGGCAGGGCATCTGGCGTGGCCGTGTCAGCGTCACGTGCCCTGGTCAGCTGCCATGTGCAACTTCTCCGATCACCATTCGCAGGGCGCGTAGTCCTTCAGGAAGCAGCCGTACAGGTCTTCGCCCTGCTCGCCGCGGACGATCGGGTCGTACACCCGGGCCGCGCCGTCGACCAGGTCCAGCGGGGCGTGGAACCCCTCGTCCGCCAACCGCATCTTCGTCGGGTGGGGCCGCTCATCGGTGATCCAACCGGTGTCGACGCTGGTCATCAGGATGCCGTCGGTCAGCATCTCCTGGGCGCTGGTGCGGGTCAGCATGTTCAGCGCGGCCTTGGCCATGTTGGTGTGCGGGTGCCCTGGGCCCTTGTAGCCGCGTCCGAACTGGCCCTCCATCGCCGACACGTTCACCACGTACTTGCGGCGGGCCTTCGCCGCGGCCATCGCCGGACGCAGCCGGCTGACCAGCACGAACGGCGCGGTCACGTTGCACAGCTGCACCTCGAGCAGCTCGAGGGGGTCGACCTCCTGCACCCGCTGCACCCAGCTGTTGACCGAATCGAGGTCCGGCACGAGGCCGCCGGCGTCGATGGCGGTGGACGCCGCGATCCGCTCCGGGGAGGCGGAGCCACTGGTCAACGCCAGCGCGGTCAGCGCGTGCGGGGTGAGCGCGGTCGACTTCGGCCCGGCGGTCAGGCTCCTGGCCGGGCCGCCGGCCGGCTTGGTGAACATGATCACCTCCGGCAGGGGGCCGTCCGGCAGGGCTGCGGCCTCTGCGGCGACGAGCTGCGCGTACGCCCCTGGCGAGCGGCGGACGGTCTGCGCCGCGTTGTTGATCAAGATGTCGAGTGGCCCCTGGCTGCTGACCGAGTCGGCGAGGGCGATCACCTGGGCGGGGTCGCGCAGGTCGATCCCGACGATCCGCAGGCGGTGCAGCCAGTCCGCGCTGTCCGGCATCGCGGCGAACCTGCGGACCGCGTCGTGCGGGAACCGGGTGGTCACCGTCGTGTGCGCGCCGTCCCGCAGCAGCCGTAGGGCGATGTACATGCCGATCTTCGCCCGGCCGCCGGTGAGCAGCGCGCGGCGGCCGGTCAGGTCGGTACGCGCGTCCCGGCGCTCGCGGTTGAGCGCCGCGCAGGACGGGCAGAGCTGGTGGTAGAAGGCGTCCACCTCGCGGTAGCGCTGCTTGCAGACGTAGCAGCCGCGCGCGTTGTGCAGGACGCCCGCCGTGGCGCCGGCGGTGGGCGAGGCGAGCGGAATGCCCTGGGTCTCGTCGTCGATCCGCCCGGGGGCGCCGGTGGCTGTGGCAGCCGTCACCGCCCGGTCGGCCGCCAGGATGGCGTCCCGACGCTCCTCCCGCCGCCGCTGCTTGATCACCTTGTAGAGCTTGGCGGTGGCCCGCTGCACCTGCACCACGTCGGGATGATCCGGAGGCAGGGCCTCCAACGCCGCAAAGACGCTGAGACAGGTCTCCAGCCGGTCGCGGTCAATCGCGTGCTGACCGCTCTCCAGGTTCATTTCCGCCATGCGTCTCTGTCTCGTCCCGTTTCCGGTGCCGGATCCAGCCGGCCCCACCCCAAGTCCGACCCGAAACTGTACGCACCCTGCGACGCCCGACGCATCCCGCGTTCCGGAGCCCGCCCGGGCAGCCGCAGCGCCGGCCACGACGTCGACCGGCCAGTGCATGCCCGGTCCGCATGAGCGGGAGGAGGTCCTCTTACGGCCCCGCCGGCGTCCGGCGGCGTGGTCGCATCATCAGCCCCCCGAGCCACCAGCCCAGCGCCGCGCCGGTGCCGCCGATTCCGATCGCAGCCACGACGTCGACCGGCCAGTGCACGTGCGCGAGAACCCGGGCGACGCCGATCATCGCGGCGGTCGCCATCAGCGCCGCCGCGACGGCCCGACGGTACGGCCACAGCAGCGCTGCCATCATCGTGGTCGCGGTGGTGTGGTCGGACGGGAACCCGCTGTCGGCGTCGTGCGGGAACCATGGCTGCACCTGGCCGTCGGCGAACGGCCGGGGGTGGTGATAGGCGAGCGCGGCGAGTCCGACCAGGGCGACGGTGGCAGCCGTGGCCACCAGCAGTTGGACGGCGATGACGCGCCGGGAGGGCTCGGGCAGGCGCCAGCAGGACACGGCGAATGCGGCGGTGACCAGGTAGATGGCGTACTCGGCCACCGCCACCACGGCGGTACGCACCCGGTCACTCCGCGCCGGCGAGGTTGAGGGTCGCCACACCGGCGATGATCAGCGCGATACCGGCGATCTTCGCCGGCGTCAGCGCTTCGCCGAAGGCGAACCGGGCGACGATCGCTATCGCTGCGGTGCCGACTCCGGACCAGATCGCGTAGGCGACGCTCACCTGTAGGTGCCGGACCGCCAAGGCGAGCAGCGTGAAGGACAGCAGGTACGCCACGCCGACAACGATCGTGGGCACGAGCTTGGTGAAGCCGGCGCTGTGTTTGAGCGCCGACGTGCCGGTCACTTCGAACGCGATGGCGCCGAGCAACAGGATCCAGGCCATGTCCGTCCTCCTCAGAAGTGCCGCCAGGGCCGGACGCCCTCGGCCTTGAGCCGTCGGCGCAGCATCACGATGTAGATGATGTCGGCGATGAAGACCAGCAGATAGAGATAGTTGACCAGGGGAGTCAGCGGATAGTCCTGGTGCGTCACGCTGTCGGTGACGAAGGAGGCCGGGCTGTCCGGCCACTGCTGGGTGACGCTGGTCGTCACGGTGAGCGCGGTGGCGATCCAGGCGAACAGCGTGCCGAGGAACTTGGCGACCGCGATGTAGAGCGACTGGCCGCGGCTGCTGCCCCGGCGCACCAGCATCGTGATGAACAGGATCGACATCATGACGTTGATGCCGAAGCCGGTGTACTCGCCGTCCGGGTCGTTGAACTCGAAGAAGGCCAGATGCATCGCCGGGTACGCGGCCGCGATGGCGAGGAGCGCCACCGGCCGTATGTAGCGGCGTACCGGCGCGTCGAACTCGGTGGGCCCGTACCGGTACACCTGCCAGAGGATCACCAGGTCGAAGAGGAACCAGACGATGCTCAGCGTGTGGATGTGGTCGGCGAAGGGGTTGATGAAGAATCCGTACGCGGCCTCCCAGCACAGGTTGGTGGCCAGCGCCGCGATCGGCATCCCGTAGGTGTGTTCCTTGAAGCCGCGGTAGATGATCCCCACGTAGGCGATCAGCCAGAAGATCACACAGATGACGCCGGTGACGACGACGATGTTCGAGGTCATGGAGCCCTTTCGAGGATCGGCTCAGGAATCTGGGCGGTACGCTGCCGGTAGCGGCGGGTGCCGAGCACGGCCAGGCGGTCGCGCCGGGCTGCGGGGAAGCTGCCGAGACGTTCGAGGAAGAGCGCCTCGTACCGGTCGAGTTGGGCGCGTAGCCGCGCGGGCGCGGCGTCACCGTGGAGGCGTACGATCGCGTCGTAGGTGTTGAACTGCCCGCTCGCCACGTCCTGTGTGTAGTGCTCAAGGTCGTTGCCGATGTCGGCGAGCACCTCCACCGGCCACAGCAGGTCGAGGAGATCCTGGTCGATCGGCCGGCGGAGGATTGCGAACGTCATGGCGTGCAGCAGCCGTACGTCGGAGGAGCGCAGCTCGGCGAGCCGGAGCACCTGCTGCTGGTCGGCGACGCCGTGCGTGGTCACCTTGTTCTCCAGGCGCACGTACTGCTCGCCGAGATCGAGCTGGCGGGCCACCGCGTCGTTGTGGGCGCGGGCCCGGCGGAGAAGTGCCTCGAACCTGTACTTGTAGCGGACCAACTTGTCGTAGTGCTGGTTGTCCGCCACGTCGAGGTCGAGGTCGCGGCTGTCCTCGGCGACGGCGTCGACCCGGTAGACCAGGTACTCCACGAGGAACGTCAGCGGAGTGCACCGGGCCCGCTGCCATCGGGTCAGCTCCTGCGCCGGGTGGTACAGCTCGGTCACGTACTCCCGGAAGATGCCGCGCGACTTGGACAACACCGCGTGCTCGGTGCGGAGCCGCTCCCGTACGCGTGCCATCGTCGCCCGATTCCCCATCAGGATGCCTCCCGGACCAGCCGCATCCGGAGGTTCTTCGGGTAGAGCGTCGTCGAGGCGGCCGGGGTGACGCGGGCCCCGGGAACGGGGTCGAGGGTCCAGCGGCGGGTGATCGTGGCCAGCGCGAGCGTGGCCTCGACGTAGCTGAACTGGTCGCCGATGCACTTGCGGGCGCCGCCGCCGAAGCTGACGAACGCGCTGCGCGGCGGTGCCGGGCAGCGCGTCGCGTCCCACCGGTCGGGCCGGAACCGGTCGGGCTCTTCGTACAGATCGGCCCGGCGCTGAAGCAGGTACGGGCTCCAGGCGACGAACGTGCCGGCCGGGATCGGGTGCCCGCCGAGCTCGGTGTCGGCGGTGACGGCTCGGGTGACGATCCAGGCCGGCGGGTAGAGCCGCAGCGACTCGGTGACGATCCGCGTGGTGAGCTCCAGCTTGGGGATGTCCTCGAACGTAGCCACATCGCCGGTGAGGACCTGCTCGACCTCGGCGCGCTGCCGGGCCCGCACGTCGGCGTCCTGCGAGAGCAGGTACAGCGACCAGGCGAGGGTGTTGGCGATCGTCTCGGATCCGGCGGCGAAGAACGTCATGACTTCGTCGACCGCCTCGTTCTCGGTCAGCGAGGACGGCGTGTCGCTCTGGTCGTCGCGGGCGGCGAGCAGGCTGGCCAGCAGGTCGTCGTGGTCGCCTGCGTGGGCGCGGCGCTCGGCGACGATGGTGCCGATCGTCTGCCGCAGGCGGGTGACGGCCCTCCGGTAGCGCTGGTTGACCGGCAGCGGCAGCCGGGTCAGCACGGGCGGCAGCAACATGGTGCGGTGGATGCCGCTGACGAGCGTCTGCAGGTCGCCGACCGCCTGCCGGAGGCGGTCGGCCGGCATCGACGACGAGAACATCGTCGCGACGGCGATCGACATCGACAGTGACGCCATCTCGGCCCGGACGTCCAGGACCTGGCCCGGCCGCCAGCCGGCGGTCGCCGTGTCGATGTGGCCCGTCATCACCCGGGCGTATCCGGGGTGGCGGCTGTGGTGGAACGAGGGTTGCGCGAGGCGACGGCGGCGACGGTGCCGGCTGTGCGGGCAGGAGGCGAGGCCGTCGCCGAACTCCTCGAGCCCGGAGTCGAAGGAGGGGCCGCCCTTGTCGTAGGTGCGGTCGTCGACGAGGACCCTGCGGGTGAGTTCCGGGTCGCAGACGACCACGATCCGCACCGGTCCGAGCGCGAGGCGTAGCACGTTGCCGTGCGCCGGCAGGGTGGAGAGGTAGCCGAGCGGGTCGGACAGCAGCACCGCGGCATGCCCGATCACGGGTATCCGCCGCGGGGCGTCAGGTATCGCCATGCACTTCTCCACCGTCGGTGGCGCCCACGCGGGCGCGATGAATGTAAACGGACCTGTTCATCGTTGTCATAGCAAGTTCACATCAATGCGAAATCGTGGCCGACCCTGGCGGGTGTCCGTTCGGCGCCGGGTGGCGGCATGCCAAGATCGACACGGAAATGGCGGCGCCGCAGCACCGCCAAAGGGTCGACGCGGCAGTGTCGACCGCCGCAAATCCTCGCTGTTTTCCCGGGTCAGCCCGCTTTTTCTCGACGTCGACGCCGGGCGGTGGCGGCCGTTTTGATCATAACTTCACCCCCGTGGTTCAGCCCTGGCGCTACATTAACACCGTCGTCCGGCGATGGGCAAAATCAATGTATAACAGATGAACATTGACTCTCTGCGACGAGCGGAGTACGGTTGCACCGGCTTTGCACCCATGGGGGAACGTCAATGTTGAAACAGATTGACTTGCCATCACGCCTGCGCTCACAGCGTGAGCTCATCAACCGGGAACTCGAGCGGGCGATCCAGATCGGCGGGCCCGACGAGCTGTACCGAACAATCAGATATTCGCTGCTGGCGGGCGGTAAACGGGTCCGGCCGATCCTGTGTCTCACCGCCTGTGCGGCCTGCGGCGGCAGCACCGAGGTGGCGATGCCGACCGCGGTTGCCCTGGAGATGCTGCATACCGCGACGCTGATCCACGACGACCTGCCGTCGATGGACGACGACGACTTCCGGCGCGGACGCCCCACCAACCACAAGGTGTTCGGCGAAGGCATGGCTCTGCTCGCCGGCGACGCGCTGCTGTCGTACTCGCTGGAGCACGTGCTCCTGCACACGGACGCGCCGACGAGCCGGGTCCTGCGGGTGATCCACACTCTGCTGCACACCATCGGTATCCACGGCGCGATCGGCGGCCAGGTCATCGACGTCCAGATGGCCGACCGTGAGGACGTCGACCTGGCGACGCTGGAGAGCATGCACACCCGCAAGACCGGCGCGCTGCTCAGCGCCGCCGTCGTGACGGGCGCGGTTCTGGGCGGCGCGGACGAGGAGAGGGTCCGCCGCGCCGAGTCGTACGGGATGAAGATCGGCCTGGCGTTCCAGATCATCGACGACATCCTGGACGTCACGTCGACCTTGGACGAGCTCGGCAAGACGCCGCACAAGGACGAGAAGCAGCGCAAGGCGACGTTCCCCCGGCTGCTCGGCCTCGACCAGTCACGCCGTCGCGCCACCGAACTCATCGCCTCGGCGAAGCAGGACGTCGAGTTGTTCGGCGCGGGTGCTCAGCCCCTGTGCGCCATCGCGGACTACATCCTCACCCGTACCAACTGAACGGGATCGTGCGAATGACCAGAAGGCATACCGACCGGCTGGCCCTGCCCGCGCCGGCCGCCGATCCCGTTCCCGCGGACCTGGCGGCCAGCTGGTACGCGGGACTCTCCACAGCCCGCCTGCGCGACCGCCCGGTGGCCCTGCAGCTGTTCGGCCGTGATCTGGTGGCGTGGCGGGAACGCTCGGGCCGGGCCGTCGTGGCTCCGCGCTACTGCCCCCACCAGGGCGCCAGCCTGGCACTGGGCAAGGTGGACGACGACGGCCTGCGGTGCCCTTTCCACGGCTGGAAGTTCGACGGGTCCGGCGCCTGCGTGCGGATTCCCGGATCCGCACGCATCCCGGCCACCGCGAAGCTGACGCCCTGTCCGACCGTGGAACGCTACGGCTACGTCTGGGTCTGGTACGGCACCGACGAGCCCCTGTTCAGCCTGCCGGACTTTCCCGCGCTCGCGGAGAACCGGGATCGCTACGTCGGCTTCCGCTACACCGACCGCAGCACCGGTACGGCCCGGCAGCTGCTGGAGAACGCGTTCGACTACTACCACTTCCAGACGTTGCACGGCCTGTCACTGGACCACACCGAGTTCCGGATGCTGCGCGATCAGTCGGAAGCCGCCGACAACGGCTCGCCGATCGATTCCCCCGCCTGGCTCGGCGCCTGGTTCGAGGGCATCGCCACACCCGGGCACCCGGTACGCGATCCCGCCCGCTGGGGGATGGCCAAAGCGGCGACGTTCGCGGCTGGTGACGCCTTTCAGCTGTTGGTCGACGGTTGGCCCGGCGGCCAGCGCTTCACCGGCTACGTCGACGGCAAGGAGTTCTTCAAGGTGCTGCTGGCGATCACGCCGGTGTCCGAACGGGTCACCACCCAGGTCGGCTGGGCGGGTACGCCGCGCACCGGCCGGCTGCGGACGCTCTTCAACCTCGTCATGCTCTACGGGCAGAGCCGCGCCGGAACCCGGCAGGACATCCCGATCTACGACACGACCGAGGCCACCGCCGGCACACTGCGCACCCCGTACGACAACGGCGTTGCGCAGTTCCGCCGGTACTACCAGTCGTGGGTGGGCAAGGTCGAGACCACGACCGCCCCGGTCAGGAGCCGGTCGTGACCGGGGCGAGCCCGATCTCGCACCAACCGCGCCGGACGGCCCCGTCGCAGCCGGGCACCGACATGCGGCTCGCCGCGGGCTGGTACCTCGCCATGGCCTCTGCCGAGCTGCGCCGCGGGCCTCGGAAGCTCGATCTGTTCGGCCGCGAGCTGGTCGCCTGGCGCGACGGGACCGGCCGGGCGTCGATCATGCCGCGGCACTGTCCGCACCTGGGCGCCAGCCTCGCGGTCGGCAAGGTGGTCGACGGCAGCCTGCGTTGCGCGTTCCACCACTGGCGCTTCGACGCCACCGGGGCGTGCGCGTCGGTGCCCGGCATGCAGCGGCTCTCGCACTCGATGAGACAGCCGCGGGCCTATCCCCTCGTCGAGCGGTACGGCTACCTCTGGGTCTGGTACGGCGGCGGCGAACCGGCCTACCCGTTGCCGGAGGTCCCGGCACTGACCGGGCGCCGGAGCGAATACCTGAGCTACCGCTTCTCGCACACGACCGCCGCGACGCCGCGCCGGGTCCTCGAGAACGCCTTCGACCATTACCACTTCATGGCCCTGCACGGTGTCGCGTGCGATCGTGCGCCGGAACTGGTCATCCTGCCGGAACCGGCCGCGGCCGCCGAGAACGGGCCGCCGATCCCCGTGGACGCCTGGACCGGGGCCCGGCTGGAGTTCCACGGCCTTCAGGTGCCCGCCGCGATCCGCGCGCTCGGGCTGCGCAGCGAGAAGTTCGAACTCCTCGTCGACGGCTGGCCCGCAGGGCAGCGCCTCACCTTCCTGCTGGACGGTGAGGTGGTGGTGAAGGAGTTGCTCGGCGTCACGCCGGCCGGTCCGGGGCGTACTCACCTGCGCGGCTGGTCACTGGTCCGCCGTACCGGCAACCCGGCCCGGGACCGGCTGGTGTACCTCGCCTATCGCGCCCACCACTGGTGGGGCACCCGCGAAGACCTCGCCATCTACCGCAACGCCGACGACACCGCGGCGCCCACCCCGACCCGGTACGACCACGCCCTCCTGCGTTTCCGCAAGCAGTATGCGACCTGGGTCGACCGCGCCGAAGAAGGAGCACTGTGAGCGACTCCTACCGCCCTGACCGCGAGAGCGTCGGGGAGATGTACGACAAGATCACCGTGCTGTCCGAGGACATGCTCGGCGACAGCCATCACTTCGGGTACTTCCCGGACGGCGTGCACGAGGACGTCGGCATGCGGGAAGCGGCCGACAACCTGACCGATCTGCTGATCGAACGGCTGGCGCTGCGGCCCGGCCAGCGAGTGCTCGACCTCGGCTGCGGAACCGGACGTCCCGCCGTCCGGCTCGCCGAGACCGTCCCGGTCGAGGTCGTCGGCATCACCATCAGCCAGGCGCAGGTCGACA
The DNA here is from genome assembly GCF_040296145.1 of Micromonospora sp. NPDC002296. Taxonomy (NCBI): domain Bacteria; kingdom Bacillati; phylum Actinomycetota; class Actinomycetes; order Micromonosporales; family Micromonosporaceae; genus Micromonospora; species Micromonospora sp. NPDC002296. The sequence continues at coordinate 18,731 of NZ_JBEOWQ010000038.1, forward strand.
TCGCCACCGAGCGGGCGGCGGCCGCGGGGGTCGCCGATCGCGTACGGTTCGAGCTGGTCGACGCCACGTCCATGCCGTACGACAAGAGCTCGTTCGACGCGGTCCTCGCCATCGAGTCGCTTGAGCACCTACCCGACCAGGCCGGCGTGCTCAACGCGATCGCCGGGATCCTGCGGCCGGCCGGCCGGCTGGTGGTCGCGCAACCGGTGCTCCAACGAGTGGACGATCCGGAGCGGGACGACTTCGTCAGACAGCTCTACCAGAACTACCACCTGGCCCAGCCGCCGTACCTGGACGAGTATCCCCAACTCTTCGCCCGCGCCGGGCTGCGTACCCGGTACGTGGAAGACATCCACGAGCAGGTGATCCCGCCGACCCTCGCCGTGGTGGACGCATGGGTCCGGGCGAACTCCGAGCGGATCTCGGCGCTGGGCGACTACGCGCAGGAGGTGCTGGGGCTCATCGACGGCATGCGCACCTTCGCGGAGCTGCCCGGAGTGGGGTTCGCCGTCCTCATCGCCGGCAAGGAGTGACGGCCGTGCTCCGTAGCCACACCGGCTGGGACGCCGACGAGCGATTCCTGCTCCGGTGTCCCGGTTCGGGGAATCTGTCGCCTAGGCTTTCTCCCGGACCGGTCCCGAGGCCGAGTAGTGGAGGGGGTGTTCCGAATGACCGAAGCCGGCTGGCAGCCGAACGCAGCAGGTGTCATGAGACTGCCGTCCGGACGGCTGGTGCGCGGCCGCGGCCTGCGGAATCCGTTGCCGGACGGACCCGAGCCGCAGTTCGGGGTCTACCTGGTGGGCTCCCCGCCGACGCCGGTGACGTGGGAGAGCCGCTGGGTACGCTGGCGGGACTTCTGGCTGCCGGCCGACCGCACGGACTTCGTCGGCGTCCTGCACGAGGTGCTGGACCGGGCCGGGACGCAACGGGTCGAGCTGGCCTGCGGAGGCGGCTTCGGGCGTACCGGGACGGCGCTGTCGTGCCTGGCGGTCCTCGACGGCGTGCCCCCCGCGGAGGCCGTTGCCTACGTCCGCGAGCACTACTTGCACCGGGCCGTCGAGACACCGTGGCAACGGCGTTTCGTCGCTCGCTTCGACCAGACGGCGCACCACCGGCGCTGACCGGTTCGCGCCCCGTTCCCGCCGGACCGGTCGGCGGTGCGGGGCGATGACCGTGCAGAACCAGCCGGCCGGCACGCGTACGGACCGTGGCCTCAACCTGGCGGCGAGCTGGTACGTCGCGCTGCCGTCCGACCGGCTGCGGCGTAAGCCGAGAGCGATCACGCTGTTCGGCCGCCGCCTGGTGGCCTGGCGGGACGGCAGCGGTCGCCCCACGGTGATGGCGCGCACCTGCCCGCATCTGGGCGCCAGCCTCGCCGACGGCAAGGTCGTCGACGGGACGCTGCGGTGCGCGTTCCACCATTGGCGGTTCACCGGTGACGGCGCCTGCGTCGCTGTTCCGGGCACCGACCGCATCCCGCGCGGCGCCCGGGTCAGGGCGTACCCGACAGCGGAGCGTCACGGCTATGTCTGGGCGTGGTACGGCAGCGCCGAACCGATGTTCGCCCTGCCGGAGTTCCCCGCGCTGGACGCCGGAGCGGGGTTCGCCCGCGGGTTCCGGCTGGCCGACCGCACCGGAGCGACCGTCCGGCGGATCCTGGAGAACACGTACGACCCGGACCACCTCGTCGAGTTGCACGGCCTCGACGTCACTGACCAGCCGAGCCTGCGGATCCTCGACCGGCCGGACGAGCTGACCGGACACGGGCCGCCCATCACCGGTGGCGCGTGGATGGGCGCGGAGCTGACCTGGCCGGCCTACACCGGCAGGCTCGGCGCCCTCGCCAACCTGCTGGGGATCAATGCCAAGCAGTTCGTGCTGCGCGTCGACGGCTGGCCGGCCGGGCAGCGCATCACCTACTGGGCCGACGACGTGATCCAGTACCGGCTGCTGCTCGCCACCACACCGGTCGCCCCCAACCGGACGGTGCAGCACATCGCCGTCGCCATCGAGCCGAGCGGACGGCGGCTGCGCGACCTGCGGAGCTACCTGGTGCACCGGCCGGAGATCACCGTCACGTCGAACCAGGATCTGCCGATCTTCAACACCCTGGAGACCGGCGACCGGCACGGCATCTACGTCGAACGGGACAACGGTGTCCGCGCCTTCCGCAAGCACTACCAGCACTGGGTGCAACGGGTGGCCGACGATGCCTGACGTCATCGCGCTGTCGGCCGTCGGCCGGGACGACACGCCGACCGTGGGCGCCAAGGCCGCCAACCTGGGCGAGCTCATCGGCGTCGGCGTACCGGTGCCGCCGGGATTCTGCCTGCCCACCTCGGTCTATGAACGGTTCGCGCAGCCGGCCGTGGCACCACACCTGGCCCTGCTCGCCCGCGGGGACGAGCAGGCCGCCGGAACGCTGCGCGCGGCGATCGAGGCGATCGAGCTGCCGGCGACCCTGCTCACCGACCTGGAGGAGGCGTTCCGGACGGTGTGCCCGGCCGGCGGAGCCGTCGCGGTCCGGTCCTCCGGCACCTCGGAGGACACGGCGGACACCAGCTTCGCCGGCCAGTACCACACCGAGCTGGGGGTCCGGACGTTCGACCGGCTGGTGAACGCGCTGCTGCGCTGCTGGGCCTCGCTCTGGGACGTCCACGCCATCCACTACCGGGACCGGGTGGGACTGCCGCACGCCGAGGCACGCATGGCCGTCGTCGTGCAGGCCCTGGTGCCCGCCGACGCCGCCGGTGTCATGTTCGTGACCGCGCCGACCGCCGCGGTCACCGAACCAGTGGTCATCGAGTCCAGCTGGGGGCTCGGCGAGGCGGTGGTCAGCGGCGTCGTCACACCCGACCGCCATGTGGTGGACCGCGACGGCCATCGGCTGCTCAGCACGGAACACTCCCACAAACCCCTCATGGTCACGCCCGCCGAGGACGGCGCCACCGTCGTCGACGTCCCGCCCCAACTGCGCGACACCCCCTCGCTGACCGGGGATCAGGCCGTGGCGCTCGCCCGGCTGGGCATCGAGGTCCAGGAGCACTTCGGCACCTCCCAGGACATCGAGTGGGCAATCACGGACGGCCGGATCGCGATCCTGCAGGCACGCCCGCTGACCCGGGACGTGGTGCTGCCCGAGGGCGTCCGCTGGCGCAGCCCCATCGAGGGCGCCGAGTGGGCGCGGATCAGCATCTGCGACTCGTGGCTGCCGGAGCCGCTGTCCCCGCTCTTCGCGACGACGCTCTTCCCCCGCCTGGTGCGCAAGTGGAAGCAGAACTGGTCCGGTTCGGACCCGCGCATCGACCGCCTGCTGCCGGAGCCGATGTCGGGCACCATCAACGGGTACGCCTACATCCGGCTCGACACCCGACTCAAGCGGCACCCGGTCCAGACCGGCAAGCTCGTGGCCGCCTTCTTCCGCTTCCATCTCGCCCGGCTCGACCGGCAATGGCGTACGACCCTGCTGCCGCACCACGTCGAGCGGATCGAGGCGCTGCGCAGGATCACCCCGGCTACGCTGACCACCCGCGACGTGCTCGCCGTCATCGACGAGGCCGAGGAGCTCAGCGCGGTGTACTGGGCGCTGCTCGGCGGGCTCGCCTGGTACTGGAACGGCGGCGAGTGGCTGCTCGACCGCCTGTACCGCTCCCTGGCGCCGCCGGAGGCGGCCGAGGACGGGTTCGCGGTGCTGTTGCAGGGATACCCGACCAAGACCTCCGAGATGGACGTAGCTCTCTTCGAGCTGGCCACGGCCGACGGGCCCGGGGGCGGGCCACCGGACGGCTTCGACCAGTTCCTGGAGGGGTACGCACATCAGGCGTACCAGCTGGACTTCGTTGAGCCGACGCCGGTGGAGGATCCGTCGGCGATCCTGACCACCCTTGAGGCGTACCGGGAGGGTCGTCTCCGCTCGCCGCACGACCGCCTGCGCGACCTGGCCGGACAGCGGGAAGAGTCCCGCACGACCTTGTTGCGCGGCTTGCGCCGCAAGCCGGTCCGCCGCGCCGCGCTGCGGGCCCTGCTGCGCTGGACCCGCTACTACGCCCACGTCCGGGACGAGGCGCTGCACTACTTCACGATGGGCTGGCCGACCATCCGGCGTGGGTACCTCGAACTGGGACGGCGGCTCGCCGATGCGGGCGCGCTGAGCGCCGCCGACGACGTCTTCTTCCTCAGCGCCGACGAGCTGAGCGAGCAGCTGCGCGTCCTGGGGGCCGGGGACCGGCCGGCCGATCTCGCCGAAACCGTACGCCTGCGGCGGGAACTGCGGGAGCAGCAGCGCCAGGTGTCACCGCCCGCCCAGGTGCCCCGAGGGCTGCGGGTGGAGGTGGCCGGCGTGGACTTCCTACCGATCGCCTTCCTCGGCCGCAGCGAGGACCCCGACGAGTCGTCGGCCGATCTCAGCGGATTCGCGGTCAGTCCCGGTCTGGTCACCGCGACCGCCCGGCACGTCAGTTCGGTACGGGACTTCACCGAGGTGAGACCCGGCGACGTGTTGGTCGCCACGTACGTCACGCCTGCCTGGTCCCCGCTGCTGGGCATCGCCGGCGGCATCATCACCGACAGCGGGGGCGCACTGTCACACGGCTCCATCGTCGCCCGCGAGTACGGCATCCCGGCCGTGATGGGCACCGGAAACGCCACCAAGGTCATTCAGAACGGCCAGATCGTCACCGTCGACGGCACCCGCGGACTCGTCTACCTGACGGAGGGGAGCCCATCGTGACAACTCCGCCATCACTGTCGGACTGGGTGCCCGGTCTCGACGACTCCGCGACGCTCGCGGAGGCGCACGCCGGGATGCCCGGCGACGACCCCTCCGTCGTCCCGTGGTACGTCCGGCTCCTGGAGAACCCGGCGAGCCCGGTCGCCTTGCCCGGCAACGTCGATCTGTTCGGCCACGACAGCATCCACATCGTCCTCGGCCGCGGCACCCTGCCGCCCGATGAGGCCTTCGTGCTCGGGGCCACGATGGGCTCCGGCGGACGACTCAGTCGGTGGCAGCAGAGGCTGTTCACCCTCGCGGCCACCAAGCTGTACCGCGGGCCGTGGCGGCTGAGCCGCGACGACCTGCTGCTGTTCGAGATGGCCGTACGCTTCGCGGCTCACCAGAGGATCCAACCGCTCGGCGATGTGCCGTGGCGCGACCTGCTCGCCTGGCCGCTGGGCGAGATTCGGGCGAAGTTGGGCATCCACACCCCTGACCTGCTCCGCTTCTACGCCACCGAGCGCGCGTTGTGGCCGCACAGTGCCGCTGCCCGGCGGCTGCCGACCTCCATGGCCGCCGACCACGTCTGCCCTGATGAGTGAGACCCGGTCGGCGTCGAGGAAACGGTGGGATCTCGTCGTCCGGGTGGTGCTCGTCGCGACAACCGTCATCTCGCTGTGGTGGTTCCTGCGCGGGCTCGACGCGCGCGCGTTCAGCGACACGCTGGCCCGCGCGAATGTGCCGCTGTTGGTGGTCGCGGTGCTGCTCAACCTCGTCGCCCAGGTCGTCCGGGCCGGCAGTTGGGTGGTGATGCTGGGTCCCCGACACCAGCCGCCGGCCGGCCGGCTCCTGCGATACGAGTTCGCCGCGCAGGCGGCGTCGTCGATCAGCCCGGCCCGCGCCGGTGAGCTGCTCCGCCTGTGGATGCTCAAGCACGAGGGCGTCCCGGTCGGGATCACCGGTGCGCTCATCGTGCTGAAGAAGACGATCGGGGCGGCCTGCATGGGTCTGCTGGCACTGGCCACGCCGTTCGTGGTCCCCGGACTGCCCGGCTGGGTGACCGGCTTCGTCGTCGGCGTGTCGGCCCTCATGCTCGTGCTGCTCGGTCTGCTCGTGGTGACCGCCTACCGTGCCCGGGCGAACCGACTGCCGAAGATGCTGCACAGCATGGTCGACGGCATGTACTTCCTGAAGGACCGGTTGCGGTTCAGTTCGGCTTCCTGCCTCATTCTCGTCGGCGAGACGATCGACGTGGCCGCCGCCTACGCGGTCATGCGTGCGCTGCACATCGGTCTGTCGGTGGCCGCCGTCGTTCTGGTGGTCTTCTTCATCGACTTCTCCAACGTCCTGCCCGGTGCACCCGCCAACCTGGGCACGTTCGAGGTCGGTGCCGTCTACTGCCTCAGTCTGCTGCACGTCGCGCCGGACGCCGCCCTCGGCTTCGCGCTGCTGTTCCACGCCCAGCAGGTCCTACCCCAGGTCGTCGTCGGACTGCCGCTCCAGCTGCACTTCCTGAGCGTGCGGAGAAAACAGCCGGGCACCAGCGGCCCCGGAACCATCGGCACGGTGACCACCGCGCCGCCGCTAGTACGGAGTGACCATGACTGATCAGCTGTGGGCCGTCTACGACACGGTCGCCGACGTGTACGACGAGATCGGTCCCGCCTTCTTCAAACCGGTCGGCAGCAGGCTCGTCGGCCACGCGGCGGTAGCGCCTGGTGAACGCGTCCTGGACATCGGCACCGGCCGCGGCGCCGTCCTCTTCCCGGCTGCGGCCGCGGCGGGCCCGGACGGTGAGGTCACCGGCATCGACCTGGCACCTCGGATGATCCAGTTGCTCCAGGAGGACATCGCCCGGCGCGGGATCGTCAACGCCCGGGCGGTCGTCATGGACGGCCGGGCACCAACCTTCGCTCCGGGGACGTTCGACCTGATCACCGCGAGCATGAGTCTCCCCCTTGTCCCGGATCACCCGGCCACCCTGGCCAACTACGCCCGGCTGTTGCGTCCCGGGGGGCGGATCGCCCTCGCCGTCCCCGGAGCCGGCACCGAAGGGGACGGGTCGCAGATCGCGCTGGAGTTCTTCCAGCGAGCCATGCGTGACTTCGCCGCGACCGATGCCGCAGCCGGTACGGCTGACGCCCTCGACGCCGCCGACGAGGTTGATGCCATGACCCGGCATCTGCGGGGCGCGGGCTTCGTCGAGCCGCGGGTCGTGGTCGAGGATGTGCCACTCGTCGCGGCGTCCGGGGAGGAGTTCGTCCGCTGGACGTACGCACAGGGTTTACGCCTCTTCTGGGACATGATTCCGCAGGAACGCCGTCCCGGCCTGGAACGTCAGCTCGCTGCGGAACTGGACACCCGGCGGGACGCCGACGGTTGCATCCGGCTCACGAACCCGGTCTGCTTCATCGTGGCCACGTCGCCGGACAGAAGCCAGGAGCACAGGACAACCATGTGACGAGCCCCGGGCGATGGCGCGGTGCATGAGCCGCGGCCCCTTGCCTAGATCCATTCACGAGCGTAGGAAGGACACCACGCTCCACCCACCACCGTCAGCCCCTGCATCGATCCACCGCCCAGTGTCGAAGGAGATGCGCGTGACCACACTCAGACGGCTCCGTCTTGCCGTGTCCGTGCTGGTGACCGCAGGCGCCGTCCTGCTCGGCGCGGGCGCCGCCGCGGCGCCCGCGACTCCCGCACCGGCCGGGCACCGGGACTGCGACCCGATCGACCCGACGGCCTGCCTGCTGCCGTTCCCGAACGACTACTTCACCGTGCCGGATCGGACCAGCCCGACCGGCAAGCGGGTGCGGTTCGCGGCCTCCGCGATGCCCGTCAACGCGCAGGGGACCTCGATCGACCCGACGGAATGGAACCGGCAGGACGGGTTCAGTCCCGGCTCGCCGATTCTGGTGCGCGTGCCCGGCCTCGACGCCGCGGCGACCGGGATCGCGCCGGTCACCGACATCGGCCGCTCGCTGGCACCGGACGCGCCGATCGTGTTGCTGAACGCCCGGACCGGCAAGCGTACGCCGTATTGGGCCGAGCTGGACGCGCACGCGGCCGGCCAGTCGGACCGCCGGCTGCTGATCATCCGGCCGGCGGTGGCGCTGACCGAGAACACTCGGTACGTCGTCGGACTGCGCGGAATGCGCGACGGCAACGAGGCGCTGATCCCGGCGCCGAAGGCGTTCACGGCGTACGTGACCGGTGCCGGCCTCGACCATCGGGACCGTCGTGTCCCGCAGATGAAGCGGATCCTCACCGACCTGACCAAAGCCGGCGTCAAGCGGCACAGCCTCTACCTGGCCTGGGACTTCACCGTGGCCAGCCGGCACGGTCTGACCGGGCGGATGCTGGCGATCCGGGATGGTGCGTTCGCCGCCCTCCGCCGGGCCGCACCGTCGTTCACCGTCACGCAGGTGACCGACTACCCACCGGAGCAGGAGCCGCTGATCGCCCGGCAGGTGACCGGCACCATCGGCGTACCGTCCTATCTGACCGGCGACGGCGGGCCCGGCTCCCGGCTGCACTACGGTCCGGCCGGCGGCGGCGGGACCCCGCCGACGCCGAACGCCCTGCCCACGCCGTCCGGCGCGACGGTGGCGGCGGACTTCGTCTGCAACATCCCGCGCAGTGCCTCCGCCACGAGGCCGGCGCACCTCTCGCTCTACGGTCACGGCCTGCTCGGCAAGCCGACCGAGATCAACGCCGGCAACGTCAGGACGATGTCGAACACGTACGATTTCACCTTCTGCGCGACCAGTTGGATCGGCATGTCCGCCGCCGACGTCCCCTACGTGGCCGGCGCCTTCACCGAGCTCAGTGCCTTTCCCGCAGTGGTGGACCGGGTGCAGCAGAGCTTCCTGAACTTCCTCTTCCTGGGCCGGGCGATGATCCACCCGGGCGGGTTCGCCGCCCACCCGGCGTTCCGGGACGCCAGCGCCCGGCCGCTGATCGACGTGGCCGGCGGGCTGCGCTACGACGGCAACAGCCAGGGCGGCATCAACGGCGGCGCGCTCACCGCCATCGCCCAGGACTGGACCCGGTCGGTGCTCGGCGTGCCGGGAATGAACTACTCCACGCTGCTGCAACGCAGCAAGGACTTCGCCCCGTTCCAGGCGATCATGGACGGCTACTACCCGGACAAGGTCGACCAGCAGTTGATTCTCGCGCTGCTGCAGATGTTGTGGGACCGGTCCGAGGCCAACGGGTACGCCCAGCACATGACCGACCGGCCGTTGCCGGGCACCCCGCCGCACCAGGTGCTGATGCACGTGGCCTTCGGCGACCAACAGGTTTCCACCGCCGCGGCGGAGGTCCAGGCGCGCACCATCGGCGCCCGCCTGCACACCCCCGCGCTCGCCGACGGCTGGTCACCGGACACGCGGCCGTACTGGGGCATCGCGCCGATCCGCAGGTACCCGTACACCGGCTCGGCGATCGTGATCTGGAACAGCGGCGCGGCGTACGCGCCACCGCCGACCAACCTCGCCCCGGTGGGCCCGGAGTACGGCGACGATTCGCACGAGTTCCCGCGCGCCCAGGCCGGAGCCCAGAAGCAGAAGGCGGTGTTCCTGCTCACCGGCAAGGTCATCGATGTCTGCGCGCGGACGCCCTGCCAGTGACGCGGAAACCGGTCGGGCCGGAGGGGGCCCGAAGGCCAGCCGGGCGTCGGATGACCCATTCGGCGACGGCGGCGTTGATCATCCAGCCGGACCCTACGGAGAGGGCGGTGCTCAGGTCGCTCGTGCCGAACAGGGCCTCACCGACGGGCTGGGTGAATGCCTGGGTGCCGGCGCTGACGGCGAGGGCGTAGGCACGGATCATCCAGGCGCGGTGGGCTGCGACATGGCGACGCCGAATCGCGGTGAACCCCAGAACGATGCTGGCCGCCATTGCCGATCCGACCAGGAGCCGGATGCCCCACAGCAGGTCACCGCCCGGGGCGTCGGGGTAGAACAGTGTCATCCAGGTCCCGGAGGCGGCGACGATCAGACCGGCCACGATCAGTGTCCGGCCGGACCGTCGGTGCCAGCTCGGACGGCGACGACGCAGCCGGGCGGAGAACTGGAACGCGCCGAGGACGGCGTAGAGGGCCGCGGCGAGCACGTGCGCCACGACGGGCGCCGGGGAGGAATCGATGCGCGGGTTGGTGGGTAGCAGCTGAGGGCCGCCGGCGAGTTCGAGCAGCCGCAGTGACCCGGCGACGACCGGGACGAGGGCGAGGGCCACCAGCGCTACCGGGAGGTGCCAGCTCGACCCGGGTCGGTCATCCGGCGGGGGCCGTGATGCCGATCGGGTGACCGGGACGGTGTGCTGGGTCATTCGACACCCGCCCTCGTGGCCGTGCGCGGACCGTCCGGCGGGGCCGTGGAGTCGGTAGGCGTGGTGCGCGGGACTGAACGGGCGAGCCTGATCATGGCGATGCCTTTCGGTAGGACCAGGAACGGCAGGAGGCGTCTGGCATCAGTCGGGAGGTCGGATGGTGATGACCACTTTCGCCCGCGCGTGTTCGCCTTCCAGGTACCGGATGGCTTCGGGAACCTCGGGCAGCTGATACGTCCGGTCGATGACCGGGGTGAGGCGGCCGGCCTCGGCGTGGGCGCGGAGCGTGTCGAGGTGTTGCCGGCTGGGTGCGGTGGTGAGAATGGCGATGCGGTGCCGCACGAAGGGTGCCAGCAAGCGCCCGCGCGCGATGAGCCAGACCGGTCCGACGAGGCTGCCGCCGCGATGGACGCCTCCGCCGGAGAGCACGAGCGTCCCGGTCGGGGTCAGCGCTCGCCGGAGCGCGGTGAGGGAACGGTTGCCGACCAGGTCGAACACGACGTCGTGGCGGCCGGCGTCGTGGGTGAAGTCGTCGCGGGTGTAGTCGACGACGTGGTCGGCGCCGAGGGAGCGCACCAGGTCGACGTTGCGGGTGCTGCACACTCCCGTCACGGTCGCGCCGAGCGCCTTGGCCAGTTGGACGGCCAGGGTGCCGACGCCGCCGGACGCGCCGTTGACGAGCACGTGGTGGCCGGGCTCGACCTGCCCGACATCGCGCAGGCCCATGAGTGCGGTGACTCCGGCCAGCGGCAGGGCGGCCGCCTGTTGCGGCGTCAGGTTCCCGGGCATGCGCGCGACCAGGGTCTCGGGCACGCAGGCGTACTCGGCGAACGCCCCGTTGGCGTCGCCCAGGTCGCCGAAGACGGCGTCGCCCGGTCGCACCTGCCGGACGTCGGGGCCGACGGCTTCGACCCGGCCGGCGAAGTCGCGGCCACGGATTCGCGCCTGCGGCCCTGACCGGCCCATCGACAGGCGTGCCAGGCGTGGATCGCCGCGCATGACGTGCCAGTCGTACGCGTTGAGCGCGGCGGCCTCGACCCGGACGAGCACCTCGTCGGCCGCGGGCACCGGCGCGTCGACGTCCGCGAGCGTGAGCATCTCCGGCGGACCGTATCGATACTGGACGATCGCCTTCATCTCTTCCTCTCCAGGTGTACGCCGTACACCTTCTGTGAACAAGGTAGGTGTACGCCGTACACCTGTCAAGGTGGCTAGGGTTCAACCGCCGGCAGAAAGTGGAGGACCGTGATGGCTGAGCAGGCCGAGACGCTGCGCCGGGCGCCGCTGAGCAGAGACCGCGTCCTGCGCGCCGCCGTCACGCTCGCCGACGAGGCGGGGATCGAGTCCCTCAGCATGCGCAACCTCGCCCAGGATCTGGGCGTCGTGCCGATGGCCCTCTACAAGCACGTGGCGAACAAGGACGAACTGCTCGACGGCATGATCGACGTGGTCGTCGGCGAGATCGATCCTCCGGTGCTCGACACCGACTGGAAGCGCGTGATCCGCGAGCGCATCCTCTCGGCGCGGGAGGTGCTGCTGCGCCACCCCTGGGCGGCGATCGCGATCGAGTCGCGGAACGAGGCGACGCCGGCCATCCTCGGCTACCTCGACTCGATGGTCGGGACGCTCCGCAAGGGCGGCTTCTCCACGGACCTCGCCCACCACGTGATGCACGCGATGGGCAGTCGCATGCTGGGCTTCAGCCAGGAGTTGTTCGACGCATCGCGGCGCGCCGGACGGTCCGGCACGGCCGAGCCCGAACCGCCGGCGGCGTTTCCGGCGGAGGCCGCCGCCCGGTTCCCGCACCTCGCGGCGATCGCCACCGCGGCGTCACACGACGACACCTCGGTCGTCGGCCAGGGCTGCGACGACCAGTTCGAGTTCGAGTTCGCTCTGGACCTGTTACTGGACGGCATCGAACGACTGCGCCAACAAGGCTGGACGTCGTCGCGTCCCCCCAGGTGAGGTTGTTCGTCAGCCGCAACCAATACGAGGTGTCCGCCGCGCCGGGCGCACGCGCGGGGTGAGGTCGCCGTGGTGGTCGCCGTCGCCGCACGCGATCTCGTCCAGCGCGTTGACGATGCGTATCGACGCAGGCTGCCCCGCACCCGGCCCGACCAGCTCTCGGCTGCGGCTCGGGTGGGGGTCGCGGAGCCCCGATCAGCCTGTTCGGGCCCGCCGGGTGGCGAGTTCGGTGCGGTTGCGGACGCCGAGCTTGCGGAAGATGTTGCCGAGGTGGAACTCGATCGTCTTGACCGAGAGGAACAGGCGCTGGGCCGCCTCCCGGTTGCTGAGCCCGTCGGCGATCGCGGCGGCGACCCGTGCCTCGGCGTCGGTCAGCGACGGCTGGCCGGTCCGGTTCGCGAACGTCGGCACCGCGTCGAGAGCCGGCGGCCAGTCGGCGCGGGCCGGGCCTACGGCCGGGGGCCTGGTGCTCGGCGGATCGCCGAGCAGCCGCAGGTCGTTCAGCACCAGCGCGAGCATGCCGGCGGCACCGGTTCGGGCGTACCCCGCGCACGCCTGTTCCAGCAGCCGGGCTGCCTCGCCGCGCCGGCCGGACCGTCCGTGGTGGGCGCCGAGCAGCCAGGCGATGCGGGCCGTCAGCAACTGCTCGGCGGGCCGGGTCAGCTCGCCGAGCGAGGCCGCCAGCGCGGCCGCGGTCGTCGGCGAGTCCGGGGCGAGGATCCAGGCCCGCCACGCCGGCAGCGCCGGTCCGCCCGGCCACGAGAGGGGCGGGTCGTCGACGGCGGCGAGCAGGCCGGCGGCCACCCCCGGCCGGCCGGCCTGGGCATGGTGGGTGGCCAGTTCCCAGCGGTGCTCGTAGTGCAGGCCGGCGGTGACGCCGGTGTCGGTGGCGACCACGAGTTCGAGCAGTCCCGCCCAGGCATCCAGGTCGCCACGGGCGAACGCCAGCGCGGCCGTGCACTCGGGGAGGTGGCGGGCGACCCAGGCGGACCCGACCCGCGCAGCCAACTCCCGGGCCTGGTCGAGGTGGGCCGCCGCCAGGTCCAGGTCGCCACGGAGCGCATCGCACTTGGCCAGCCACGATGTTGCCTCGGCCTGTACGTCGAGGCTGCCGGAGAGCGTGGCGAGCCGGGCCGCCTCCCGCAGCTCGGCCTGCCCCCGAACCAGGTTGCCGGCCCACGCGTCGCCGACGCCGATCATCGCGAGCATCCGCGCCCGGTCCACCGGGGCGAGGTCGAGGGCGTCAACCAGCGGGGCGAAGCGCCGCGCCTCATGCGGGCGCATCAGTGTCATCACGGCCGTCAGCGCGCACTCGACCAGAACCGGGTCGTCTCCGAAGGCGTTCTCGTCGAAGATCCGTACGGCGGTGTCGAGGCATTCCGGGCCGTCGGCGAGGCGGGACCGGGTGGCCACGATCCCCACCAGCGTGCAGCAGATCAGTTCCGTCCGCGCCGAACGGCTTGCGTCGCGTGCCTTCTGCACGCGGGCCACGAGCGGGAACATCTGGTGACTGTCGGCGGTGCGGGACAGCGCGACGAACGCCTGGAACACCAGGCGCGCGGCCCGGTCCGGGTCGGCGCCGTCAGCTGCCGACAGGAAGCGCTCGGCCACGATTTCGGTAGACACCGTGGAAGCGTAGAACCGGGGTCCAAGCCCAGGGATCACCCCGGTGCCGGCTGCCGCCCGCCGGCCGACACTGCTTCCTACCGGCCGGCCGATGACCGGTCGACGTACCGATGTGGATAGAGGTAGGACCATGAGGCGCAAGACCGTGCGGATCGACACCATCCCCGCCGACGGGGTGGAGCTGGCCGACGAACAGCTCGCCCGGATGCTCGGCGGCCTGCCGCCGGCCAACGGGGCCGGCTCGTCGAAGACCATCGACGACATCCCCGGCGGGGGACGGCCGGACACCGACACCGACTTCTGATCAACTGCCCTCGACGGCCCGGCCGCACCGGTGTCCGGGCCGTCGACGGCGACCCGCCCGGAGTGCACATGATCCTCATCCTTACCGCCCCCGACGACGTGCACGCCGACGCGGCCGAGGCCGAGCTGCGCCGGCGTGGCGCCGCCTGGGTCCGTTTCGACCCGGCCGACGTGCCGTCCCGCGCGTCGCTGTCGATCGCCATCCGGGACGGGCGGCTGACCCGTACCCTCGTGTGGCACCCCGACGCCTGCGGCACCGGCTTGGGCGGGAGCCACCGGGACGCGGCCGGCCGCCGGGTCGTCGATCTCGACGCGGTCACCGCCGTCTGGTTCCGCCGCCCCGGCGTGCCGATCGCGCCTGCGCACCTCGGCGAACCGTATGCCAGGTTCGTGGTCGAGGAGAGCCGGCAGTTCGTAGGCGACGTGTGGGAGACCCTCGACGTGCCGACCCTGCCCGCGGCCCGACCGGTGGTCCTGCGGGCGCAACAGAAGGTCCGCCAGCTCCAGTTCGCCCTGCGCCTCGGCTTCGACCTGCCCGCGACAGTGGTCGGCAACGACCCGGACGCCGTGCTCGACCTGTTCGCCCACACCGGCGGCCAGTTGATCGCCAAGCAGGTCGGCCACTCCAGTATCGGTGACGAGCTGATGCGTTACACCGAGCCGGTCAGCCACCGCGACATCGGGCACGTCGACGGGGTACGGCACTGCCCGTTCATCGCGCAGGCCCGGGTGCCCAAGAAGGTTGAGCTGCGGGTCACCGTCGTCGGCGACCGGGTGTTCACCGCGGCCATCGACTCGCAGCGGTCCAACCACGCCCGCTACGACTGGCGTCGGCAGGACGACCGGAACACGCCGATGAGCACGTACGACCTGCCCGGCGACGTCGCGGCGCGCTGCGTGGCGCTGACCCGCCTGCTCGGTCTGCGCTACGGCGCCCTCGACCTGATCGTCACCCCCGACGGCCGGTACGTGTACATCGAGATCAACCCCAGCGGCCAGTACCTGTGGGTCGAGGAGGAGACCGGGCTACCCATCACGGCCGCCGTGGTCGACCTGCTCACCGAGGCCGTGCCCACCACCGGAGCTGCCACATGACCACCCTGGAACCCGCCCTGCTCGACGAGGCCCTCGCGCTGGTGCGTGAGCTGACCACCGGGCGCGCCAGCCTGCTCGACGCCCGGCACCGGCTCGCGCCCCTGCGGGAGCGGTGGCCACAGGCCGATCTCGCGGTCGTGCGTGACGAGGAGACCAGCGACGGGTCGGTCTCCTTCGACGTACTGCTCCGCGAGCCCGCCGGCACCGTCTCCGTCGCGTACAGCCCGACGCCGGCACTGCCGTGGCCGCTGCGCGGGGCGATCCGGCACTCCGACCACCATCTCGCCAGGGTCGGCACCAGGACGCTTTGGGTGGGGGAGGCCCTGACCGCGCTCGACTTCCTCTGGTACGACCACGACGTGCTCACCCGCCTGGTCGACACCTGCCTGATCGCCGCCGAACTGGAACTGCACCCCGTCGAGATGCCCGACGATGAACTCCAGGCGGCGGCCGACGCGTACCGCCGGGCGAAGGGTCTGCTCGACCCGGCGTCGACCGCGCGGTGGCTCGCCGGAAGGGGCCTGTCCGCCGAGGACTTCGCCGACCTGGTCGCCGACACGGTGGCGGTCGGCCGGCTGCGCGCGCACGTGGTGGGGGACCGGGTGCCGGCCTGGTTCGCGCGGCACCGGTCCTCGTTCGACACCCTTGTCGTCGCCTGGACCGCCGAAGGCACACTGCCCACCGGCCGCGAAGCGGCACTCGCGGCGGTGGCCGCCGCCGTCCGCGACGGCCGGGCGGCCGGGGTGCTGCGGACGGTCGCCGCCGCAGCGGCACCCGAGGTGCGCGACGCCACCGGGCCGGTGTCGACGGTGGTCGCCGGGACGCCGGTGACGGCCGTGGTGGTGGCACGGGAACCGGCCGAGCTGGACACCGCCACCCGACCACTGGTCGAGCAGGCCGTGTTCGACGAGTGGTTGGCCGGGCGGCGGGCCGCCACCGACATCGAGTGGTTCTGGCTGCCCCGTGACCGGACGGCACCCACCAGGTGATCCGCCGGCGGCGGGTGCCGGTGGTCCTCCAGGTCACCGCCACCGACTGCGGCCCCAGCGCGCTCGCCATGCTGCTGGCGGCGTCAGGCCGGGCGGTGCCCGTATCGCACCTGCGGGCCCGGCTCGATGTCGGCCGCGACGGGCTGAGCCTGCGCGACCTGAGGGACGCGGCGCAGGAGTTCGGGCTGCGTTGCCGGGCGATCGCGCTGCCGGCGCTGCGGGAGGACGCGACCCGCCTGCGGGAGTTGGCGCTGCCCCTGGTGGCGCACTGGAACGGCGACCACTACGTGGTGGTGCAACGGATCGGCCGGCGCGGCATCGAGATCGTTGATCCGGCCGTCGGCCGTCGGCGTCTGTCTCCCGCACAGTTCTCGGCGGGCACGACCGGGGTGGTGCTGCTGGCCGAGCCCGCCGGCCCGGCACCGCCGGCCACGCCGACCCCCGCACCGGCGCGGGAGCTGCTCGTACCGGTGCTGCGCCGGCACGCGGGGCTGCTCGCGGTGCTGGCGGCGGCGTCCCTGCTGATCACCGTGGTGGGGCTGGCCGTGCCGTGGGCGACGGCCGCCATCATCGACGACGCCGCGCCCTCGCAGGCGTCGTGGCTCGTCGCCGCAGCCGCACTGGCGTTGGTGACCGGAACGCTGTCGCTGGTGCGCGGGCTGGCCGTGACGGCCCTGCAACGGCGGATCGGCATCCGGCTCGGCACCGACACGGTGAGTCGGCTGTTCGAGGTGGTCTACGGGTACTTCCACCGGCGGTCGGCCGGCGACCTGATCGACCGGGTCCGCGCCGTGGGCTCCGTGCGGGACCTGCTGGCGTCGTCGCTGGTGGCCACGGCGCTCGACGCGTTGCTGGCCGTCGGCTACCTGACCGTGGTGTCCGTGCTGGCACCGGTGCTGGGCCTGGTGACCGCCGGTGTCATCACCGTGCAGGTCGTCACGGCGCTGTGGGTCGGCGGCCGGTCCGGCGCCCTGCAACGGGAGGCGCTGCTGGCCTCGGGCGAGGAGTCGGCCCGGCTGGCCGACGCGTTGCAGGGCATGGCGGCGATCCGGGTCGCCGGGGCGCAGCGGCGGGTGCTGCGACGGTGGCAGGAGTCGTTCCAGCGGGAGATCTCCGCGTCGCACCGGCTGGCCCGGCTCTCGGCGGTCTCGGACGCCGTCCTTGCCGCCTGGTCGGTTGCCAGCCCGGTACTCGTACTCCTGGTGGCGGCCCGGCGGGCCGACTCGCCGGGTCAGGCAGTCGGCCTGGCGGCGCTCGCGGTCTCCGCGATCACCCCGGCGGTCGCCCTGGCGCAGCGACTGCCGTCGTTCACGTTGCTGCCGCCCACGGTGGACCGGCTGGCCGACATCGCGCAGGCGCCGGTCGAACAGCCCACGCCGGGACGGCCCGCGCCCGCGCTGACCGGGCTGGTCAGCCTGGCGGGATTGGGCTTCCGGTACGACCGGCGTTCCCCCTGGGCACTGCGTCAGGTGACCGCCGTGTTCCGGCCGGGTACGAAGGTGGCGGTGGTCGGCGGCTCCGGCAGCGGCAAGAGCACCCTGGTCGGGCTGCTGACCGGGTTGTACGCGCCAACCGAGGGACAGATCCACTTCGACGGCCTCGACCTGGCCACGCTGGACCTGTCCTCGGTGCGCCAGCAGATCGGGGTGGTGTTGCAGGAGACCTACGTCGGGGCGGGCACCCTGCGCGAGGCGCTGACCCTGTCCCGTCCCGACGCCTCCGACGCGGCGATCGCGCGAGCGATCCGCCTGGCCGCGCTGCACCACGACGTGGCGGCCATGCCGATGGGGCTGCAGACGCGGATCGGCGACGGCGGGGCCGGACTGTCCGGCGGGCAACGCCAGCGGGTCGCCCTCGCCCGGGCACTGCTGGCCGATCCGGCGCTGCTGATCCTGGACGAGGCGACGAGCGCGTTGGACACCGTGACCGAGGCGACGGTCGAGGCCGGGCTGCGGGAGCTACCCATGACCCGGTTGGTCATCGCACACCGGCTCTCCACGGTCGCCGACGCCGACCTGGTGCTGGTGCTCGACGGCGGCCGGCTGGTGGAGTGGGGACCGCCCGCCGTCCTGCTGGCCGCCGGCGGCGCGTTCGCCCGGCTGGCGGGCCCGGCCGGCGGCCCGCCCTCCACCAACCACGTCACCGTCCGGTGAAAGGCAGTCATGCCGGTCAGACGCTGCGCCCACCGAAGACCCGTACGGGCCGACGCGGTCACCCCGGCGACGCCACGCGCCAGGACCGGCGGCATGCCTGCCACCGCCATGCAGCGGGAATGCCGCAGCCGTTGTGGATCAGGCCGGGGCGCAGCGCTCGCGGAGGGTCGCGACACCGTCGCCCTTGAGCTCGTCGCAGTACGTCGTACGCCCGGTCATCGCCATGGTCAGTGCCAGGGTGGTGCCGGACACGAGTGGCCCGGAGCCGGTGGTGAAGGGGCCGTCGTTCGCGACGAGTCGCAGGCCACGGACCCGGCCTTTGGCCACGACGACCTGGTCGGAGCCCTGGTAGTACCGGGCGACCTGCGTGATGGTCTCGATCGGGTAGGTCCGGCGGATGTCCGACGGGCGCCGGATGTCCTCTCCGTGCACGATCGTCTCACCGAGCATCGCCATGGTCGGCAGTGGCGGTTTGGTCCTGCTCGTGACGATGCCCCGGAATCGGTCCAGTGTCTCGGCGGCGGTCGCGCCCAACTGCTCGTTCAGCCGCATGGTCACCTGCTTGTCGAAGTCGAATCCGCAGCGGATCACGCCCGCCAGCCATCGCCAGGAGTTCAGGCTGGCCGCTGCGGTGAGGTGCGCGAGCACCTCGCGTACCGTCAGACCGGTGCACAACGACGGCGTCGCGAACTGCTGACCGGTCAGGCCCGCGAGGTCGGCTGCCAGTGCCGCGCGTTCTGCGTGGATCCGGGACCAGGTGTCGCTCCCACGATTGATACGGGCACTTGCCTGTCTCTCGGTCATGTCGAGGTCTCCTGGGGTGTTCGGGGCGTCGGCGCTCAGCAGGGCGGATCGGTGCCTTCACCCGCCTGGTCCAGCCGCTGCGCCGGGAGTGCACGCCCACTGCTATCGCCTGCTCGGCTCGACCCACGATGCCGACGATGCTTGCAGGAAACCCTGCTGTGGGCCTGGCGAGGACTCGCGGGCTTCGAGGGACGCGGCTCGCTGCGCTCGTGGCTCTACACCGTGGCCACCCGGGTCGGTCTGAATATATCGTGGAGCCGCGGTAGACGGGCGATGCCCGTCGACCTTGGCCCCTCCAGTGACCGTGCGGTGCTCGAGGACCGGCCACTGACGGAGTTCGCCTGGCTGGGCCCCTGCCCTGACGCCGGCCTCGGCGACGGTCCATCCGGTCCGGGCGCACGATACGAGCAGCGTGAAGCCGTCGAACGGGTTCGCACCTTGCCTGGTCGATCACAGCACTTTCGTCAGCGCCGCCTTGATCGTCAGCGGAAGGCCCAGAGCCTGATCGTTTCATCGCGGCCGGCGGTCGCGAGGAGGTGCCCGTCGGGCGAGAACGCCGCCCGGTAGACCATCGCGCCGTGTCCACCGAGTGGGACACCAGTGGGTTGTCCGGTCTGTGAGTCCCAGAGCCGTACCGTGCCGTCGTGGCTGGTGGTGGCGAGTCGGCCTCCGTCAGGGGAGAACGCCACTCCTTCGACCGTGTCGGCGTGCCCGATGAGGGACCGGACGGGCCGTCGGTCGGCCAGGTCCCACAGCGTCGCGGTGCGGTCGGCGCTGGCCGTGGCCAGCAGCCGCCCGTCCGGCGAGAACACCGCCTCGTTGACCCGGTCGGTGTGTGCCCGCAGGGGTTTCCCGGCGGGCTGGCCGCTGGTCACGTCCCACAGTCGTACGCTCCGGTCCTGGCTGGCGGTGGCGAGCAGGCGACCGTCCGGGGAGAAAGCCACCTGATACACCGCGTCGGTGTGTCCGGTAAGGATGCGAACCGACCGGCTCTCCAGGTGCCACAGCATGGCGGTGCCGTCCTCGCTGGCGGTGGCGAGCCATCGTCCGTCGGGAGAGAACGCCACGCCCCAGACAGCGTGGTTGTGATTGGTCAGGACTGCGGTGGACTCGGCGGTGGCCAGGTTCCACAGTCGTACCGTCCGATCGTGGCTGGCGGTGGCGAGTTGCCGGCCGTCGGGGGAGAACGCCACTCCCCAGACGATCTCGGTGTGGCCGGGTAGCGAAAGGGTGAGCTGCCCGGTGCCCGCGTCCCAGAGCCGTACCGTGTCCTCGGTGCTGGCGAGCCAGCGGCCGTCGGGGGAGAACGCCACCGCCCAGACCGGGCCGGTGGTCGCGGTGATCGGGGGCAGCGCCACCGGCAGTCCGGTCCGGAGGGTGTATGCCTGCACGAGCCGGGTCAGCGTGTCGTCCTCCGGTGCTGGCCGCGGCACACTCGACTGCTCTTCACTGCGGGTCGGGGCGCTGTCACTCGGCGGTCCGGCTTCGATCCAGAGGTCGTGGAACCGCTTCAGCGTCGTGTCGAGGTCGGGGCGCCGGAAGGAAGCCTGGACCAGAACGGTCACCAAGCACCGGAGTTTCGTCCACTGCGGCACTCGGTTTCCGCGCAGCATGGCGTTGATGGTGTCGTGGCTGACGGTGTCCGGCAGTTCTTGGTGGTCGCGGATGAGCTGACTCAGCCTGCGCAGGCTCAGCCTTCCGGCGTCACTGTGCAACTGACGAAGGGCGCTGACGAGGTCGCCCAGCGGCCCGCGCGGCAACTCGGACTCAATCGGTGACTCCGCCACGAATCGAACCTCCCACACACTCGGTGACGCAGGCGTCAGATTCTGTCAGACCGGTGCCGGTCGCCTGTCGCTTGTTGTCTTTCTCCGTCAGATCCCGGCCGGCATCCACCTGACGGCCAGAGGCTTGAGTGACGGCGCCGTACCTGTCCGATCACCCCTGCAAGAAGGAGCGCACGATGCGTATCCCTAAGCCGACTCGATCCCGCCGCACGCGGCTGGCCCTGCTGGCAGCCGCCCTGTCCGGGCTGTTGTCGGGGGTCGCCCGCGCCGTCACCGACTGGGCGCTGCATCGCTGACGCGATCCGGTGCGGCTGGTCCTGGACTGCCCGGGACCAGCCGCACCGCGCCTCAGAAGTGCTCGATTCGGGATGCGGCCAGGCAGTCAGCGGAGCGTCGTCGGGCATGTCGATCCCCGTTGGATGGGTCATGTCGACCAGAACCGTCCCTGCGAACCGAAGCCACGCCGAGCCTCAACGCCGGCTCCGGCCAGATCGGTGAACCGGCCGTCCGCCGGTCGGGCGGCTTCGATCCACCTTGTCAAATATTTGCATGGCCATATATCGTCCCGGTGAGAAGTTCCAGACCCGGACGAAGGGCGGTCGCATGGCAGCCAGAGGGGCGCCGGTGACACATCGGGCAGTCGACAGAGGTCGGTTCCTGCTCGATGGTTCACTCGACCTCAGCGCACCGTTCACGTCCGTGGCCGATGTGACGATCGGCGGCCGACTGCACGAGTTCACGGCCGGCTCGATCGGGCTCGCAGACGACGTGGCCCGGACGCTCGGCGTCGAGAAGTTCGACGAGGAACTCACCTACCAGGGCGGAACGCTGCTGACGGCGCGCATCCGATCCTACGACCCGCAGATCCAGCTGGCCGAGGACCGGCTCGTGGCGGTCTGGCGGGGGCGGCGACACTGCTTCTTCACCGAGATGTACGGCGCGGCGACCATCGATCTGCTCGGGGCGTTGCGGACCCTGCGCGTCGAGGAACACGACGACGGCCTGACCCTGCGCCCGACCCCGAAGACCGGCACCGAGTTCGCCGAACCCTCCACCGTGCTCAAAGAGGTCCCCGGGCTCGGTCTGCTGGAGATCGCACCGCTCACCAAGCAGCGCGCTGGGCAACTGCCCTCCTGGCGCGGCCTGCAGACGCGAGCGGGCGAGCTGTTCAGGGACGTGCTCCCCGACGGACAGCCCTACTTCGTACTGGCCGCGGCGGACGTCTGGCTCAGCCTGGTGCCGTTCGCCGACACGGCCGTGGAGCAGGTGCCCGCCCTGGTGAACCAGCTCCACGTCCAGAGGGCCGGGTAGGCCGGGATGTCCGGACTGCTGAGCAGCGTGGCCGCGTACACCGTCCTGCTCACCCTGCTCGTCAGCACCGCCGAGCACCTGTCGCGACCGGCGGCGCTCGCCGAGGCGTTGGCCGCGCACCGGGTGCTACCGGCTCCGGTCGCGGTCGCCGCTCTCGCCATCGCGAGCGAAGGCCTGCTCGCCGGCGCCGGGATCGTGGCGCTGCTCCTCGACAGCGGTGCAGGCCTGCTCACCGCGGTCCTCGTCGGCGGCGGCGCGCTGCTCGGCCTGTACGCCGGCTACGGCCAGTACCTGATGTCGACCGGGCGCACCGGGTCGTGCGGGTGCTCCCGGGTGGAACTGCCGATGACCGGTTGGGTGGTGGCCCGAGCGTCGATCCTCGCCGGGCTGGCGCTGGTCGCACTGTTCCTGTCCGGCTCGATCGTTCCGGCGAATCGAATCGACGCCTCACTGGCCGTCGTGCTGCTGGCCTCCGCCACGTTCACCGCGCTGCTGTGGCATCTGCCCGCCGCGATGTACGAGCCGGCCACGGCACCGGCCGAGCGGCCCACGAACGCCCGGTCCATCGCCATGACAAAGGGGGGCCTGCCCGGATGAGTTTTCAGACCAGCGCACTGATCCTGAGCTGGATCGCGATCCTCCTGCTGGCTTTCACGGTCTCGGGCCTGGTACGCCAGGTGCACGCGCTGTCGAGCGGAACGGTCCAGCGTCGTCGTGAGTCGGTCGGCCTGCGGCCGGGAGCAGCGGCCCCCGGATTCGCCCGGTTGGCGCCGGCGGCACCGGAGGTTCCACTGGTGCTGCTCTTCCTGGAGCCCGACTGCGGGACCTGCACCGAGGTGCTGGCCGAGGCCAACGGCCACGTCGACCGCCCTGGCCTGGAGTTCCGGGTTCTCTACCGGGACGCCCCCCCGGCGCGGGCGGCGGGACTGCCGATCACCGTGCTCGGCGGGCAGGCGGAGCTTTTCGAGCGGTACGACGCCCTCGCCACCCCGTTCACCACCGTTGTCGACCGGGCCGGGCGGGTGCTCCGCGCCGAGCCGCTCGGCTCCCGCGCGGCACTGCGCCGCCTGCTCGACGAAATCGACAGCCCGCCCGGCGGCTTCGGACCGGCGGTCGCCACGAATCAGGGGAGTCGGGCATGACTGATCTCGAAACCGTGCCCTGGCTGCGCGGAACCGACCCGGGGACCGGGCCCGCCGTCCGGCGGGTGCCGGCTCATCCGGGCGGCCGCAGGCGCGCGGGCTGGGAGCTGTCCCGACGCACCCTGCTCCGGGCGGGCACTGCGGTGGGCATGGCCGCACTCAGCGTGTTTCCGGCAGCCCGCCGCGCGTACGCCGACGGTTACACGATCTATGCCGGGTGCCCGACGTACGCCAGCGATCACAACTGCTCGCCGGGGTGCGGCCCGAGCACGATCTTCGCCGACTCCTGCAACACCAGCGGAACGAACACCGGATTCCACAAGAACGACGGCGTCACCTGGATACTGCGACCGAACCAGTGCTACGGCGGGACGTACGACGGCTGGTTGTGGGCCTACAACGGCGCGTGCGGCGCCTGTACCTGCTCGGTCGAACGCCGATGCCACGACGGATACAAGAAGACCAACTCGGGCTGGGTGAAGTCGATCTGCCGCTGGAACACCAAGTGCGGATGCCTGGGCACGGTCAGCTGGCCCACCACCCAGCGGACCAACACCGGGGTGAACGTCTACACCGTGCAGCACCTGCTGACCGCTCGGGGCCACGCGACCGACATCGACGGGATCTTCGGTAGCGACACCGAGGCGAAGGTGAAGAGCTTTCAGGCAGCGGCCGGCATCGGGGCCACCGGTGTCGTCAACGCGGCCACCTGGCCGGCGCTCGTGGTCACGGTCCGCTCCGGGGTCACCGGTGACGCCGTCCGCGCCGCGCAGCGCCAGCTGAACAGGCGCGGCTACGTGCTGGTGGTCGACGGGGTCTTCGGCGCGGGGACCGACGGGGCGGCGCGCGACTTCCAGCGGCAGAACGGGCTGACGGTCGACGGGATCATCGGGGTCAACTCCTGGCGGACGCTGACCGGCGCCGCTGTATGACCCGAACGCTGCCAGGCCCTGTGCGGGCGGTACGCCGCTGGGGCGGTGATCCGCTCGCACCCTTCCTGCTGCTCACCGTCGGTGCGCTCGCCGCCGCCGCGTACGGGAACGTGCTCACCTGGGCGATGGTCGGAGGGCTCGCCGGTTACACGCTCTCCGGCTCGGTTTGAACGCACAACAGCGCTCACGCGCTGGCCTCGCCCGGGTGGCGAGATCGAGATCGGCAGAGCGTCGTCCTTGCCCTGTTCGTCACCGGGTTGATCGTCGGCGGCTCGCTCAGCGGGCTGGTGCTGGGGTTGCTCTCCGGGCTGTCGGCTCCCCTGCCCGGCCCGTGGCGGTACGCCGGCATCGTGGCGGTGGCGGTGCTGGGGCTGCTCCGTGAGTTGGGCCTGGTACCGATCCGGTTACCGCAGAATGCCCGGCAGGTACCGCAGGACGTGCTTCAGCGCAGCCTGCGGCGTGGGGCGCTGCAGTTCGGCTTCGAACTCGGCACCGGGGTCCGCACCTACGTCTCGGCGAGTGCTCCGTACGTGCTGGCCGCCGCCCTTCTCCTCGGCGGTCAACGCCTGCACGTCGCGGTGCTCGCCGGGATCGGGTTCGGTGTCGGGCGCGCGCTGACCCCGCTCGCCCGCCGTGCCGCTGGCACCGGCGACAGGTGGGACGCCGACCTCCGGGTCCGGATTCGGACGATCACCGTCGGGGCGGGCTTCGTGCTTGTGGCCGCCCTCAGCCTGCTGGCCGTGCGGCAGATCTGAGCAGCAGACCGCCGACATGTCGCGCCCGGTGCACCGCTCCCGGCAGGGCAAATCCGGGAATGAACTGTCACACCCGCTGGGCCGTCCGGTATGTCCCCCTAGCGTGCGGCGTCGCCCGGTCGACCCGGACCGGTCCCGGAGCGCCGGTGACCGATGCGGGGAGCCCGTACCACCGGGGAACTGCCGGTCGCCGGGCGGAAGTCCCGCGCCGCGTCGGCCACCATCGAGTCGGGGTCGCGGCCGAGGGCCTGCCGGATGTGCGGCGGGATGAACTCGGACGTCGCCATCGCCAGCCGGACCTGCACCGAACGGTCGTCGACCAGGCGTTCCAGGTCCGCCTCGTCCAGTTCGACCGAGCGGACCAGCGCGGCACGGACGTCGACCACGGGGTCCTGGGCAAGCGCGCTGCGCTGCCCGGCGGTGGTCCGCGGATTGCGGGCGACCCCCTTGCGCACCCGTGCGGTGCGGTCGGCCATCAGGGCGGTGATCACGTCGGGGTCGTGGGTGTGGGTGGCGAGTCGTTCCCGTACCTCGGGCGAGACGTCGTCGATCAGCTTGGCGGCCAGCTCGGGCTCCAACTCCCGCATCTCCGCGAGGAGGCCACGAAGCTCCTTGTCGGATGCCTCCGACATCACCCGGCGGACCGACTCGTCGCAGGCCGGGTTGCCGGCGACCGCCCAACGGATCCACCGATCGGCGTCCTTGACGAGACGCAACAGATTGCCGACCGAGGCCGAAGGGTTTCTCGCGACGGCCTCCCGGACCTGGCGATCATAGTCCCGGGTCAGCGGTCGCAGTGCCTGCGCGGGCGCGTCGGCCCGGGCCGCGACCGCCTTGCGGACCACGGCCGACGGGTCGGACGCCAACTCGAAGAGGGTCATCTGCGGCGTTGCGGGGTCCTGCGCGAGGGCGAGCCGCGCGTCGACGCTGTCTCCGGCCGCACGGTGGGCGGTGGTATCTGACCCGCTGTGACGGTCGGGCCCGCCGACGTCCTGCTGCTTCCCCATGGGGGCAATCATGTCACGGGCCCACCGGGCCGCTGCCACGGCTGGCGGTAGCCGTGTGTGACCCGCCGTCATTGTTGACCTCGCCCCAGGGGCAGGGAACAGACTCCCGACATGCCACGGTGGTTGACGAGCGGTGAGTTCCTGATTCAGTCACGACTGAGTCCGAAGGCGTTGCGCCTCTACGACGCACGGAAGCTTCTGACCCCGGCTCACATCGACCCCCGCACCGGTTACCGGTACTACGGTCCCGCCGAGCTCGACCGCGCTCGCCGTATCACTCTGCTCCGCGCGATCGGCATGCCTCTGGCGGACATCGCCGACGTGCTCAGCGTCTCCGGCCCACAGTCGGTCAGCCGGGTGGAGGCGTACTGGCGTGACGCCGAGACCAGACACTCCGCCCGCCGGCCACTGGTGAGCCACCTCTTGGAACTCCTCAAAGATCAAGGAACTCCCATGGCGCACAAGGTGCATCATCGCGACGTGCCTGCCCAAAAGGTGATCTTCATCCAGCGACACGTTACCGCCGATCGGCTTCCCGGCTTCCTGCCCGAGGCCACGCAGTTGCTGTTCGACCACCTCACCGCTGCCCGCGGCGTGCTGTCCGGCCCGCTGTTCGTCGCCTACCACGGGCTGGTCAGCGAGGACTCCGACGGGCCCGTCGAGGTGTGTGTCCCGACGAGCGACCCGGTGGAGCCTGAAGGGCCGGTCGGGGTCCGGATCGAGCGAGCACACCGGCAGGCGTACGTGTCGCTCACGAAAGCGCAGGCGACGTACCCGGCGATCCTGCGGGCCTACGACGCGATCGGTACGTGGCTTCGCGATCACGACCAGGTGCTGAGTGCGTCAGCCCGGGAAATCTACCTTCCGAACTGGGCCACCGCCGCCGACGATGAGCACTGCGTCGATGTCGGGTTCCCCTGCCGACCGGCAGAGCCGCTGGGGGGACCGTAGGAGGAACGGCCCGCCTCAGCCGAGGGGGATCCGGTGTCGGGGGAGGGTCCGGACGAACGGCGAGCCACGTGGACCCCTGCGGCCGTACGACTTCTGCGCGTGATCCGGTAGCGGGCTAGCCTCCTGGTGGAGCTCACTAAGGAGTTGGCCGATGCTGAACCTGTGGATCCGCCCCACGTCTGCCCTTCGTGTCGCTGCCGCGGCGGTACTGACCGCCGGTGTCGCCGCATCCATGCAGGCCTGCGCCACGCCGGCCCCCGAGGCCGGGAGTTCCGCCGCCTCGCCGGCGACATCGGCACCCGCCACCGACAGCGGCGCGACCGGGGCCGCGCCCTCGCCCTCGCCCACCGGCTCAGGGTCGAAAGGCGGGTCGCAGGCGGGCAGCGCCGACCCGATCCTGCGGGGTGAACGGCAGGTCGTGTTGCGGCCGGTCGGGTCGTTCGAGTCGATCCTGGCGGTCGACGCCAAGGGCCGGCTGAACCTGACCGACGGCGAAACGGACAAGAGTCTGTTCGTGTTGCTGCCCGCCGGTGGGAACAGGTACCAGATCAGGACCGCGAAGGCACTCGGCGGCAGCGAGCCCGACTGCATGGGCCTGCGCGACAACGGCAGTGCCCCGACGACGGTCGTGGCGGCCGCCTGTGACTCCAGCCGGGCCGGTCAGCTGTTCGCCATCGAGAAGACGCAGGAGGAGAATCAGGGTCGCCCGACGTACACCATCGGTGGCGAGGGCAAGGTCTACCTGCGCGTGGTCGACGGGCAGGGCCTGACTGCCCAACGGGTGGGCGAGGGCGATGCGGGCGAGGGCCTGAACTTCGACTTCGTCGACAACGGGGTCGCCCCCGCAGGTCCGGGCGAGTGAGCCCGCACCGGCTGCGAAGCCCGGGCCGGTGAGGGACGTGCGGTCACGTCGGCTTCTTGCGTCGACCCCGACAAACGTGGAATTCGACCAATCCGAAAAGCGCTGGATCATGGTCGTGGTTCGTTTCACTCGGACGTGGGCGCGATCCCGGCTGCCGCTATCTACGCAACACGCTTATCACGGGCAGATCGTGCGGCACTGCGTGGACGTGGCCAAGGGTGCAGTACGGCCAAGTCCATGACGAGCTGGTGCAGGTGGTTGCGGGGAGTTTCGCGCGAGGTGATCGGACAGTGACCTAATCGATACTCGACTATTGGTGTCCGGGTCCCCAGCCGGTAGTATCCACATTCGTGACGGCCGCTGGCCCTGATTGTGCCGGTCTCGTCGCGAGCGGGCTTCGGCCTATCCGGCTGAATGCGGCGTACGCAGGATCTCTCGGTCACGGTGACGGGCAGCCGTCGACCGATCGATCTGCCCCGCTTCCGGTTCGCAGGAGAGCCGTGTGACCGATGGCCGATGGCCGGTGGGTCCATTTTGGTCGGGTCTCGGTGCGTGGACCAATCATTCATGGCTGCTGCGCCAGGACGAGGGGAAAATGGTTGCCATCCGGCAGGTCTCGGCGGATCAGAACAGCGAGTTGGCCGCCTGCGTCAGAGCCTGGCGGCACCGGCTGTCGCCGGACGACCACCAGGTTGCCCGGAGACGCCGGGGGCGTCGGTCGAACGTCACCCAGGAGGAGATCGCGGAGATCGTCGGGGTGAGTGTCGTGTGGTACAGCAACCTCGAACGCGGCGTGCGGGCCAACTACTCGGACGCCTTCCTCGACGCCGTCGCAGAGGCGCTGCGGCTCGACAGGCACGAGCGGGAGCTGCTGTATCTCCTCGCGGTCGGCCGAATGCCGCCGCCGTCGCCGGTCGGCGCGACCGCGGTCGTCCTCGGGCCCGCCCTCCGCCAGTTCGTCGAGGGCCAGCGCTGGGCGACCTACGTTCTCGACCGGTACGCGCGGGTGGTGCTGCACAACGAGACGTGCGAGGCCTATTATCCCTGGCTGCGCAACGATCCCAGCTATCCGCGCTGGTTGTTCACCGACGCGGACGCGCGCCGCCGGCTGGTCAACTGGGAGACCGACTGGGCGGCGCCGCTGCTCACCCAGATGCGTATCGCCCGGGCACTGCACCCCCAGGACGCGGGGATCGCCGCGCTGGTCGACGCCTGCCTGGAGACCAACCCCGAAGCCCGTTGCCTGTGGAACGCCCACGCCGCGTACGGGTGCGCCCTCCGGTCGCGGCGCGGCATCCGGCTCTCCAGCGACCACCGGACGACCCTGGTCGACGTCGTCACCCTCACCGATCCGAGCGCGAGTGAACTGCAGATCGTGTCGCTGATTCCGGTGACCGACCCGGCGTAGCCGCCTCACATCCTCCACTTTCGTTTCTGGGGAATTCTGCCGTCGGCGGGTTGGCCTGCCCGTGCGGTCCCGCCGGGACCGCGTACACCAACTGCCAGTTTCTGAAAGTGGCAATTTCTGGCCGCCGCCTCAATCGCCCGGCAGGATTCGGGACGGCCGCTTCCGGAGGATTTGTGGACTCCCTGCGGCATCGACGTGGACCGGAGGCGGATCATGAATCCATTCGACGATGCGGACGGCACGTTTCTGGTGCTGGTGAACGCGGAGTTGCAGCACTCGTTGTGGCCGGAATTCGCCGAGGCGCCGGCGGGATGGACCGTGGCATGGGGGCCGGGCGGCCGGGACGAAGCGCTCCGCTTCGTCGAGGAGAACTGGCAGGACATGCGGCCGAGAAGCCTCGCCCTCGCCATGGCGCAGGCCGAGAACGCCATGCTCCAGGCCGAGAAGTAGAACGCCGACCTTCGTGGGCGCAGCAGGTGAACCGTCTGGCAGGGAGTGTCGTATGGCGCAGGACAATCGGCCCTGGCCGTTGAGCAGCGAGCAGCAGCGGCTGTGGTTCCTCGACCGGTTGGCGCCGACGAGCGCCGCCTACCACGTCCCGGTCTCGTGGCGGTTGCGTGCCGCCGTACCGCTGCCGGAGGCCGTCGCCACCCTCAGCCGCCTGCTGGCCCGGCACGACGCGCTGTTCATGGCCTTCGAGGAGGTCGACGGCGAGATGGTGCAGCGTCTCCTGCCCGGCCGCGTGCTTCCCCTGGAGGTCCACGACCTCACCGGCTGCCCGGTCCAGGAGCGCGACGCGCGGTGCGCCGAGGTGGTACGGGCCGTGGCGCGGGCGCCGTTCGACCTCGGCGCCGGGCCCCTGGTCCGCGCGGCGGTGTTCGCGGTCGACGACCAGGTGCGTCTCGTCCACCTGACGTTCCACCACATCGCCGTCGACGGCCTCTCGCTGGAGATCATCGAGCGGGAGTTGGCCGCCGGGCTGGGCGGCGCCGCCGTGCCACCCTCGGCGGAGGCGGCGTACGTCGAGCACTGCGTCCGGCAACAGCGGTGGCTGGCCGGGCCGCAGGCGCAGCGGGAACTCGACCGCCGCGTCGAGCAGTTGCGCGGCGCGCCGGGGCTGCTCGAACTCGGACGTGACCGGAACCGCCCCCGGGACTTCACCTATCGCGGCGAGACCCTGCGGTTCACCGTGGAGCCAGGCGTCCGCGACCGGGTGCGGGCGCTGGCCGGGTGCGGCGGGGTCACGCCGTACGTGGTGCTGCTCGCGGCCTTCAACGTCTTTCTGCACCGGCAGACCGGCCAGACCGATGTCGTCGTCGGTTCGCCGGTCGCCGGCCGGGGGGACAGCCGGTTCCTGGACGTGGTCGGGCTGTTCGCCGGCACGCTGGTGTCCCGCACCGACCTGAGCGGGGAACCGACGTTCGAGGCCGTCGTGGAACGTACCCAGGAGTCGGTGCTCTCCGCCCTGGAGCATCTGGACGTGCCGTTCGACCGGCTGGTCAACCGTCTCGTGCCGCAGCGGGTGCCGAGCCACGGCCCGCTCGTGCAGGTGTTGTTCGCGTTCCACGAGAACGGGCCGGCGGCCGGCGTCGGCGAGTCGTTCCTGACCCGGGAGTTCGTGCCGACGGACACCGCGAAGCTGGACCTCACGTTCACCGTCTACGACGTCGGCGACCGGTACGAGATCGAGATCGAGTACTGCACGGACCTGTTCCTGCGTGACTCGGCAGAACTGTTCTTCCGGCACTGGTTGCGACTGCTGGGAAGCGCGCTCGACCAACCCCGCCTGGCGATCGGGCACCTCGCGGCGATGGACGAGGCGGAGCGGTCGTTGGTGGGGTCGTGGTCGTCGGCGGTGGTGGGTTCGGGTGTTTCGGGTGGGTTGTTGGTGCATGAGTTGGTGGGTCGGTGGGTGGGTCGGTCGCCGGGTGCGGTGGCGGTGGTGTGTGGGGATGTGGTGTTGACGT
>NZ_JBEOWQ010000039.1:0-48809 GCF_040296145.1 Micromonospora sp. NPDC002296
AACTCACCGAAGCACTACAACAACCCCTCGACTACACCCAAGGCCGCAACTGGCGAGCCGCCCTCATCCGCGAAAAAACCACCAACCGCATCCTCCTCGGCATCGGCATCCACCACATCGCCTTCGACGGCTGGTCCCACACCCTCCTCGTCAACGACCTCAGCCACGCCTACACCGCCCGACTCGCCGGCAAGACCCCCGAATGGGACCGACCCGCACCCACACTGCGCGAGGCGTACGACGAGCACACCCGCCTGCGCCACGCGGCCGACCTCGACGCGCAGCGGGCCTACTGGCGCGAGCAACTGCGCGGGCTCTCCCGCCAGGGCGAGGGCCGACCCCAGGAGCTGCTGGTGGAGACCCCGGCCTGGGGGCCCAAGGCCGGACACATCGTCACCGTCACCCCCGACCTGATGGAACGCTGGGACCGCGCCGCCCGCGAACACCGGTTCAGCCGCTCCACCTACTTCGCCGCCGCCTACGCCTCCGCGCTCCGCGCCACCCATGAGCAGGACGACATCGCCATGCTGATGATCGTCGCCCAGCGCGGCAGCCGGATCCTCGACTCCACCTTCACGAGCCGGATCAGCTCCAACTGCCTCCGGGTCCGGTTCGACGGGCCGGAGAAGAACCTGATCCGGGCCGTCCAGCGGACCGTCGACGAGCTGATGGCCGCCCAGGACGTGTCCTTCCTGGAGATGACCACCGACCCGGCCCTCGACATGTCCCGCGAGGTGGCCAACAGCCTGTTCTCCTTCGCCTACCAGGACAACGTCATTCTCCCGCTTGAGCTGCCCGGCTGCCGGACCGAGGAGATCGTCGAGCCGTACGCCCGGGAGTGGTCGGGCGCCTGCCTCGTCGAGGTGCTGCCCGGCAACGGGGACACCCTCTTGCGCGTCACCGTCCGCACCGACCTGGTCCCGGCTTCCGTCGCCGAGATGCTGGCCACCGAGATGCTGCGCTTCCTCGAAGCCGGCCCCGAGGGCGTCGACCAGGCGCACTGAGAGGTCCGCCCGGACGCCACCCCGGCCCGCCAACGTCACGTCGACGTTGGCGGGCCGGGGTGCAGGGCGGCGGCTTCGTCACCGGGTCAGCCCGGCCGCCGTCGCCAGGTGCCCGACGCCGGCCGGCATCGGGCCGCCGCGCGCCACGTCGGCGATCACCGTACGCGCCAGCGGCCGGCACCGGACCTCCGCAGGTGCGGTCCGGTCGGCGTCGGCCAGGGCGCGGCCCGCCCGCAGCAGGTCACCGACGTGCAGGTACGCCCGCGCGGTGTCGACCAGCTGCGCGGCCCGGTGCTCCACCGGCAGCTGCCCTGCTCGGCAAGGGACCCACGCCGAGCCGCATCCGCACCGCGTTCCGACGCCGTACCGGAAGTGCCACCTACACCGAATCAGTGATCGACTCGGGCCCAGCATTCCGCTGGCCATCAGCCCGGCTTGCGCCACCTCGGACGTTCGGTCGGCTGCGTACGGCGATCGGCTATTCCCATGTGCACGCGTCTGCTCACGACGGCTATCAAGTACGGATGACCAACGAAGTAGCCGTTCCTCTGTTGCCCTGCGCCTCCATCGAGGAGATCGCCGCCTTCTACGAGGTGCTCGGTTTCCACACCACCTACCAGCAGCGCAAACCCAACCCGTACGTGGCGTTGCAACGCGAGGACTTACAGCTGCACTTCTTCGAGATCGCGGGGTTCGATCCGGAGAAGTCCTACGGCTCGTGTCTGGTGTTGACCTCGGACACGGGTGAGCTCTACCGGGCCTTCGCGGCAGGCATGCGGGTCGCATACGGCAAGGTGCTGGTCTCCGGAACGCCGCGGATGACCAGGCCCCGGGCGCGGAGGAACCAAGACGGGCTGAGCGGTTTCAGCGTCATCGACCCGGGTGGCAACTGGATCCGCGTCACCCAGAACGCGGCTGCCGGCCCCCCGTCGGCGCCCACCGGTCGCCTGGCCAAGGCGCTGGCGAATGCCGTCGTGCAGGCCGACTCCAGAGGTGACGCCCGGCAGGCCGCGCGAATCCTCGACAGTGCGCTGGCCCGCGCCGAGGCAGATGACGACCCGGTCGCGTTGGTGGAGGTTCTCGTCTACCGCGCCGAGGTTGCGATGGTGCTGCACGACCCGGCCACGACAGCCGAGATGCTGGCCCGCGTCGACAATGTTGCACTGAGCACGGACGAAGCCCGACGGGCGACTGCTGCACTTGATATCGCATCCGACCTGGCGGTGGCGCTGACCTAGAGCCCGGTCGAAGTCGGGCTACCCCGGCTCGGTGTGGGTGGGAGCGGTCCGTACGAGCGCACACGGCCGCGCCGGATCGCGCCGGATCGCGCCGGATCGCGCCGGGTCAGCGAACAAGATCGTGCTCGATCACGGAAGGAGTGGCATCGTCACGGGTAGGAGGCCACACTTTCCGGGATCGAGCATGATCTTTCCGGGATCGAGCACGATCTTGCACGGGCTGGCCGATCGCCGGCGGTCTCCGGGAGGCCGCCCGGTCCCGGAGCGCTCCGGAACTGGTGGATGTCCGCTCATCGTCATGGCAGCGGTCGCTCTCGGTTGGTGGCACACGCGCTTGCCTGCCGACGAGGGCATCGCCCGGCAGACCAAGGACGACCAGGACGTGGCCGTGCGTCTCCCGCACCTCGACACGCGCTAGCCGCAACCGCGCGGGTCAGGGGACGAGGGCCGCCGGGCAGTGGGCCAGCAGGTCCGCCGGGGCGTGCGCGACCACGTCCGGACCGGCGGCGAGCAGGGCGGCGATGTCGCCGCCGTGCCAGGTGGTGGCGACGGTGGTGGCACCGGCGTCCCGGCCGCTGAGCAGGTCGATAACCGCGTCGCCGACCATCATGGCCTGGGCCGGCGGGACGTCGAGGTGGCCGAGCGCCTGGAGCACGATGTCCGGGGCGGGCTTCGGGCGGGCCACCTCGTCGGAGCCGATCACCTGGTCGAACAGGCCCAGCACGCCGAGCGTGTCGAGCAGCGAGCGCGCCCGGGGGCCGCTCTTGCCGGTGGCGATGGCCATCCGGATGCCCCGGACGTGCAGCTCCTCCAGGGTGTCCCGGACGCCGGGGAACAGCGGCACCAGGTGGGCCATCCGGTAGCTCTCCCGGACGAAGGGCTCCTCCATCTCCAGCGGCAACCCCATCAGCCGCATGATGTCCGGGAAGTACCGGCCCATGTGCCGGTTGTACTCCTCGAACGGCGCGGGTCCGTCGCCCACCACCTCCGCGTACGCGATGCTGAACGCCTCGCGCATCACGGCCGAGCTGTCGACGATGACACCGTCGAGGTCGAACACGACCGCGCGGATCGGACCCCGGCCCGGCGCCGGGAGGGGCACGTCGGCCGGGAGGGGCACGTCGAGGATGGACGGTGATTGGCTCATGGCTGCTCCCCGGAGCGAGTGAGGTCGCCGGTGGTTCTCACCGGTCGCGATGGCCCGCCAGCGCGTGTTCCCGCTCCGGCTCGGTGGGCCGGGCGGAACGGTAGATCCGTTCGATGATGTCGATGGTCCGACGGGCCTCGGCGGCGGCCACTCCCCGGCTGGCCGGGTCGGCGAGCAGCCCGGGCAGGGCGTCGAGCTGGCGGTCGTACTCGCTGCCGATCGGTTCGGCGGGCAGCGGCAGCGGGACGGTCTCGCCGTCGCGGGTGCGGGTGAGCACCGGCGTGGGCTCCCGGTTCGGGCTGAACCCGAACGTGCAGCGCAGGGTGGCCGAACCGGCGGCGCCCTGCACGGTGATGGTGGTGCGGTCGAGGGCCTCGTGCGACGCCCAGCAGGCGTGCAGGGCGACCGAGGCACCGCCGTCGGTGAGCAGGAACCCCCGGGCGGTGTCCTCGACATCGCCGCGGGACCGGCCGCCGGTCCCGGCCTCGCTGCGCCATGCGGCGTGCGCGGCGCTGTCGTTGACGAAGTCGTCGGAGACGTTGCCGATGGCGTGGCTGACCCGGGTGTCCGGGCCGAGCATCGGCAGAACGGTGTCGAGCAGGTGCCAGCCGAGGTCGACCAGCGCGCCGCCGCCGGAGAGGTCGCGGCGGGTGAACCAGCCGCCCGCGTCGGGCACCCCCCGGGCGCGGACCCAGGCCACGTCGACGTGTCGGACGGGGCCCAGCTCGCCGGCGGCCTCCGCCAGCGCCCGGACGTCGGCCCGCCACCGGGCGGCGCTGCCGGCCAGCAGCACCGCGCCGCCGTCGCGCTCCGCGTCGGCGAGCAGCTCCGCCTCGGCGGAGGTGAGGCAGACAGGCTTCTCCAGGAACACCGGTACGCCCCGGCGCAGCAGCCCGGCGGCGACGGTCGCGTGCAGGTGGTTGGGGACGGCCACCACCACCAGGTCGACCGAGCCCGCGGGCAGGTCGTCGACGTCGGCGTACGCGAAGGGCACCGCGTGGATGTCCCGGGCGGCGTCCCGGACCGCCGGCTGCGGGTCGATCAGGGCGGTCACCTCGAAGGCCGGATGCGCGGCGAGCCGGGGCAGCCAGATCTCCCGCCCGGCCCACCCCAGGCCGGCCACCGCGACCCGGACCGGACGGTCGGGCGCGGCGGCCGGGGGCAGCCCGGTCATTCGGCGAGGATGTCGGCCAGCACGGCGGCGATGTCGTGCATCTGCTGCTCGGTGCCGAGCAGGGTGCGGTGGTGCAGCCAGACGCAGTCGGAGTGGATCTGCTCGACGTTGGGGCAGCGGGCGGCGATCGCCTCGATGCTCTCGTCGGGGGCGCCGGCCTCCCAGAAGCCCTCGCACCGGTAGATGGCCCGGAACGCCACGAACGCCGGGACGCCCCGGGCGATGAGCGCGTCGACCACGGCACGGCGGCGCTCCAGGGTGATCCCCGGGATCCGGAACATGGCCATGTAGTGCGGGTTGCGGTCGGTGCGCGGGTCGGTGGCCTGCGGCACCACGCCGGGGATCTCGGCGAGCAGGCTGGCCAGCAGCGGCCAGCGTTGCTCGCGCGCCTCGATCTGGCCGTCGAGGCGGGCGAGCTGGGCGCGCAGCACGGCGGCGGTGAACTCGCTCATCCGGTAGTTGGAGCCGGTGGTGCGGTGCAGGTAGTCCCGGTCGGTGCGGGGCCGGCCGCAGCTGTGCACGAGGAATGCCCGCTCGCGGGTCTCCTCGTCGGGGAAGAGCACCGCGCCGCCCTCACCGGCGGTCATCAGCTTGCCGTTCTGGAAGCTGAACGCGGCCACCGAGCCGAGCGCGCCGGCCCGCTTGCCCTGCCACTGGGCGCCGTGGGCGTGCGCGGCGTCCTGGAGCAGCGCCACTCCGGCATCGGCGGCGATCTTGTCCAGCGCGTCCATGTCGGCGAACTGGCCGGCCATGTGCACCGGCATGATGACCCTGGTGCGGTCGGTGATCGCAGCGGCCACGGCGGCGGGGTCGACGCAGTAGGTGTCCAGGTCGACGTCGACCGGCACGGCGACCGCGCCGAGGCGCTGCGCGGCGAGCGACGACGAGATGAAGGTGAAGGCGGGGACGATCACCTCGGTGCCGGCCTTGACGCCGAGCACCTCCAGTGCGACCTCCAGGGCGTGGGTGCCGTTGGTGACGGCGAGCGCGTGCGGTGTGCCGTGGTACGCGCCGAACTCCGCCTCGAAGGTGTCGACCTCGCTCCCGCCCATCCGCCACCACTGACCCTGTTCCAGGGCACGGATCAGGCCGGCTCGTTCCTCGTCACCGAACTGCGGCCACTCGGGGAACTCCGGCACCGTCGACGGCTGACCACTCATGACTTCCCACTTCCCAATCCAGGAGGACCAGCGGTTCCCGACCGTCCCGCGGCGGCTTCGCGCGTCCCGCGGACCCGGGCTCGCCCACTGCGGCGGGCCTGCGCCGGTCGGCCGGTCGAGCGGGGACGCCGCCGTCGGATCGGTCAGCGTCATCGGCTCGCGGTGGACGCTAACCGACCCGGCAGGACGCTCACCTCCCCTAACGGCCCCTACCCACCCCTTAGTTCGACGGCGGGCCGGCGGCGGTCGGCGCGGGCAGGGCCGGCGGCGTAGTAAGACTGCGGGGAATCTGTCGCCGGCCCGGCGGGGGCCAGCCACGCGAGGTGGCCGTACCCGGGCTGTTCCCCGCGAGGTGAGCTGTGCCCGACGTGCTGCTGTTGAACGGTCCGAACCTCGGCATCCTCGGCCGACGCGAGCCGGAGATTTACGGCACCGACACCCTCGCCGACATCGAGCGGGCCGTCGGCGAGGAGGTCGCGGCGCGGGGCTGGCGGGTGGTCGCGGTGCAGCACGACTGCGAGGGCGCGCTGGTCCGCACCGTGCAGGAGCACTACGACACGGTGGGCGCGATCGTGAACCCGGGCGCCCTGATGATCGCGGGCTGGAGCCTGCGCGACGCGCTGGCCAACTATCCGCGGCCGTGGATGGAGGTCCACCTGTCCAACGTGTGGGCCCGGGAGAGCTTCCGGCACGACTCGGTGCTCGCCCCGCTGGCCAGCGGGATCATCGTCGGGCTGGGCTCGCTGGGCTACCGGCTGGCCGCCCGCGCGCTGGTCGCCACCGTCGACTGAGGACGATGCCCGGTCCGGCGTGGCGCCGCGCGTACCGGGCCACCCGGCCGTCCGGCCGATAGGGTCGGCCCGGCCCTGACCCCCTCCGAGAAGGAAGAAACCGTGCAGATTCCCATCATCGTCCTCAGCGTCATCCTCGCCACCGTCTTCGCGGCGCTGGCCTACCCCAAGCTCACCGGCCAGGCGCAGATGCGCGAGCGGATGGCCCACCTCGGCGTCTCCCCCGGGCTCACCAAGGTGATCGGCAACCTGGAACTGGCCGCGGTCGTCGGCCTGATCTTCGGCCTGTACTGGTCGCCCGCCGGGATCGCGGCGGCGATCGGCCTCACCCTCCAGATGATCGGCGCGGTGATCTTCCACCTCCGCGCCCGGGACCCGATCTCGGTGGCGGCGATGCCGGCCGTGTTCGGGCTGGCGGCAGCCGCGGTCGCGGTGCTGCACGTGCTGCGGGGCTGACCGCCGGTGCCGGAGCGGACCGACACCGCCGTGCTCGGGGTCGACATCGGGGGCACCAAGGTCGCGTTGCGGGCCGAGCGGGCCGCGTCCGCGCCGGGCGACCCGGGGGCGTACGAGCAGCTCGGGGCCGCCGCGTCGCGGTCGTACGAGCGGACGCTGACCTGGCCGACCGGCGGCGACGCCGAGGCGGACGTGGCTGCGCTGGCGGGCGCGGTCGACGCGCTGCGCGCGGAGTCCGGTTGGCGGCTGGCGGCCGTCGGGGTGGCGATGCCCGGCACCACCGACCCGACCGGTCGGGTGACGGTCTGGCCGGGCCGGCCGAGCTGGGCCGGGCTGCGGCTCGACAAGTCGCTGCGCCGGCTCTTCCCCGGCAGCCGGACCGCCTGGGCCGACGACGGTGACCTCGCGGCGCTCGCCGAGGCCCGGCACGTCGGCGCGGACGACGTCGTCTACCTCGGGGTGGGGACCGGGGTGGGCGGGGGCGTGGTGCTCGGCGGACGCCCGCTGCCCGGGGCCGGCCGGGGCTCGCCCGAGGTCGGGCACATGGTCGTCGCCGTCGACGGGCCGCGCTGCGACTGCGGCCGGCACGGCTGCCTCCAGGCGATCGCCTCCGGGCCGGCCACGCTGCGCCGGGCCGCCGCCGGGCGGGGGGCCGCCGTGAGCTTCGCCGAGCTGCGCGACGGGCTGGCGCGGGACCGGCCGTGGGCCCACGACGCGGTCCGGCCGAGCGGTACGGCGCTCGCGGCGGCCGTGGTCAGCCTCGGTGAGCTGGTCGACCCGTCGGTGGCGGTGCTGGGCGGCGGGTTCGCCGCCGGGCTGCCGGGCTTCGTCGGGCTGGTCGAGCGGGAGGTCGCCCGGCTGGCCCGGCCCGGCCGCGCGGCGCCGGCCGTGCGGGCCGCCGCCCTGGGCGGGCTCTCCTCGCTGCACGGTGCCGTGGCGCTGGCCCGGAACCTGACCGTGCCGCCGCCCGCGTACCCCTGAGCCGACCCGGTCACGGGCCGCCGGGTAATCCGTCGGTCATTCATTCACGTCATCTTCGGGCGCCGGGCGGGGATGACGGGTTCACACAGGCTGCGCTACGCTTCGTGCGCTCCGCGCCCGGCCGTCCCGCGAGCGCAGCACGGAATCCGTCACCGCCGCCTCACACGCCACGGCTCCACGCGCCACCGCTTGACACACCCCGGCTCCACACATCACCGATGCCGCACCGTCGGTCCGCGTACCGGCGCACCCGCCCGGCGCCGCCCCGCACGCACGCCGAGCGGACCGGCTGCGACCCGAGGCCAGGAGCCCTCGACCGGCCGGCCGGGCCACCGCACAGCGCCGCCCCCGGGGCCGCGCCGCGATGTCGCGCACTCCGAATACCAATTCCGTACGCATTTCGCGGTCACGCCTGGTCGAACATCGCAGGAATACTCTCGCGTGATTCGACAAGACCCCGTTGATCACACTTACGTAAATACCGAGGACAATGTTCCCCTCGATGGGCAAAAGGCGTATCGTCCCGCTTCGTGTCGTCGCCTGACCGATCATCCAAAGGGCCCGTGCCAGCCGATCCGGCCCCGCCGGGCCGGCCGGACCACCACGCCGTCGCCACGGTGGCGGCACCGGAAGCCGCCCCGCCACCGGACGGCACACCGGCCCCGGACGGGGCCGCGCCCCACCGGATCAGTGGCGACGGGGTCGCCCGAGCCGCCCGGGAGGCCCAGGACCTGGCCGCCCAGTTCGAGGAGGAGAAGCCGGGCCGGCAGCTCACCGGGGCGGTCGCGGTGCTGCTCGGCACGGCCGCACTCGCCGTCGCGCTGCTCAGCCTCTGGCAGGTCTTCCGGCCTCTGCCGCAGGGCAGCAAGTTCTACCTGATCGTCTTCCTCGCCGGGGTGCTGCCGCTGGTCTTCCTGGCGTACCCCGCCGGGTTGCGGCTGCCACGGGTGCTGCGCCGCGCGTCGGCCCGCCGCGCCGGGCGACCCGACGGCCCGGACGACCCGACGCGCGCTTGCGCCGATCCCGGCAGCCCGGCGGCGCAGGACCCCGGCGGACCCCGGGTGCCGACGGCCGGGCGGCCCAGCGGGCTGGACTGGGTCCTCGCGGCACTCGCCCTGGTGGTCTGCCTCTACCCGGTACTGCCGCCGACCGTGGCCGGCGGGGGCGGCGGGTACGACGCGTTCCTCGACCGGCAGGGCCTGCTCGCGCCGCTGGACGTGGTGCTGGGCGCGCTGCTGCTGGTGCTGCTGCTGGAGGCGTGCCGGCGGGCGACCGGCTGGGTGCTGCCCGTGGTCTGCCTGGTCTTCCTCGGCTACGGCTACTACGGCGGCCTGCTCCCCCAGTCCTGGCCGGTGGCCCACGCCGGGCTGGACTTCGACCAGCTCGTGGACGCGTTCTACAACTCCGACAGCGGCTTCTACGGCACCCCGCTGGACGTCGCCGCCTCGTACATCGTGCTGTTCACCATCTACGGCGCGGTGCTGGACATCTCCGGCGCGGGCCGGTTCTTCGTCGAACTGTCCGCCGCCGCGTTTCGCCGTTCCCGCACCGCCGCCGGGCGCACCGCGGTCGCCTCCGGGTTCCTGCTCGGCACCGTCTCCGGCTCGGGCGCGGCCACCACGGTCAGCATCGGCGCGGTGACCTGGCCGATCCTGCGCCGCGCCGGGTACCCGGCCGAGCGGGCCGGCGGGATGCTCGCCGCGGCGGGCGTCGGCGCGATCCTCTCCCCACCGACGCTCGGGGCCGCCGCGTTCATCATCGCCGAGTACCTGGGCGTGTCCTACCTGCGGGTGCTGGCCTGGGCCACCATCCCGACGGTCCTGTACTACCTGGGCATCCTGCTCTCCGTCGAGATCGACGCCCGGCGGTTCGGCGCCCGGCCGGTCACCATCGAGGTCACCTCGCCGTGGCGGCTGCTGGCCCGGTCCGGGTACCACTTCGCCTCGCTGTTCGTCATCATCGGCTGCCTGGCGGTGGGGCTCTCGGCCACCCGCGCCGTGGTCTACGCGACCCTGCTCGCGGCGGCGCTGTCCTTCCTGGACCGCGCGCACCGGCTCACTCCGGCCCGGCTGGTCGCCGCCCTGGTGGCCGGGGTGCGCGGCGTGCTCGCGGTGGCCGCGGTCTGCGCGGCGGCCGGCATCATCACCGCCACCACCACCAAGACCGGCCTCGGGCCGCAGGCCGCCGCGCTGCTGGTCGGCGGCGCGAAGGCGGTCAGCACCGACCCGACCGTGGTCGTCCTGCTCACCGTCGTCCTCGCCGCGGTCGCGCTGACCCTGCTCGGCCTGGCCGTCCCGGTCACCGCCTCGTTCGTCATCGGCTGGGTGATCATCGGGCCGGCGCTGCTCGACCTCGGGGTGGCCGCGCCCGCCGCCGCGATGTTCGTCTTCTACTTCGCCGTGCTGTCGGAGGTGTCGCCGCCGACCGCGCTCGCCGCGGTCGCCGCCGCCGCGGTCACCGGCGGCCGGCTGGTCCCCACCATGTGGCAGACCCTGCGGTACGCGCTGCCGGCGTACCTGGCGCCGATCGCGTTCGTGGTCACCCCGAACGGGCTGGGGCTGCTCGGCACCGGCGGTCCGGGGCGGGTCGCCTTCGCCACCGCCGCGTCCGCGCTCGGCGTCGCGGTGCTCGCCGTCGCCGCCGGTGGCTGGCTGCCGGGGGTCGGCCCGGCCGGTCCGCCGGAGCGCGTCCTCGGTGCGTTGGCCGGGCTGACGCTGCTCTGGCTCGAACCTGTCCCCGTCGCGATCGGCGTCGCGCTCGCCGCCGCCGGCGTGACGGGCTGTCTGATCCGACGCGGACTCACCGCCAGAGCCGGCGGGCCGCGGGCCGGGAGACCGGCTGAACTGAGGGAGGAACCCACGTGAGGCGCACCAACGCACGACTCGCGGCCGTCGCGAGCACGCTCGCACTCGTCACGGCCGGCACCGTCGGCTGTGGCGGCAAGCAGGACGGCGCGGCCAAGGACGACGCGGCCAGCGAGATAACCTGCACGGTCGACAAAGACACCCGGATCGGCATAGCCACCGGCAACGCCACCGGCGTGTACTACGTGGTCGGCAACGCCCTGGCCAACCAGTTGCCCGGGGCCACCGGGGGCAAGCTGAGCGGCACCGCCGCCGAGACCGGCGCTTCGGTGCAGAACGTCGAGCAACTCGTCGCCGGCAAGTACGACGTGGCGTTCTCGTTGTTCGACACCGCCGTCAACGCGGCGCAGGGCAAGGGCAGCTTCACCGCCCCGCAGCCGGTCGAGGCACTGGCCCGGATCTACGACAACTACACGCAGGTCGTGGTGCGGGCCGACTCGGGGATCAAGTCGGTCGCCGACATGAAGGGCAAGCGGATCTCCACCGGCTCCCCCAAGTCCGGCACGGAGGTCATCGCCAACCGACTGCTCACCGCCGCCGGCCTCGACCCCGCCAAGGACGTCCAGGCGCAGCGACTGGACCTGACCAAGACTGTGGACGGGATCAAGGACGGCAGCGTCGACGGGCTGTTCTGGTCCGGTGGCCTGCCCACGGGCGGGCTGACCGACCTGTTCACGACCTCGGGAGACAAGGTACGGTTCATCGACATCAGCCCGCTGTTGCCGCAGCTGGCGGGGCTGAATCCGGCATACCAGGCGGGGACGATCGGCAAGGAGACCT
This sequence comes from Micromonospora sp. NPDC002296, assembly GCF_040296145.1. NCBI lineage: Bacteria > Bacillati > Actinomycetota > Actinomycetes > Micromonosporales > Micromonosporaceae > Micromonospora > Micromonospora sp. NPDC002296. The sequence continues at coordinate 11,596 of NZ_JBEOWQ010000039.1, forward strand.
ACCGGACCGCGACCGACACCCCGACCATCGTGGTCCCGAACGTGCTCCTGGTCCGCAAGGACCTCGACGCGAACGTCGCCTGCGCGGTGACGAAGGTGCTGTTCGAGAAGAAGGACGCCCTCGCCCAGGCCAGCCCCGCCGCCGCCGGGATCAGCCTGGACACCGCCCGCCGCACCGACCCGGTGCCACTGCACCGGGGCGCTGCCAGCGCGCTGACCACCCTCGGCGCAAGCTGACCCCCGCAGTCGGGCCCGGCCACCACGCCGGGCCCGGCGCGGTCACACCCAGCACCCACGACTACCACCGCTGCCCCATCACCGCCCGGAGGCCCGCGTGCCCCAGCCCGGCACCGCCGACGTACGCCGGCACAACCGCTCCACGGACCGGACCAGTCGGTTGTGGTCGGTGCGTACCCAACTGGTCGCGCCGATCCTGATCGCCACGGTCGGCCTGCTCGTGCTCGGCACCCTGCAGACCCGCACGGCACTGGCCGCCACGGCCGACGCCGAGCGCGCCCGGGTGCTCGCCGGCACCGCCACCGCGACCGTACGGCTGGTGCACGAGCTGGAACGGGAGCTGGCCGAGACGGTCGCGTTGCGTCAGCGCGGCGGTGCCTCCGGTCGGCAGCTCGTCAACGCCCAGCGCCAGCGCGTCGACTCGGCGGCCGGGCGGTATCGGACGGCCCGGGACGACGCCCGGCGGGCCGCCCCGGCGCTGGCCGGCGCGCTGGACGGCGCGGACGGCCAGCTCGCCCAGCTCGACAACGCCCGGACCCTCGCGCTGGGCATCCGCCCCGCCGACCAGCTCTACGTGAGCCTGGTCGACACACTGCTCGGGGTCGCCGACGCGCTCCCCGCCCAGCTACGCGACACGGACCTGGCGAACTCGGCCCGCGAGGTGGCCGCCGTCGCCGCCCAGGAGCACTTCGCCGCGCTGGAGCGGGACCTGCTGCGGGCGATCTTCTCCCGGGGCGCGCTGGAGCCGGGCGAGCTGGCCCGGGTGGCCCAGTTGCGCGGGGCACAGGAGCAGCGGCAGGCCGAGTTCTCCCGGATCGCCAGCCCCGCCTCGTCGGCGACGTACAACCGGCTGCTGGACGGTCAGGACGTGGCGACCGCCCGCCGGATGCGCGACGGCGCGCTGGGCGCGGACGCGGCGCCGGAGGCACTGAGGACCGATGGCGACGCCTGGTACGTGGCGCAGAGCGGGGTGATCCGCCGGTACAACCTGATCAGCCGGGACCTGTCCGAGCAGCTCGACCGGCAGGCCGCCGGGCTGGCCGCCGCGGCCCGGCGGGACGCCCTGGTCAGCGCCGGGATCACCCTGAGCGTGGCGGTGCTCTCCTTCGTCGCTGCCGGGCTGCTCGCGATGCACACCAGCCGCCGGCTACGCCGGCTGCGGGTGGCCGCGCTGACCATGGCCCACCGGGAGCTGCCCGACCGGATCACCGCCATCGCGGCGGGCGGCCCGGCGGACGGGTGCCCCGGCGGGCCGGCCGACGGGGCGGATTCCGCGCTGGACCGGACCGCCGGCATCGCCCGGGGGCGCGACGAGATCGCCCAGGTGGCGGACGCGTTCGACACGGTGAACCGGTCGGCGTTGCGGCTGGCCGGGCAGCAGGCGGAGCTACGGGTCGACGTGACCCGGATGGCGGAGGCGCTGGCCCGACGGATCCGTACCCTGATCACCCGGCAGTTGCGCCTGCTCGACGAGTTCGAGCGGGAGGAGACCGACCCGGACGCGCTGGCCCGGCTCTTCGCCCTCGACCACCTGGCGGCCCGGATGCGCCGCAACGGCGAGAACCTGCTGGTGCTGGCCGGCGGCGAGCCGGGGCGCGGCCAGCACGGCGCGCACCTGATCGCCGACGTGGTGACGGCCGCCGCCGCCGAGATCGAGGAGTACACCCGGGTCGAGGCGGACCTGCCGCCCGTGGCCATCGACGCCGCGGTGGTCGGCAACCTGGTGCACCTGCTGGCCGAGCTGCTGGAGAACGCCACGGCATACTCCCCGCCGCACGCGATGGTCGGGGTCGACGGACGGCGCACCATCGACGGGCTGGTCCTGCGGATCCACGACCGGGGGATCGGGATCAGCGACAGCCGGCTCACCGAGATCAACGGACGGCTCGACAGGCCGGGCACCCTGTCCAGCGCCGCGGCGGGCAGCATGGGGCTGCACGTGGTCGCCCACCTGGCCGCCCGGCACCACATCCGGGTGTCGCTGCACAGCGCCGCCGGGGGCACCACGGCCACCGTCGAGATCCCGGAGAGCGCCCTCACCCTGGTGGAGAAGGTGGTGGCCCGGTCGGGTCCGGCGCCGGCCGCCCGGCCGTCGGGGACGCCGTCCTCGCCGGCCACCTGGTTCTCCACCGGCCGTGTCCCCGCCGCGCCGCAGCCCTGGTCGCCCGTCCCGGCCACCGCACGGCTCACGGCGGTCTCGCCGCCGGTACACCCCCAGCAGACCCCCGCCGTCACGCTGCCGGGGTTCGAGACGCAGCGCCGGCCCGGGCCGGCGGCACCGGCCTGGCCCGCCGGGCCCGCGGTCGCCGGCACCGGGTCGACCTGGGACGGCACGACGGGCCACGGCGGGACGGTGGGCCACGGCGGGACGGTCACGCCCGGCGGCGGGTCGCTGCCCCGACGTGCCCGCGGTGGCCAGCTCGCGCCCCCGCTGCCCTACGCGCAGCCCGCCCGGCGCCAGCCGGACGACCTGCTGGACCCGGAACTGGTCCGGGCCCGGCTCTCCGCACTGGCCGAGGGCGTCGCGACCGCGATGCGCCACGGCCAACAGAACGACGCCACCAGGAGAACCACATGACACCGCAGCCCAGCACAGGCCTGGACTGGCTGTTGGCCAGCTTCGCCACCCAGGTGCCGGACGTCGCCCACGCCCTCGCGGTCTCCGGCGACGGCCTCAAGCTGGCCGCCTCCCCCGGCCTCTCCACCGACCAGGTCGACCACCTGTCCGCCGTGATCAGCGGCCTGGCGAGCCTCACCGTGGGCGCCGCCCGGTTCATGAACGCCGGCCGGGTACGCCAGCAGATCGTCGACATGGACGGCGGGGTGCTGCTGGTGATGGCGGTCGGCGACCGGGCACTGATCGGCGTGCTGGCCGCACCCGGCTGCGACCTGGGCCAGATCGGCTACGAGACGGCCATGCTGGTGCAGCGGGTGGCCGAGGCCCTCGAACCGGCGGCCCGGTCGTGACCGCTCGCCCGACCCCGCCGAGTCGCGGGCGGGTGGCCGCCGCCCTGGTAGCGCTGCTGTCCGTCCTGCTGACGGCCGGCTGCGGTGGCGACGCGGCGCCCCAGCCGGCCCCCTGGCACGGCGGACGGATCTTCCTCGCCACCGGCAACACCACCGGCGTCTACTACCAGCTCGGCGGCGGGTACGCCGACCTGATCAGCCGGTACCTGCCCGGCTACGAGGCGCGCGCCGAGCCGACCGGCGCCTCGGGCGAGAACATCACCCGGGTCGCCGGCGGCGACATGGAGATCGCGTTCAGCCTGGCGGACACCGCGGCCGACGCGAACGCCGGGCGGGGCGCGTTCGAGGGCCGGCCGCAGCAGGTGCGCGCGCTGGCCCGGGTCTACCGCAACTACACCCACGTGCTGGTACGCACCGACGCGAAGATCACCACCCTGTCCGACCTGCGGGGCAGGCGGGTCTCCACGGGCTCCCCCCGGTCGGGCACCGACGTCATCGCCGGCCGGCTGCTCACCGCGGCCGGGATCGACCCGGAGCGGGACGTCCGCCGGGCCCGGCTCTCCCTGCCGGACACCGCCGCCCGGATGCGGGCCGGCACCCTCGACGCCATGTTCTTCTCCGGTGGGCTGCCCACGCCCGGCATCACCGACCTGCTCGCCGCCGCGCCCGGCAGGTTCCGGTTCCTGCCGATCGCCGACCTGATCGAGCCGCTGACCGCCGCGTACGGGCCGGTCTACGCCGCCGCCGACCTGCCGAAGGAGGCGTACGGGACGCCGACGGCGGTGCCGACGGTGACCGTGGCGAACATGATCCTGGTGAGCGCCGACATGCCGGACAAGCTGGCGTACGACCTGACCGCGCTGCTCTTCGCGCACCAGACCGAGCTGGGGACGGTGCACCCGGAGGGGCGCAACTTCGACCGGAGCGGCGCGGCCAACACCGACCCCGTCCCGCTGCACCCCGGAGCGTCCCGGTTCTACCAGAACGGTTGACCGGGCGGCCGGGACCGGGGCTGCCCACCGGGTGAGCACCGGCCGAACGGCACGGGGCCGGGCGGCTGCACTCTGCGGCTGACCGCGGAAGGCCCGCACCTCGCCGCGTACGGCCGCCCGGCCCGCCGGCTCACGGGATCGTCACCCCGTACGCGGCCAGGATCTCGTTGATCGGCTGGTAGTAGGTGGTGCCGCCGCTGGTGCAGTTGCCGCTGCCGCCCGAGAGGATGCCGAGGATCCGGCCGGTGGCGGCGACGTAGAGCGGGCCGCCGCTGTCGCCGGGCTCGGCGCAGATGTTGGTGCGGATCAGCCCGGAGACCGAACCCTCGGCGTAGTTGACCGTGGCGTTGAGGGCGGTGATCGTGCCGCACCGCACGCCGGTGGTGGAGCCGCTGCGGCAGACGGCCATGCCGACGACCGGGGTGGCGGTTCCGGTGACGGTCACCGTCCCGGGGTACGTGTGGACGGCGCTCGGGTGCGGGACCGTCGACGAGGTGTAACGGACGATCCCGTAGTCGTTGCCGGGAAAGCTGGTGCCGGTGCGGGAGCCGAGGACCGTCGTGTTGGCGCTGTCGGCGTACCAGGTGGTGGCGATCGACGTGCAGTGGCCTGCGGTGACGAAGTAGTAGGTGCTGCCGCTGCGGACGTTGGCGCCCAGCGAGCAGCGGCCCCCGCCGCCGGCGTAGATGGCCTGCCCGCCGGCGATCAGGGTGCTGAGCCGGCCGGGCTCCCGGCGGACCACGGCGTCGGTACCGGCCAACCGGGTGCGCAGCGCGGCCAGTTGGCTCTCGCTCACCGTGTCGTCCACCGCGACGGTGGTCCGGCCGGTGGCCGGGTCCACGGCCCACGCGGTGCCGGCCGGAGCGGTGGCGGCCATGGAGATCGACGCGGCGGCGACCGGCGCGGCGGCTGGCGCGGCGGCCCGGGCGACCGCCGGTGGTGCCGCCAGGGGGACGACGAGCAGGAGTGCGAGCAGGGGAAAGCGACGCATTCGAGCCTCCACACATCGGTAACAATGGATTCCCTACAGCATCCGCGCCCCGCCCGCCCCGTTCAATACGCCAAGCCGAGTCGACACCCCGAGGCCCCCACCCCCACCCACCCGCCGGGCGGCACCCCGGGATGGTGCTCTTTCGGGGAAAGAGTGGTGTCCCGTCGCGCGACGGCCACTAATTCCCGGAATCAGCGCGGGCGGCGCCGGCCGGCTGCTGACGCCGCCGGGTGGCGAAGAAGAGCGCGGCGGCCCGCCGGACGACGGTGGGTCGGCGCGGGTCGACGGCGACCTCGCGGAGCAGGTCCCGGTTCACCGTGGCGGCGGTCAGCGTGGTGAGCAGCGCGAAGCACTCCTGCCGCACGTCCGGCGGCGGGTCGACGCCGTCGACCGCCGGGCCCGGGCGCGGCGACCAGTGGGTCAGCAGCGCCGCCAGCACGTCCGAGCGGACCACCGGGCCTGCGGCGCCGCCCGCGGCCAGGTAGTGCCCGGCGGCGACCGCCCCGGCCGGGTCCCGCGCCACGTCCCGGAGGAACCCCGGCGCGACCGTGGCCCGGCTCATCGCCCACAGCCCGACGCCCCGCTGGGGGGTGCTGGTCATCGCCGTGATCCAGCGCTGCGCGCTCCAGTCCCGGGCGAGCGGACCCGCCGCCAGGTGCTCGACCAGGCCGGGCCAGGTCGGGGCCAGCGTGCCGGGAGCAGGGGCCGGCCCGCCCGCCGCACCGGACCGGGCGGCGGGCACGCGGCCGGCCCCGGCGTCGGAGAACAGGCCGGTGGCGAGCAGGACCAGCCGCACGTGCCGATCCCAGTCCGGCAGCACCCGGTCCGGCTGGTACGGCGCCTGCCCCGCCGACCAGTCGACCACCGCCGCGACCGGGTCGACGCCGGTCACCGCGGCAGCCGCCGCCACCTCGACCAGCTCGGTGTGGCGCTCGGTCAGCCAGTCGGCGACCGGCCCGCCCCGCACCGCCCGGCGCAGCGTGTCGCACGTCGTGTCGAAGCTGGCCCGCCCGCCGCCGAGCAGGGCACCGACGAACCGGTCCAGCAGCACCGCCGGGTCTGCCACCGGGTCCGGGCCCGCCAGCCCGGCCTGCCAGACCGCGGCGGCGATGGTGGCGGTGAGGGGGTTGCGCAGCGCCGGGCGTGCCCGCTGGTGGTCGACCCAGCTCAGGAAGCGCCGCGCGGCCACCGCGTCCGGGAACCAGCGGTGCGCGAACCGCCCGACGTCCGGGTCGGTGAACGGCGCCAGGTGGTACGCGGCGTACCCGGGGCCCAGAACCGCCAGTTCGTTCTCCGCGAGCTGACGGGTCGTCACCAGGACCCGCCACGGCCCGGCCGGGGGCGCGGGGGCGCGGGCCAGCGCGGCGAGGCGGTTGAGCACCTCCGCCCGGTCGTCCGGGTCCGCCACCGCGTCGACCCCGTCGACGCAGACCAGCCACGCCCGGTCCGGCGCGGGCTCCCGCGCGAAGTCCAGGCCGGGCACCAGATCGCGGTACGCCTCGGCGAGCGCGGCGGGCAGCGGTTGGTGCACCAGCGCGGTCGCCGGCAGGCCCACCACCACCGGCCCGGGAGGGGTCCGGCGCAACCGGCCCCGCCCGGCGAGCCACCACCGCGCCGAGCTCGCGCACGCCTGCCCGACCAGCGCCGATTTCCCGCTGCCCGGCTCGCCGATCAGCAGCACGTGCCCGGGGCCGGTGAGCAGCGACCCGGCGGCGACAGGGCCGGCGGCGGGGTCGAGCCGGGAGACGACCCGGCGGGCGACGTACACCTCCGACAGGGGGCGGACGTACCCTCCGGCGATCCGGTGCGGGTGGACGATCGCCTCCTCCGACTGGGCCCTCCACAGCGGGCTCAGGGCGGCCCACCAGCCGCTCCCGCGCCGGCCGCGCAGGTGGCGGCGGACCGCCAGGATCGCGGCGGCCAGCGCCAGCAGCCCGCTGACCACGCTGGCCACCTTATCGAAGTAGTCCCAGGTCACGCGCCCACCCGGGCCGGCCCGCCCGGCGAGTCGTGGTGGGCGCCGCACCCGCCGCAGTACGGGCGGGTGTGCAGTTCGCCGCAGTGTTCCCACGGCGGCACCCGCTGCTCGGGGGCCGGATGCGGCGGCGGGTCCGACCGCCCCGGGTCGCCGGACACCCAGGAGGACGTCTGCGGCGCGACCGCCGCGGAGTACTGCCAGCGCCGCAGGTCGACGTGGGGCTTGAGGCGTACGTCGCCGGCGGCGGCGTCCCGCACGTCCACGATCCGGTCGAGCTGCCGCAGCTTGTCGTGGTGGCCGCCGGCATGGGCGAGGGCCACGGCCCGCCCGAGGTGGTGCTCCGCGTCGGTGAGCCGGCCGACGCCGGCCGCCGCCAGCGCCAGCCCCACCTGTTCGGCGTACCCCTGCTGGTGGGTGTAGTGGGCGACGGTCTCGTGCACCCGGGAGAACAGCTCGATCTCGTCGGTCCACTCCACGTCCACGGGCACCTCGGCGGTGTCCGGGGCCGCGTCGACCCGTACGCCCAGCCAGCCGATCCGCCGCCGCGCCTGCGGGGTCATCGGGTCCACCTCCAGGGCGACGTGGTAGTCGCGCCGGTCGGCCGGGCTCCACGCCCCGATGGGGAAGTCGGTGGTGAGGTCACCGGCGGCCACGCCCCGACCGGTGAGGTCGGCGATGGTCGGGTACACCTGTTTGACGAAGCGGATCCGGGCCAGCGCGCTGGTGCGTACCCGCAGCCGGGCGTCGGCGGCCCGGCGGTTCAGCGCCCGGTCCAGCACCGCCGCGAACTCGGCGGCGAGGCCGTCGAGGTCCTCCACCGGCACGACGGGGTTGGCGCCCAGCGCGTCGGCAATGCCGAGCAGTTCCGGGCCGTCCCAGTCGTGCACCCCGTCGGCCGAGCCGATGGCCCGGCAGTCCACGGTGAACCGGCCCGCGCAGGCGTCCACCGCCGCCCTCAGCTCGGCGGGCCGCTGGGACTCGTTGCGGCCGTCGGTCAACAGGATGGCGTGCCCGATCGCGTCGGGCCGGGTTCCGAGCAGGTCCCGGGCCAGCAGCAGCCACTTGCCGATGGCGGTGCCGCCGTGCGGCGACGCCCTGCGTACCGCGCGCCGGGCCGCGGCCCGGCTGCCCACGTCGGCGACCGCGAGCCGCCGCTCGCCGGGGTAGATCATCTCGGCCCCGCTGGTGCCCTCCACCACGGCGAACGCCACCCCGTCGGGCAGCGCGTCGACGGCCGCGAGGGTGGCCGCGCGGGCGGCCCGCATCTTGGCCTGCGGCGCACCCATCGAGCCGGAGCAGTCGAGCAGGATCACCTCGGCGAGTTCGTCGTGTCGCGCGTCGCCCCCGGCCGGTCCGGCCCGCACCGCGGCGACGACGTCGACGGTCCCGCCGTCGGTCGGCAGGTACTCGCTGTGGTGGGCGGTCAGGTCGAGCCGCAGCCCGTCCGGTGCCGTCACGCGGGGCTCCTTTCGTCGGGTCCGCCGGCCGGCGGCTGACCGGCCACCGGCTCGCCGCGCCTGCCGGGGATCACCACCAGGTCACCGGCCGGTGCGCGTTGGCGAGGTCCACCAGCGCGATCCGCTCCCGCCGGTCGCCGGTGTGCCCGGCCAGGGACCGGCAGGTACGTTCGAAGACGCGGCGCAGGGTGTCCGGGTCGAGCCGGTGACCGAACAGGCGCCGGTCGGCGTACCGCCCGTCGGCCAGGTCACTGCCGAGGGCGATCCGTAGGATGTGCGCCTCGACCAGGTCGCGTTCGGCGAACGGGGGCAGCTTCTCCACGACGGCCGCGGCGTCGAGCGCGGCGTCGAGCCGATGGCCGTCCTCCGGCGCCTCCAGCAGCATCCGTACCGCGCAGGTCGCAGCCACCGTCGAGGCGCGGGACGACTCCGGCACGGTGAGCAGGACGGCGGCGGCGGCGCGTGGGCCCTCGGTGACGAACAGGCAGCGGGCCAGCCCGAAGGCGGCGGCGACCACACCCCGATCGGTCTCCCACACCCCCCGGTAGTGCGCGGCGGCCGTCGGGTGGTCGCCGGCGACCTCGCAGGCCACGGCGTACGCCAGGCGGGCGGACACCTCGCCGGGCAGCCACCCGTACACCCGCCCGAACCGGTCCCGGGCAGCGGCGCCGTCGGTGTCCACCAGGGCGACCAGGCCTTGGTGCCACCACAGTGACCAGCCCCGCCGGTCGTCGGGGATCCCGGCGAGCAGCGGCCCCGCCTCGTCCGCCCGGCCGGCGGCGAGGTACGCCCGCACCGTCCGGTAGGTGACCTCGGCCGTGTGCTCGGGCGCGGTGCCGAGCAGGGCGATCAGCTCGGCGGGTTCGGCCTGGCCGAGCGAGGCGAGGAAACCGGCCGCCGGGTCGTTGCCGTCGACCAGCGGCATCGGCAGGCCGAGCACGATCTCCACCATGTCGAGGGCGTCGACGTCGGCGTGCAGGGCGAACGCGCACGCCGCCGGGCTGAACAGGGTGGACCGGGTGGGCCGGGGAATGCCGTCGGCGGCCGAGCGCACCTGCCGGCGCACCCCCCTGACCTGCTCGCGCATCTCGGCGGCGGAGCCGAACCGCTCCTCGGGTTCGACGGCGGTGGCCCGCGCCAGCAGCCGCGCGAACGGGTCGAGGGGGGCCGGCAGCGGCAACCGCAGCAGGTCCTGCCCCACCGGCAGGGGCCGCAGGTCGGTCGCGCTGACCGCCAGGGTCAGCGCGGCGACGGTACGGCCGACCGTGTAGATGTCGGAGCGGACGCTCGGCCCCGCCGGGCCGAGCCGCTGCACCTCGGGGGCCTCGAAACCGGCCGTGCCCCAGGGCGGGCTGACGGTGTTGTCGATCCGCCGGGCCGCGCCGAAGTCGACGAGCTTGAGCGGGCCGTCCGGGCCGTACCCGCCGATCAGCATGACGTTCTCGGGCTTCAGGTCGCAGTACAACCAGCCCTGGTCGTGCAGGTACTCGAAGGCGTCGAGGATCTGCACCCCGTACCCCAGCGCCTGCGGCACGTCCACGGCGGACGGGCCGCCGTCCGGGCCGATGGCGCGGCGGGCGTCCTCCAGGGTGCCGCCGTTGACGTACTCCATCACCAGGTACCCGACGTCGGAGTCGGACTCGGGACGCAGCGCGTGGGTGATCGTCACGATGCGGGGGTGGTTGAGCGCGATCAGGGCCTGCCGTTCCCCGACGAACGCCGCTGCCGCCTCCCGGTCCTCGGGGTTGCGCTGCCCCTTCAGCACCCGCCAACTGCCGTCCATGTCCTCGTCGCGGGCGAGGAACACCCAGCCCACGCCGCCGTGCCCCAGACAGCCCTCGATCCGGTACCGGCCGGCCCGCACGTCGCCCATGGCCAGCGGCGGGGTGAACGAGTAGCGGGAGCCGCAGTTCGGGCAGTACCCGCTGACCCGGGGCACCCTGCGCCGGCACGTCGTCTGCGGGCAGTAGCGGGAATGCTCGGGCACGACGGCCTGGGACAGCACCGCCTCCAGCGGGTCCCGGGCCCGGGCCGGCGGGATGAGCGCCGGGCTCTCCCACGGCCGGCCCCGGGGACGCCACGGCTCGCGGGACTGCACCGGGAAGGGCCGGGGGACGCGGGACGACGGCTGCGGGACCACAGACGACGACGGGCGGACCGCCGACGGTGGCGGGTCCGCGCCCGGCGGGCCGCCGTCGCACGGGTGGCCCCACAGCCGGCAGTAGCCGTCCTGGTCCACCGTCCCGGGGCAGTTGCGTTCCGCGCAGGCGCGGCTCGTCGGCGTCATCGGGTCACCTCGTTCACGGCCTGTTGGTAGGCGCGGACCGCCCGGCTCGCGGCGGTCACGGCGAAGCGATCGGGGCGCAGCCTGTCCCGCGCCTCGCGGTAGCTCTGCTCCAGGTCCGGGTGCTCGGCCCGGCCCTCGTCGGCGGCGCGCTGCCGGTACGCCTCCAGCCGCCCGCCGAGTTCCACGTGGCAGCGGCCGCGCAGCCGCCGCCGGGCGGCGTCGACCTGGTCGGCGACCCGGTCGAGGGCGGCCTCCAGTTCGCCCACCGAACCCGCCGAGCCGGCCGAGCCGGCGGGGTCCGCCGAGCCCGCCGGGTCGTCGGGCGACGCGGTGCGGGCCGCGGCGGCACGGGCGAGCAGCCCGTCGACGTCGACGGCGGCCACCGGGTCGCCGCCGTCACCAAGCCCCTCCCGGGCCGCCTCGGCCGCGAACTCCCGCAGGCGCTTCACCGACGAGCACAGCCGCCGCTCCCCGGGCGTCCGCCGGTCCGGGTCGTCGATGGCCGGGGCGTGCGCCCGGCGTACGGCGGCGAGGTCGTCCGCGAGGCCGGCCAGCGCGTCGCGCCAGGGGCCGGGACGGGCGCAGCCCACCGGGTCCGCCGCGGCCTCCCGCTCCAACCCGGCGAGCCGGACGGCGGGCACGTCCGGTGCCGTCGCGTCCCGAACGGCCACCCCGGCCCCGTGCCGCGGGTCGGCGACCTCCTTGCGCAGCCGGTCGAGGTCGGCCTCCACGAACCGCACGGCCGCGCGGTACGCGTCGACGAGCCGGTGGATCGTGGCCCGGCGTTCCCGGGCCGCCGCGACGATCTCGTCGAGGGACAACCGCTCGATCCGGGGCACCTCCCCCGTGGCGGAGGTGAACGTGACCTCGATCGGGTCGGTGAGCAGCCGGGCGATGCGGTCGTTGCGCCGCGCCGCCGGGTCGGGGCCGTCGTCCATCGGGTCGAGGGCCAGCGACAGGCAGCCGAGCACGTGCAGCTCGTCCCAGGCCGCGTTCTCCGTCCCGGCGGTGACGCCGGTGAGCGGGGCGCGGAACTCGCCGGTGATCAGCGCCTGCGCCTCCAGCAGCCACTCGGCGGCCAGGCCGTGCGCGGCCCGCACCGCGTCGAGCCGATCGCCGTCCGGCATCACGCCCCGCCCCTCACCCGGGCGGCCACGACGTGACCGGTGGGCCCGGTGTCGGCTGCCCCCGGTCGGGGTGGTCGGCGAGCCACTGCCGGTGGGCCGTCGACCACACCCCGGAGGCGCGGGTGGACTCCAGGACGTGGTTGACGAACCGGGCCAGCTCGAGGCTGTCCGGGTTGTCCCGGGCGAACGCGAAGGCGTGCGGCTCGTCGGTGAACCAGGTGCACGGTCGCCTGCCGTCGTGGTAGCGGCAGAACTGGGCGTTGTCCCGGGGCGGCTCGGTGACCAGCGCGGTGTCGGGCGTCATCCGGGTGAAGCCGAGGAGGATGTTCTCGTCCGTGCTGACCGCGTCGACCTGCCCCTGGCGCAGCATGACCAGGCAGTCGACCGGGTGGGCGGCCTGCACCGGCACCAGGCGCGCGCCGTCGGCCGTGCGATAGCCGGCGATCGCCGCGAGCGAGGTGGTCCGCGCCGCCGCGCAGACCCGCCGGCCGCCGAGCTGCTCGATGCCCGCGTACTCCGGCCGGCCACCGACGCGTCGGACCAGCGCGGTCTGGCCGGAGTCGAGGTAGTCGTTGGAGAAGAGGACCTGCTTCGCCCGCTCGCAGCTCGCCGTCAGCGAGGTGGCGATGAGGTCGACCCGGTCCGGGTGGTCCGGCGCCAGCATCTCGAAGGCGCCCTGCCCGGGCGGCACCACCTTGAAGGTGATCCGCTTGCGCGGCTCCTCCCCCGGCCAGATGGCCCGGGCCACCGCCAGCAGGAGGTCGATGTTGAAGCCCTCGAACTGCTGCGTCTCGGCGTTCCAGTGGCTCATCGTGGCGTCGGACGGGTCGACGCCCGCGACCAGGCCCTGCCCCGACGCCCGGTCGCGGATCACCCGTGGCGGGGTGCCGCTCGGGGCGAAGCTGCTGCGCACCGTGCAGATGGCGTTGGCCGGCTCACCACCGGCGGCGATCCGCTGCACGCCCGAGGGCACCGCGGTGGGTACGGCGGCGGAGTCCGGCGGGACCGCCGTGCACGCCGCCGCCGCCAGCAGCAGTACGCCCGCCAGCACGGCCCGGACGGCCACCGGCCCGCCGCCGGGACGGGCCGCCGAGCGCCTCGTCACCTGTGTCGTCATCGGTTCCTCCGCCCGTCTCACCGGTACTCGGCCAGGCGTTGCCGCAACCCGACGACGACCGCGGCGCCGGCGAGCAACGCGACCCACGCGGCGAGCCCACCGAACTGGCGCGGCGTCGCCGGCAGGCCGCCCACGTGGCCGGCGACCACCTTGTCGCCCTCGTCCAGCCGGTTGGTGAGGGCGACGGTCGCCGCGTCGAAGGACTTCCCGGCGGGCCCGGCGTCCAGCACCGCGTCCAGGGCCCGGCGGAACGCGTCCGGCTCCTGGCTCTGCCGGGCGGTCCACACGGCGGTCAGGGTGGCGCAGTCCACCCCGTCCGGGACGGCGCAGAGCCGCCGGCCGTCGAAGTCCTCGTGGTGGCCCACCGGGTCGACGCTGGCGCCGAGCCCCAGGTAGACGTCCGCGCGGCCGGCCAGCAACGTGCCGAGCCGCTGCTGGGTGGCGCTCTGCTCGTCCACGGCCCGCGCCAGCTCGGGGAACCGGCTGTCGGCGGCCGGCCAGTGCGACCACGAGGCGACGGCCAGGGCCAGGACGGCCACGACGCCCGCCGAGGCGACCAGCAGGCCGGCGTTGAGCCGACGGCGGGTGCGCCGCCACAGCCACCACTGCACGGCCCCGAGCGCCGCCAGGGTCAGCAGCGGCATCAGCAGAGAGGCGGCCACCCACCACCGGGCGTCGACCCGGGCCTCCCGCAGCAGCCTGGTGTCGTAGTCCCACAGGGTCTGGGCGGCGGTCAGCAGCTGGGTGGACAGGTAGTGGGACGCCTCCCGCGCGTACGCGGAGGCGAGCACCCCCTGGTTGGCTGCCGTCCCCGGCCCCTCGGCCACCGCCAGCGCATCGGAGATGATGCGCTGGTAGACCTGCAACCGGGCGGCGATCGTGGCCAGCTTCGCCAGTCGGTCCGGGTCGTCGACCGCCGCGCCCATCGAGCCGTTCAGCGCGTGCTCGACCTCGTGGATCTTCCGCTGGTAGTCGGCCTTCAGCCCGGGCGCCCGTTCCTCGCCGGGCGGCAGCAGGAAGACGGCGCTGGCGGCGACGTCGGCATCGGCCAGGCCGACGTAGATCTGGCGGGCGCTCGTGCCGGTCCGCACGGCGGACGCGGCGGACCGTTCGCCCAGCGTGGTCGCCGGGCCGCCCGCGCGCAGGGCCACCACGGCAGTGGCGAACAGCAGGGCCGCGAGGAGGAGCCCGTGGAGCACGATCCGTGCGGGGGTCGTGCGGAGCGGGTCCCGCCAGCGCGCGGGGCCGCCCCGGCCCGGCTGGGCCGCGCCCCGGGTCAGCGTCGCGGTCGACGCCTCGGCCCTGCGGCCGGCTTCCACACGTACGGTCATCCGCGCCCCCGTCCGCCCCCGCCGCGCGCCGCCTCCGGCTCGCCGGCCGGGTCTGGCCGGCGCGGATGGACACCGGCGGGGAAGATCCAGGATGGCAGAGCGGCCGGGTGGCCGGCCGCACCATGTCCGGTATCCGACCGGACCGACAAAGTGGACGTCGGCCGGTGCCGCTATCCGGCGTCGGCCGCGCCCGAGCGGTCCGGTTCGGCCGTGGTCGAACGCTCGGCGACGATGACCGCGACGCCGTCGAGCACCCGCTGGAGGCCGAACTCGAACGCGTACTCCGGCCCGTACGCCGCGCCGTGCGCCTCCCCGGCCGCCGAGCCCACTCGGGAGGCCGTCGGGTACCTGCCCGGCTCCACGAACCTCTCCAGCCAGGGGGCGTGCGACTGCCACCACTGGCCGTCCGTCATGCCGGTCTCGCGCTCCAGGTCGACCACGTCCAGCGCGGCCCGCGCCGCGCTCTTGACGTGCCCGAGGACCAGGGTGAGCACGGCGTCCATCTCCACGTCGTCGAGGCCGATGCCGGCCACGGCGCCGAGCTCGTAGTCGTACTTGGCGAGCAGGTTCGGGCCGAGCACGGGCCGGCTGGTCTCGGCGCGCAGCAGCCACGGGTGGGCGCGGTAGAGCTCCAGGTTCTCCCGGGCGACCTGTTCGAGCCGGGCCCGCCAGCCGCCGGGGACGTCCGCCGGACGCCTCATCTCGCCGTAGACCGTGTCGACCATGACGTCGCGCAGCTCGGCCTTGCCCGGCACGTACGTGTAGACCGACATCGTCCCGACGCCCAGCGCCTCGCTGACCCGGCGCATGGTGAGCGCGTCGATCCCCTCGGCGTCGGCGATCTCGATCGCCGCCCGGACGATCCGGTCGACGCTGAGCCCCGGCCCGGCGCTGCGGCTGGTCGGCTCCCGGGTACGCCAGAGGATGGCCAGGCTGCGGGCGGGGTCGATCTTGCCCTTGCGCTCGTTCGGCATAGTGCCGCCATCCTATCCAGCGGCATACGGTACGACGTACGGGCCCGGATCAGCCGGCGGGTCGGTCGGCCGGTTAGCGCCCGATGGCCGCGTAGCGGGCCTCGGTGTCGGCCTTCTGCGGCCCCCACCACCACTCGTTGCCCCGGTACCAGTCGATGGTGGCGGCCAGCCCGTCGGGCAGCTCCGACCAGCGGGGCCGCCAGCCCAACTCGCGGCGGATCTTCCCGCTGTCGCAGGCGTAACGCAGGTCGTGGGCGGGGCGGTCCGGCACGCTGTCGAAGTCGTCGGCGGGCCGGCCGAGCAGCGTCAGGGTCAGCTCCAGCAGGGCCCGGTTGCTCCACTGCGCGCCGGAACCGATCAGGTACGTCTCGCCGAACCTGCCGGCGTCGAGGATCAGCAACACCGCGTCGTTGTGGTCGTCGACGTGGGTCCACTCCCGCACGTTCTCGCCGGTGCCGTAGAGCTTCGGCCGCCGCCCGAGCAGCACGTTGGTGATCTGCCGGGGCAGGAACTTCTCCACGTTCTGGTACGGCCCGTAGTTGTTCGCGCAGTTCGACAGCGTCGCCCGAACCCCGTACGACCGGGCCCAGGCCCGGACCAGCAGGTCCGAGGCCGCCTTGGTCGCCGAGTAGGGGCTCGACGGGTCGTACCGGGTCTCCTCGGTGAACGCCCCGCCGCCGTGCAGCGGCAGGCTGCCGAACACCTCGTCGGTGGAGACGTGGTGCAACCGCCGGTCGTGCCGGCGGACCGCCTCGAGCAGCACGAAGGTGCCCTCGACGTTGGTCCGCAGGAACGGGATGGGGTCGGAGAGGGAGTTGTCCACGTGGGACTCGGCGGCGAAGTGGACCACCGTGTCGCAGTCCCGGACGAGGGCGTCGACCAGGTCGGCGTCGCGGACGTCGCCGTGAACGAAGGTGATCCGGTCGCCCACCTCGGCGAGGCTGTCCCGGTTCCCGGCGTAGGTGAGCGCGTCGAGGACGGTCAGCCGCAGGCCCGGCCGGGCGGCCAGCGCCCGGTGGACGAAGTTGGCGCCGATGAACCCCGCACCCCCGGTGACCAGCATCTTCTCCATGCCGCGACGCTAGCCGACGCGTCTTGAGGCCCGGTCGAAGTCCGTCACCTGCCGTGGGCGGGCCGGTGACGCGACCCCGCCGCGCTGCCCATCGCGACGACGGCGACCCGGGGTCGTCAGGCCGCCGGGGTGCTCGTGCTGCGGGTGTAGCCGTTGAGCAGGGCGTAGTCGCGGCACTGGCCGCCCCCGCCACCGGCCCCGTCGAGGGTGGTGCCCGCCTTCCGGCAGGTGGCCCGCAGGCTGATCACCCGGCCGGCGCGGACCTCGATCGGCGACACCATGTGGTAGTCGAGGTCCCGGAAGTTGTTCAGCGCCACGGTGAGCACCGTCGTCCCGTCCACCACCAGCTCCAGCCGCCCCTCGTCGCCCTGCGGGTTCTGCAGGAAGATGTCGGTCAGCACGAAGACCCGGCGGGACGCCACGGTGTACTGGTCGGTGCGGGTGGCGCCCTTCGCGGCGGTGACCGCGAGCCGACGGCTGAAGGACTGCCCGCCCGCCGGGACACCCGGCACGGGGGCGCTGGGCGTCGCCGACGGCGGCAGCGGCGGGTTGCTCGGGGTCGGCCCCGACGGGCGAGGGCTGGCGGACGCGCCACCGAGCGCCCGCTGGGCCTTGTCGTCGGCCTGCTGGGCCCGGCTGTCGGCGGCGCTGGCCTGCTGCGCCACCGGGGCCACCTGCTCCTGGGCGACCTCCTCGGCCAGGGACTTCACCGTCGGCCGCAGCAGCGTGTACCACAGGCCGGCGCCGAGCAACGCGAGGACCACCAGCGCGGCGATGATCCGACCCACCCCCTGCGGCAGCAACGGCTCCTGCACGGTCGCCGCGTCCAGGGTGGCCGGGGGCGTCTCCTCCGAGACGACCGCGACCTGGAAGGGCAGCGTCGCCGGGTGACCGCGCCACCGCAGCCGGCGCGCGCGGACCCGCACCTGGACGAAGGCCGCCTCGCCGGGGGCCACCGCGAGTTGCGGCGGGCGGACCGCGACGCGGAGCCGGTTGTCCGGGTCGCCGCCGGCCAACGTCAGCCCGAGCGGCGTGTTGCCCAGGTTGGACACCGACAGCTCGTGCCGGCCGCCCCAGCGCCCCCGCGAGGTGCGCGGCAGGATCTCGGGGGCGATCTCGGCGAACGGCAGCACCCGCACCGTGGCTTCCGGAACGACCTGGCCGTCCGGGTTCTCGGCCGGGGTGACCCGCACCGCGAAGGGCCGCTCGCCGGCCACCACCTGCGGCGACCGGGGCGGCTGGAAGCGGATCACGACCGTCTCGGCCGAGCCGGGGTAGACCGAGACGGTGGGCGGCTCGGCGTGGGCCCAACCGGCGGCGTCGCCCAGCACCTCGAGCACGTACGACTCGACGATCGGGCCGGCGTTGCGGACCTCCAGCCGGCAGCTCGCCTCGCTGCCCGGGCTCACCTCGACGAGGTCGGTGTCCAGGTTCGCGTCGGTGGTCATGGCGCGACTCTAGGTGGATGCCCACCCATTCAATCCGCCGTGGAGGAAGACCTTGGGGCAACGCGGGAGGGCCGTTGAGCCCACGTTGACTGCACGATTGGTGCGGCGGGCGATACTCGGCGTCACCGATCGTCCCAGCGCACCGGGGGTGCTCATGCGACGCGTACCAGTCCACCTGTCCTCCACCGATGTCATCTCGCGCGCCGGGGTGGTCAGTCAGCTTCGGCCCCGGCCGGAGGTCCTGCTACTCGACGACGCCGAGGCCGACCGGGCCGAGGTGGCGGTGATCATCACCGACGGCATCGACGAGTCGTCCCTGCGGACCCTGCGCGCGATGCGCAGCCGGGGCACGCCCGCGCTGGTGCTGGTGGTGACCCAGGTCGACGACGCCGGGCTGGTCGCCGCCGTGGAACACGGCGTCGCGGGGATCGTCCGCCGGTCGGAGGCCAGCGCGGACCGCCTCATCGCGGTGGTCCGGGCCGCCGCGGCGGGCGAGGGCGCCGTCCCGCCGGACCTGCTCGGCCGGCTGCTCCAGCAGGTCGGTGCGCTGCAACGGGAGGTGCTCGGGCCGCGCGGCCTGACCTTCTCCGGGCTGGCCGACCGGGAGGTGGAGGTGCTTCGCCTGGTCGCCGACGGCTTCGACACCGCCGAGATCGCCGCGAAGCTCTCCTACTCGCAGCGGACCATCAAGAACATCCTGCACGACGTGACGAACCGGCTGCACCTGCGCAACCGCTGCCATGCGGTGGCGTACGCGCTGCGCAACGGCCTGATCTGAGCCGCGCTGCCCCATCGGGCAGGCCGCGCTGCCCGCAGACCGGCACCGACCGCCGCTACCCGCCCCGCCGGGGATCGCCACGGTGGGGACAGGGTGACCACGGGGAGGTGTCGTGCGCTGGGGCAACCGCCGCTGGGGAGTCATGGTGCTCGGGCTGGTAGCCGGGTCGGCGCTCGCCGCGCCCGCGCCACCCGCGCCGCCCGCCCCCACGCCGCCCGCACCGGCGCCGGCCCCGCCGGCCGCCGAGGTGGGCTACCGGCTGGGCTACCGCAGCGAGGAGCGCCCGACCCCGGTGGTGAGCGCGGGCGCCACCGCCGCGCCCCGTCCGCTGCTGTCCGAGGACGAGCGCGGCGACGCCGAGCGGGACGTCGACGCGCGCGCCGGCCGGCTGGTCTGGGTGGGGCGGCGGGCCGCCCCCGGCGGCGCGGACCGTGGCGGAGGGCTCTACCTGCGCCGCCCGGGCGGGCCACCGGTGCGGCTGGTCGGCGGTCCCGGCACGGTCGCCCACCCCGCCCTGTCCCCCGACGGCCGGCAGGTCGCGTTCACCAGCGACCGGGCCGGCAACGCCGACATCTGGGTGGTCCGGGTCGACGGCTCCGGGCTGCGCCGGCTCACCGACCACCCGGCCGAGGACAGCTGGCCGACCTGGTCGCCGGACGGGGCCCGGATCGCCTTCGGCAGCACCCGGGGCGACCCCGCCGGGGACGTCTGGGTGCTGCCGGCCGGGGGCGGTGCCGCCGTCCGGGTGACCGACGGCCCGGCCGCCGAGGGACAACCCGCGTGGTCCCCGGACGGCGCGCGGATCGCCTTCACCACCACCCGGTTCGCGCCGGCGGGCGACCCGGCCTTCCGTACGGTGGCCACCGTGGCCCCCGGCGGCGGCCCGGTGACCCGCGCGGTGCCGGGCCCCGGGGACGCCGCGCAGCCGGCCTGGTCCCCCGACGGCGCGCGGATCGCCTACACCTCCGTCCGCGACGACCCCGCCGGGGACGTGTACGTCGCCCGGGCCGGCCGGGTGACCCCGGTCGCCACCGGCCCGCGGCCCGAGCACGAGCCCGCCTGGCGGGGCGGCGACCTGATCTGGACCGCCACCGAGCTGGCCGACACCAGCGACGTGTGGACCGCCGACGCCACCGGCGGGGACCGCCGCGACCACACCGCCCGGCCCAACCTGTCGGAGACCGGGCCGGCGTTCAGCCCCGACGGCACCCGGCTCGCCTACAGCGCCGACCAGCCCGGCGGCGGGGCCCGGATCGTCGTCGCCGACGCCTCGGGCGCCGACCCGCGCGCCCTCGCCCCGCCGGGCACCGCCGAGGATGACCGGGACACCGACCCGACCTGGTCCCCGACCGGCGAGGCGGTCGCGTTCACCCGGCAGCCGTCGGACGACGACGCCCCCTCGCGGATCCTGGTCGTCGCGGTCGCCGACGGGAGGCTCCTCGCCGAGGTGCCGATGCCCCCGCACCTGATCGGCCGCGACGCCGAGCCTTCCTGGTCGCCGGACGGCCTGCGGCTCGCGTTCTCCCGGTTGGCCACCCCCCGGCGCAGCGACCTGGCGGTGCCGAGGGTGGATCGGCCGGCGCTGCCGGGCACCTCGTTCACCGTGGAGCAGTCGCTGCCCACCCCACCGATCCCGCCCCGCCCCGACATCGTCTTCCTCGTCGACGACACCGCCTCGATGTCCCAGCCCGGGGAGGGCGGGGCGAGCGTGATCAGCCAGCTCAGGGACCGGCTGCCCGAGGTCATCGAGAACGTGCGGGCGAGCCAGCCGGACGCCTGGTTCGGCCTGGCCACGTTCAGCGGGCGCGGCGGCGAGGGGGAGCACGACCCGGACATGTACCTGCCCCGCCAGTCGCTGACCAGGGACGACGCGGCCGTGGACGCCGCCGTGCAGCGGCTCGCCGCGCAGAGCCCGTACGGCACGGAGAACTGGTTCTACGCGTTGCGGCAGCTCGCCCGCAACGACCGGATCGGGTTCCGCCCGGACAGCAGCCGGATCGTCGTGCTGATCAGCGACACCGACAGCGTGGACAAGACCCTCCCGCCGCCGGAGGAGGGCGCGATCGACGAGGGGGACCTCACCCGCGCGCTCCGGGCCGCCGGGATCGCCCTGATCGGGGTGCCCATCGCCGGCGCGGACTTCGAGCGGGGGCTGAACTACGACGGCGCGGCCGGCCGACTGGCCGAGGCCACCGGCGGCCTGCTCACGGCCAACAGCGACCCGGGGCAGATGATCACGGCCATCATCGAGGCCATCGGGAAGCTGAAGGTCACCGTCAGGCCGAGCGCCACCTGCGACGACGGCCTCTCCGTCGCCTTCGACCCGGACCCGGCGAGGGTGGACGCCGGCACGCCGGCCAGGTTCACCGAGACCGTCTCCGTCGCGCCCGGGGCGGTCCCCGGGTCCGTGCTGCGCTGCACGCTGCGCTTCGACCTCGACCCGCCGGAGGCCGGGTCGGACGCCGTGCAGGAGCTGATCGTCCGGGTCGCCCAGCCCGGCCTGCCGCTGGTCCGGGTCGACGACGTGCAGGTCGCCCCGACCGGGCCGACCGGCGCCCAGGTGACCTACCGGGCCACGGCCGTGGACGCGGCGGACCGGCCGCTGCCCGTGCGCTGCGAGCCGCCGTCGGGCTCACGGTTCCCGATCGGCCAGACCGTGGTTACCTGCCGGGCCACCGACCAGGCCGGCCGCACCGGCGCCGACACCGCGCTGATCATCGTGTCCGACCCGCAGCTCACCGGCACCCGGATCTGGCTCGCCCGGCTCGACGGCGGCAGCACCGGCACCCTGACCGTCACCGACCAGACCGACCTCAGCGCCCGGATCGGCGACGGCTGCCCGGCCCGCGAGACGGACCGGTCGCCGGCCTGGTCCCCGGACGGGACCTCGATCGCGTTCGCCGACAGCAGCCGCCTCGCCGACCTGTGCGTGGTCGCGCCCGACGGCTCCGCCGCCCGGCACCCGCTCGCCGCCGGAGACCGGGACGGCCGTTGGGTGGCGGACCCGGCGTGGTCCCCGGACGGCCGGCGGATCGCGGTGACCCTCCAGGGGTCCGAGGAGCCGCCGGACATCGTGGTCCTGCCCGGCGCGGGTGGCCCGCCGACGACGGTGATCCGGCAGGTCGGGTCGGAGCCGGCGTTCCAGCGCCTGCCGTCGCCTGACCTCGCCCTCACCGTCTCGGTCGCAAACCAGCCGGCCTACCTGGGCGGCGACCCGGTCCCCGTCACCTTCACCGTGCGCAACGCCGGCCGCCTGCCGGCCGACAACGTCTGGCTGGACGTCACCCCGCCCGCCCCGCTGCTGCCGCCGGTCAGCGCCGACCCGCGCTGCGGGGCCGGCCGCCAACTCTGCCTGCTCGGCACGCTCGGCCCCGGCGGGCAGCAGGTGGTCAGGGTCGTGCTGCCCGCGCGGGCGGCGGTCGTCGCGGCCGTCGCCGGGCGGCTCACCGCGACCGTACGGGAGGTGTCGGCGACCCGCACGGCGCAGGCTCCGGTGCAGGTGATCGCGCCGCAGCTGCGCGTCGACCCGGCGATCGGGCCACCCGGGTTCGTGACCGCCGCCGTGGGCACCGGTTTCCCGCCCGGGGCGACGGTGCGGCTGCGCTGGCAGCCCGGCATCACCGCCACCCCGGACACGGTGACCGTCGACGCGGACGGCAGCTTCCGTACCCAGGTGCTGGTGCTGCGCAAGGACGAGCTGGGCCCGCGCGACCTCGCCGCCGCCCGGGTCTCGGGAGGCCGCGCCTTCGGGCCGGTGCGCGCCACCGAGCCGTTCCTGGTGGTGCCGCGCGGGCTCGACCCGCCCTTCCGGGGCAGGTGGTGAGCGGATGATCCACGAGGTCGACGACGCGCTGCGCCGGTTGGTCCGCGACGAGGCCCTGCCCGGGTCCGGCGTGGACATCGTGCTGGAGGCGCCGACGAAGGAGTGGGCGGCCCGACGCAACGCCCCCACCGTCAACGTCTACCTCTACGACATCCGGGAGGACCTGCGCCGCCGGTCCCGGGGCCTGGTCAACGAGTACGACGAGCGCGGCCAGGTGGCCCGGCGGGTCGCCCCGCCCCGCTACATCAAGCTGTCCTACCTGGTCACCGCGTGGACCCAGCGCCCCGAGGACGAGCACCGCCTGCTGTCGTCGCTGCTGCTGTGCTTCCTGCGCCTCGACGCGCTTCCCCCGGCGGTGCTGGCCGGCTCGGTGGCCGCGATCGGCATGCCGGTGCCGATGACCGTGGCGCTGCCGCCGCCGGAGGACCGGGCGTTCGCCGACGTGTGGACCGCGCTGGGCGGGGAGCTGAAGCCCTCGCTCGACGTCGTGATCAGCACGCCGGTGGACAGCGGCCGGGTGGTCGAGGCCGGCCCGCCGGCCCGCGACGGCATGGTGGCCGAGGTCGCCGACCGGGCCCGCGACGCCGCCGGGGACCGGGTCCGGCACCGGCCGACACCGGCCGGGAGCTGAGCCGTGGGTCGGCAATCACCGACACTGCTGCGCCGCCTCCAGCGGGTGGAGCTGGCGGTACGCGCCGCGGTGGCGGCCCGCCGGGAGTCCGACCCGCAGCCCGACGACCCCTTTCGGGGGCTGTACCTGTCCGACGAGGCGGTCGACGCCGCCCTCGCCGCCGGCCGGGAGCCTTTCCACCCGTGGCCGGGCGATCCGGCCGACGCCTCGGCAAGGGCGTCGGCCGGATCGGGGCCGGCGGCCGGGGCCGGGCCGACGCCGGCTGGGGCACCGGCCGGGCCCGAGGGAACCGGGCGGGATCCCGGGCCGGATCGGTTGGCGGCGCTGGCCCGGGCGGCGGGACTGACCCCGCTGGACGAGGCGCTGCTGCTGGTGGCCCTCGCCCCGGACGTGGACAGCCGGTTCGAGCTGTTCTACGGGTACCTCAACGACGACGTGACCCGCCGCCGCCCCTCGGTCGGGCTGGCGCTGCGGCTGTGCGGGCTGCCCGAGGCCGCCGCGTCGGCCCGGCTCCGGCTCGCCGCCGGGGCACCGCTGATCGACCTGGCGCTGCTGCGCGTCGACTCCCCCGACCGGCCGGTGCTCAGCCGCGGGCTGTGGGTGCCCGACCGGGTGGGCGGCTGGCTGCTCGGCGCCGACGCCCCCGAGCCGTCGCTGGTCGGGTTCGCCGAGCCGGTCGACGCGGCCGGGCCGCCGCCGCCCGGCGCCGAGCAGCTCGGCCGGTCCGGGGCTCGGCTGGCGTACCTGCGGGAGAAGCCGGGCGGCAGCGCGACGGCCCTCGCGGTGGCCGCCCTCGACCAGGCCGGGCGCGGCGCGCTCGCCATTGACCTGCCCCGGCTCGCGGCCGACCCGCAGGCGGCGGAGCTGGCCACCGTGCTGGTCCGGGAGGCCCTGCTCACCGGGGCGGGACTTGTCGTCGGGCCGGTGCGGGGCGACGAGCCGTGGGCGGTCTGGTCCCGGCTCACCGCCGGTGAGGTTCCGGTGCTGGCGTACGGGACGCAGCCCTGGGACCCGTCGTGGACGGCCGGCGCACCGGTGCAGGTCGACGTGGTGCCGCTGAGCGCCGCCGCGCGGGCCGAGGCGTGGCGGGCCGCGCTGCCCGGGCCGGTCGCCGACGGGCTCGACCCGGCCGCCGCCACCGCCCAGTTCGTCCTCGGTGCCCCGGCGATCCGGCGGGCCGCCTCGGTGGCCGTCCAGCTCGCCGCCGCCACCGGGGAGCCGGTCGGCGCGGCGCACCTGCGCGCGGGTGCGCGTACCCAGAACGCGGCCGGCCTGGAGCGGCTGGCCCGGCGGATCGTCCCCGAGGTCGGCTGGGACGACCTCGTGCTGCCGCCGGCGACGCTGTCGCTGCTGCATGAGCTGGCCGGCCGGGCCCGGCACCGGGACCTGGTGCTGCGCGAGTGGCGGATGCGCCCCGGCGGCGGGCGCGGGCACGGGGTGGCCGCCCTGTTCGCCGGGGACTCCGGCACCGGCAAGACGATGTCCGCCGAGGTGATGGCGGGCAGCCTGGGGCTGGACCTGTACACGGTCAACCTGGCCACGGTGGTGGACAAGTACGTCGGCGAGACCGAGAAGAACCTGGAGCGGATCTTCGGCGAGGCGGCCGGGGTCAACGGCGTGCTGCTCTTCGACGAGGCGGACGCGATCTTCGGCAAGCGCTCCGAGGTCCGCGACGCCCACGACCGGTACGCCAACATCGAGAGCGCGTACCTGCTGCAACGGATGGAGACCTTCGACGGGCTGGCGGTGCTGGCAACGAACCTGCGGGCCAACCTGGACGAGGCGTTCACCCGCCGCCTCGACGTGGTGGTCGACTTCCCGGTGCCTGACGAGGCGGCCCGGAAGGCGCTGTGGGACCGCTGCCTCGGCGACCGGGTGCCCCGCGCCCCCGACGTGGACCTGGGCTTCCTGGCCGAGGCGTTCGAGCTGGCCGGCGGGCACATCCGCTCGGCGGCGGTGACCGCCGGGTACCTGGCCGCCGGGGCGGGACGGCCGGTGGGGATGACCGAGCTGATCGGCGCGGTGGGCCGGGAGTACCGCAAGCTCGGCCGGCTGACCCTGGAGAGCGAGTTCGGCCCCTACCTGGGGTTGGCCGTGTGAGACGCCACCCGGCGACGGGAGATCGTTGCCGGGCGCGGGGACGTCACTCCCAGACGGTGACCCGGACGGTGAGCTGCTTCTCGACCGCCCTGGTCACCACCAGCAGCGCGTAGCGCCCGGCCGAGGTGACCACGCAGATTCCCCGGCGTTCCAGCAGCCGCTCCCCGACCGGGCGGGCGGACGGCTGCCCGTACCCCGCCCGGGCGCAGTCGGCGCGCTGCCAGGGGCCGGTGCCCGGCAGCGACGCCGCGTACCTCGGGTCCGCACGGCTGACGACGGCGTCGTTGCCGGCGTCGGGCCACCACGAGGCGTACCCGACGTCGCGGCTGGAGCCCCAGTCGTCCTTCGTCGGGTTCCAGTCGGCGGCCGTCGAGTCCAGGTCGTACGCCGTGTAGTCGGCCATGACCAGCGTTCCGCTCCGCCGCACCCGCGCGGAGAGATCCGCCTCGTCGGTCGGCGGGGGCGGTTTCGGCTTCGACGTCGGGTCGGGCCTCGACGTGGGCCCGTCGGACGGGGGGCCGGTCGGGTCCCAGATCGGCTCGGGAGGCAGCGGCGGAACGTCCGACGGCGAGCCGTCCGGAGCCGGGCCGACCGATGAGGGGCCGGCCGACGGCCCCGGGGCCTGCCCACCGGCTGCCGCCACGGGCGTCACGGACCCGGAGGCGCTCGGGGCGGGACCGACCCAGCGATCCACGAGCCCGACGCCCTTCGCCCACAGGGCGGCGACGACGAGCGGGACGACCGCCGAGATGACGGCCGCCTTGAGCCCCCAGCCCTGCATCCAGGACCGGCGGCCCGGTTCGCGGGCGCCCGAGCGCGCTCGCCGCGACGACGTACGACGCTCCGACCGACGTAGGACCATGGGCCCCTCCGTCCAACGTAGACAGCTGCCCGGACCGCCGATGTTAGGTCCGCTCGGCAAGGCGCGGCCGGCCCCGCGGGCGCATCGGGACCGTCTGCCGCGATCGGTGTCCGTGAGTGCGCCGACGGGGGCCACCAGGGCGCGACGGGCTGCCCGGGTGGGCACTTCGGGCTGCCCCTACGGCTGGCCCGGCCCCCCTGTGCCGGGGCGGCCCGACAGGGGACGGTCGAGACGGGAGACCCTGCCGTCATCGCGCCGGGTCGTTCCGGAGGAGGCCGACATGCGCGGACATCGCGAGTTCGACTCGGACGCGGCGGCACGGCCCGCCGGTGACCGGCCGACCGGCCCCGAGCGCGACACCGACCACCTCATGTACGCCGCCGCCACCGCCGGCCGCCCCGACGTCCTCGGCGCGTCCGGGCTGCTCGGCCTGCAACGGGCGATCGGCAACCAGGCCGTCGGGGAGCTGCTTGAGCCGGAACGGTCCCCGGTGCACTCGGTGGTGAACTCCGGCGGCGGGACGCCGCTCGCCCCCGACGTGCGGGCCGACATGGAGTCCCGGTTCGGCGGGCAGGACTTCGGCGACGTACGCGTGCACACCGACGGGGCGGCGCACGAGTCGGCGAGGTCGGTCAACGCGCAGGCGTACACCGTCGGGTCGAACATCGTCTTCCAGCGCGACAGCTACGACCCGGCGTCGTCGGCCGGGCAGCACATGCTCGCCCACGAGCTGACCCACGTCGTGCAGCAGCGCAGCGGGCCGGTCGACGGCACCGACCACGGCGGCGGGGTGAAGGTCAGCGACCCGTCCGACCGGTTCGAGCGCGAGGCCGTCGCCAACGCCGACCGGCTGATGTCCGCCCCGGCTACCCCCGCTGCCGCGCCGGCCCCGGCCGCCCCCGTCCAGCGGGCGGTCGAGCACGAGGGGCACGACCACCCGCAGGTGCAGCGCGCCGAGGAGATGTCCGAGGAGGACGAGTCGGCGCAGACGTACGTCCAGCGCCAGGAGGCCGGCGAAGAGGAAGAGGAGTCCGCCGAGCAGTAACGGTCCGGATCGGCCTCCTCCGGCCACTACGCAAGCGCCGTCGGCTCGTTTGCCCTGGTGAACCGCCCCGACCGGGAGGTGTGAGGTGAAGGCACCGGCCGAGGAGCGGGGCGACGCCCCGGCCCGCCGCGCCGCGCCGCCGCGCGCGGTCGCCGACCCCGAGCCCGCCATCGGCGTACGCGAGCCGGGCGCCCGCCCGCTGAGCCGGGCGGCCGTGCAGCGACTGCAGTCGGGGGCGGGCAACCGGGCGGTGTCGGCGCTGGTCGCCCAGCGGCGCGCGGCGTCGGCTCGTACCCCCGCCGCGAAGCGGCCCGGTGCCGGCGGTGGCGGGCGTGGCCCGGCCGCGTCGGTGCCCGCCCAACGCTCGGCCGCCGCACCGTCCGCCGCGACCTGCGGCGCCCCCGCCCCTGCCGGCCCGGTCGAGGCCGGGCCGGTGCAGCGGCTGGCGACGGACGCCGGCCCCCTCCACCGCCCCGGGCCGCAGGCCGACCCGAAGTTCGCCGCGCTCAAGGCGGACGTGCGGGGCAAGCAGCAGGTCCTCGGCGCGCACCCGCCGGCAGCGGCGGAGGCATCGAAGGCGCAGGGCGCGGCGAAGGCGCCGCAGGACGACAAGGAGGCGCAGGGCAAGGCGGCGAACGCGGAGAAAATGAACGCCGCGAAGCCCGGGGAGTTCGACAAGGCCGCGTTCGTGCGCGCGGTGAACGAGGCGATCGCGGCGCAGGCGCCGAAGAACCTGGATGAGGCCAAGAAGTTCGGTGATTCGGGCAAGGCCGACGCGGTCAAGGGACAGGTGCAGGGGCAGGTCACCGACGGCAAGAAGACGTCGGCGAGCGCCATCGAGACCACGACCAAGGCCCCGCCGGACACCTCGCAGGCCAAGGACAAGCAGGTCGTACCCCTGGTGGCCGACAAGCCACCGGCCACGCCCGGAACTCCCGACCCGGCCAAGGCGGTGCCCGACAAGGCCCCGCCGGCAGCGACGGACTTCTCCGCCGGCCCGAAGCAGGTCGACCAGCAGATGGCCGACGCTCAGGTCACCGACGAGCAGCTCGCGAAGTCCAACGAGCCGGAGTTCACCGGGGCGTTGAAGGAGAAGACCGCCGTCGAGCAGCACGCCCAGACTGCGCCGGGGCAGGTGCGCGCCGCCGAGACGCAAACGTTGACCGGCGCGAAGGCGGCCGCGGGGGCGGCTGGGGCGACGGCGATGACCGCCCTGGCCGGGAGCCGCAAGCAGGCGGGTGCGCAGGTGGGGGCGGGCAAGGAGCAGGCCAAAGGCGCGGACGAGTCCAAGCGTGCCCAGGCCACGGCGAAGCTTCAGACGGTCTTCGATGCCACGAAGTCCGACGTCGAGGAGATCCTGTCCGGGCTGGACAAGAAGGTCGACGAGAAGTTCACCGCGGGTGAGAAGGCGGCCCGGGACGGGTTCACCGCCGACTACCAGCGGCGCATCGACGACTACAAGGACAAGCGGTACTCCGGCCCTTTCGGATGGGCCAAGTGGGGCAAGGACAAGCTGCTCGGCCTGCCCGACGAGGTCAATGCCTTCTACGACCAGGCCCGCAAGGGCTACGTCGACCGGATGCAACAGGTCATCTCCGGCGTCGCCGACGTCATCGGCGCGGAGCTGACCCGGGCCAAGCAGCGCATCACCACCGGCCGCGACCAGTTGCAGGCCGAGGTACGCAAACTCCCCGCCGACCTCCAGGCGATCGGCAAGGAGGCCGCCGGCGAATTCGCCGGGAAGTTCGACGAGCTGACCGAGTCGGTGAACAGCAAGGGCACCGAACTGGTCCAGACCCTCGCGTCGAAGTACAACGAGGCGCTCAAGTCGGTCGACGAGGAGATCGCGGCCGAGAAGGAGAAGAACAAGGGCCTGGTCGCCAAGGCCGTCGACGCCGTCGCCGGGGTCATCAAGACCATCATGCAGCTCAAGGACATGCTGATGGGTGTCCTGGCCAAGGCCGCGCAGGCGGTCATGGCGATCATCAAGGACCCGATCGGCTTCCTCGGCAACCTGGTCAGCGCGGTCGGCGCTGGCCTGAAGCAGTTCCTGGCCAACATCGGCGAGCACCTGAAGAAGGGTCTCGTCGGCTGGCTCACCGGAGCGATGGCCGGCGCCGGCCTCGAACTACCGGCGAAGTTCGACCTGCGCGGCATCGTCATGATGGTCGGTTCCCTGCTGGGGCTGACCTGGGCGTCCATCCGTGGCCTGATCATCAAACGCGGGGTGCCCGAGCCGGCCATGAGCGTGGTCGAAAAATCCGTCCCGCTGGTGCAGAAGGTCCAGGCACAGGGCCTCGGTGGGTTGTGGGAAGAGATCCAGGACAAGGTCGGCGACCTCAAGGCCAACCTGTTCTCGAAGATCAGTGAGTACCTGATCCCGACCGTGCTGATGGCCGGCATCACCTGGATCATCTCGCTGCTCAACCCCGCGTCGGCGTTCGTCCGCGCGGTCAAGATGATCATCGACTTCGTCACGTTCATCGTGACCCAGGGCGCGCAGATCCTGGAGTTCGTCAACTCGGTGCTCGACGCCATCATCGCGATTGCGGGCGGCGGGACGGGTGGGGTGCCCGCGCTGATCGAGAAGGCCCTGGCGCGGTCGGTGCCGGTGCTCATCGGGGTGCTGGCAGCGGTGCTCGGCGTCGGCGGGATCGCGCAGCGGGTGCAGAAGTTCTTCAAGTCGCTCAGCGCGCCGGTCATGAAGGCGGTCCACTGGGTCGCCGACAAGATCGCTGCAATCGGCAGGAAGCTGTGGGCCAAGGTCCGCAACAGGCGGCAGAAGAAAGCAAGCGATCGGGGCGGCCCGGGCGGCGACCGCAGCGCCTTGGCGCTACGCGCAGCCGTGTCACTCGTAAAGCCTGGCATCGCCGTACCCGAGATCAAGAAGAAACTGCCCGCGATACGCAAGAAGTACGAACTGAAACAACTCACACTGATCACCGACACGGTAGAGCAGGACAAGACCCTGATCCATTTCCGAGCGGTCAACAGCCCGGGAGTCGACAGCGAACAGGTCACCGTACCGGGTGATGAGTCCAACAAAGAGAAGCTCGACGAGATAAAAGCGGCGATGCCGGCGCACGTGGACAGGTTCGTCGGCACCGTGCACGAATTCTGGTGGAAGACCTACATCAGCAAGGTTCGCCGGGGAACGGATGAGGGGTCTTCACCCCTCTGGACGAAGGATGACATCAGGAACACCGACGGGGAGGCCCGCTCAAAAGCGACTGCGCCGGAGTTCATCCGCCCACTCGTCACGTACTTCGACTCAAACCGGAAGAGGGCAGACACGACCCCCTTCTACGAATATGTGTTCCAGAATTCGGGGAGTGCGGCGAAGCGCGCGGTCCTGCAGGAACTCGGCACACCGGTACCCGACCGGCTCAAGACAGAAGGCCTGGCCCGGGTGCCTGCACTTGAGGCGGAACAAGGCTACAAGGATCGCCTGACCAAGGGGCTGCAGAAGCTGGGGCCGACATCCTACAAGGTCGACGTCCTTCCGTATGGGCAGCTGAATCTGCCGACGCCGCGGCCCACAGAACATTCCGACTTCTTCCCGACCAACATCAAGGTCACAGATGACGGGACGAAGCGGATCACCACGTACACGACCCTGGCGGGCAAGAGCTTCCAGGTGGTCGAGTCGGACGCCCTTCGAAGCATGTCACTGCGGGTCAAGGGAATCGATCTGCGCCTGAAGACGGGCGGCGGACCACGGGGTGTCACGCAGGACAGCCCAGGATTCGTCACCAATATGAATCTCAACCGCGCGCACGGCATCGCGGACATGTTCGGCGGGTCCGGCTTCGAGGAGGCCCGCAATCTGGTGACCACGAGCGACCACTACAACCAGGTGGTCATGAGCGAAGTGGAAACCGCCATAGCGAACCGAATCAAGCTGTTCGCGCGCACCCACCAGAGGGAAACCGAGGATGTGGCGTTGAACCTCACGGTCACAGTGCGCTTCGGTGAACTTGTCAGTGAACTGCTCAAGCAGAGGATCACCCATCAACCGTGGTACCAGGCCGGGGACGCTGAGGCAACGAAAAGACTCCAGGAAATGCTGAAAATCATGCTTAACCCTCCAATCCGGAGGGCCGCAGAGGTGATCTACGAATACGAGATCGTCTCCGGCGAGAATTCGATCAAGGATCGAGCACGCATCGGGGCAGACGAATGGCTATTCGTAGAGAGAGAGGCAGGATGACATGGATCTGGACAACGCGGTGGATTTCTTCAACAAATTTCTCGATGCTGAGCACCAGCAGGCCATGGCAGCGCTCACGGAACCGGACGACGTCCTTGAGGAGCGCCGCAATGTCACGCAGAGCCTGATGCACTCCCCGCCGGGTACGATAATGGCGTCCCCGGCCGGGCGAGCTCTGGGCCATTCAGCCGAGGAGTTGGCGGAGTTCTCCGCGAACGCCAGTCGACCACAGCGCCGCACACTTTTCCTCGTCGCGGAATACCGCAATGCCACTTGGCAGACCCTCTTCGCCGGGTACACCAGCGGGGCACATCCCGACACCTCGCTCGTTTACGAGCGGCTTTATTATGCGAGCGAGGTCGAGGGAACGCCGAAAATGATTTCGGAGTACCTGATCGAAATCGAATTCGAGATGGATGCGGAGGTTCGGTGGCGCCACGCCCAAGGAGTGAAGATCGAAAACCCCGGGCAGCTTGTCGCCGCGCACGCGATCCGGGAGCCCGCGCTTGAAGAGCAGCGTCAAAGCTGGGAAGACCTCGTCCAGCAGGCCAACCAGAACCGGCAGCCCGATTAGCCAGGTGACTCTCCGGGGAGGATTGCACGGGCCGGGCGTCACCAACAGCCACGAAGTGCCCTAACCTCGCTCGGTGCGCCAAAGGGCAGTGGAGGGTTCCCGATCAATCGGCCCGGCGGACGTGTGAGCCGCCGCCCGCACGCGGGACGCTCGACTCGATCCCCGAGGGACGAGGAGGCGGGATGCCCAACTACCTGGCGCCGGGCGTGTACGTCGAGGAAGTGGCCGGCTCGCGCCCGATCGAGGGCGTAGGCACGGCGGTCGCCGCGTTCGTCGGCTTCGCCGCGCAGGGGCCGTTCAACACCCCGACGCTGGTGACGAACTGGAGCCAGTACTCGCAGACGTTCGGCGAGTTCGCCCCGGACTGCTACCTCGGCCACGCCGTGTACGGGTACTTCATGCAGGGCGGCGGCGCGGCGTACATCGTGCGGGTCGGCGGCGACCGGGCCAGCGACGAGGCTCTGCCGGCGGCACCCGAGCCGACGGCGATCCTCGGCACGTACCGGGTGGTGGCCCGCGCCCTGCCCGAGGGCGCCCCTGACGACCTGACGGTCGAGGTGGCCGACCCGCCGGAGGGCGTGGGCGAGGACCGGTTCAACCTCGTCGTCAAGCGCGGCGGCCAGGTGGCCGAGACGTTCGAGTCGGTGACCACCAAGCGCGGCAAGGACAACGTGGTGACGGTGGTCCGCGAGCGGTCCAAGCTGATCACCATCGAGGAGGCGGCCCCGACCGGACAACTGGCCCGGCCGCTCGGCGGCGAGGTCGCCCTCACCGCCCCGGCGCCGGTCAGCGCACCGGAGTCCGTGTCCGCCGACGAGTACGTCGGCGACGCGGCGGAGCGTACCGGCTTCGGCGGCCTGGAGGCGGTCGACGAGGTGACGATGGTCGCGGTGCCCGACCTGATGGGGGCCTACCAGCGCGGCGCGATCGACCTGGAGTCGGTGAAGGCCGTGCAGTCCGCGGTGATCGCGCACTGTGAGCTGATGGGCGACCGGATGGCCATCCTGGACCCGCCGCCGGGGCTGTCGCCGCAGCAGGTCAAGGAGTGGCGCACCGACCAGGCCGGCTACGACTCGAAGTACGCCACGCTCTACTACCCGTGGATCAAGGTGTTCGACCCGGTGACCGGCACCAACCGGTTCATGCCGCCGTCGGGTCACCTGGCCGGGGTGTGGGCCCGCAACGACGCCAACCGGGGCGTGCACAAGGCCCCCGCGAACGAGACGATCCGGGGTGCGATCGCCCTGGAGACGCAGCTCACCCGCGCGGAGCAGGAACTGCTCAACCCGATCGGCGTCAACTGCATCCGCTCGTTCCCGGGCCGGGGCATCCTCGTGTGGGGCGCGCGGACGCTGTCGTCCGACCCGGCGTGGCGGTACCTGAACGTGCGGCGGCTCTTCAACTACCTGGAGGAGTCGATCCTCAACGGCACCCAGTGGGTGGTGTTCGAGCCCAACGACCACATGCTCTGGGCCCGCATCCGCCGCACCATCAGCGCGTTCCTGGTCAACGAGTGGCGACGGGGCGCGCTGTTCGGGCTCACCCCCGACGAGGCGTTCTACGTCAAGTGCAACGAGGAGACCAACTCCGCCGAGAGCATCGACGCCGGCCAGGTGATCTGCCAGATCGGCGTGGCCCCGGTGAAGCCCGCCGAGTTCGTCATCTTCCAGCTGGCGCAGATGTCCGGCGGCACCAGCCTGGTCAACGAGTAGTCCCCAAAGCGTCAGGAGGCAGTCGTGCCGCTCCCCGATTTCGACTCCGCCGTCGGCCACTCGTTCGGCCTTGAGGTGGACAGCATCATCATCCGCCAGATCACCGAGGTCTCCGGCCTCAAGATGGAGCAGGACGTCATCGAGTACAAGTCGAACACCGCCGACGGCAAGTTCGCCGTACGCAAGGCGCCCGGCGCGCCGAAGGCCGGCGAGGTCACGCTGACCCGGGGCCTGACGGCGGACAACAGTTTCGAGCGGTGGGTCAAGGACTGCCGCTTCGGGAAGATGGGCTCCGCCCGCAAGGGCGGCGCGATCATCGTCTTCGACTACGAGGGCATACCGATCAAGCGGTACAAGCTCACCAACGCGTGGGCGAAGAGCCTGGAGATCAGCTCGCTCAAGGCCGGCGACACCAGCGTGCTCACCGAGAAGCTCGTGGTGACGTACGAGTCGATGGAGGTCGAGTAGCCCCATGCGCCGCACGTCGTCCCTGGTCCCGTCGCCCGGCCCGGAGCCGGCCGAGCCGCCCGCCGTCGCCCCGCGCCGCGAGACGCTGCGCACGGAGTTCCCGTTCGAGCTGCCGCGCGGCTACGTCGACGGCTCGGGCACAGTCCACCGGGACGGGGTGATGCGGCTGGCGACCGCCCGCGACGAGCTGGTGCCGTTGCGCGACGACCGGGTCCGGGAGAACCCGCCGTACCTCACGGTGGTGCTGCTCAGCCGGGTGGTCACCCGGATCGGCACGGTGCTGGACGTGCACCCGGGCGTGGTGGAGGACCTGTTCGCCTCGGACCTGGCGTTCCTCCAGGACATGTACCGGCGGATCAACAGCGAGGGGCACACCCGGGCGAGCGTGGTGTGCCCGGAGTGCCGGCACCGCTTCGCCGTCGACCTCGCCGGTGGGCGCCTGGGGGAATCGTGACGTACGCGGCCGGCCGCATCTACTCCGAGGTCGCGTACGTCGCCTACCACTTCCACTGGTCGCTGGACGAGATCCTCGACCTCGAACACGGCGAGCGCCTGCGCTACGTGGCGGAGATCGCCAGCATCAACACCCGCATCAGTCAGGGACGGTGACCCGATGTGGCCGTGGCGCCGGCGAGCGCAGGGGACCGTGCAACGGTCCACCACGGACGCGCCGCCCGGAGACGGCTCGCCGGCCCCCACCCGGAGCGGGCCGCCGGCGTGGCAGAGCCTCCCGCCGCTCCAGCGGATCATCTCGGACGAGCCACGGCTGAACCTGCCCGACACGTTCACCGGGTCGCTGGCCGCGTGGCGCGACCCGTCGTACCTGGCGCCCCTCGGTCACCTCGTCGGTGCCGCCGAGCCGGCCGGGGTGCTGCACGAGACGGCCGTGCCGGTGAGCGAGCCACCCCGGTCTTTCCCGGAGCCCGTCGGCCGGACGCACGGCGAGGACCCCGGGCCGCTGCCGCTCGCGACGCCGTCGGCGGACAACCGCCCGTTGGCACCGTCCCTGCAACGACAGGCCGCCGGTCCGCCGGGAACCGCACCGACGCCAGAACCTCCGCCGGCCGTGCCGGCCCGGGGGCGGGCGGTGCCCGTGGAGCCGGTGCCGGTCAGCCGGCTGCTGACCGCGCCCCCGCCGCCGGAGGAGCTGCTCCTGCCCGCCGTCGACCGCCCGGCCGACCCGACGCCGGAGGCCGCCCGACCCGACACCGCCTCACCCGAGGCACCCACCCTCGGACGGGACGACCCGGCGACGGGTGACACCGACGCGACGACCCCGGCCGATATGGCGGGTCCCCCCGGCGGTGACGTCACGGTTCCGGCGTCGGACGCGTGGTCGGCGGCGGCAACCGCCGGGCCCCTCACACCGGGCAGCGCCGGGCCGTCCGCACCGGACCTGCCCGTGCAGCGACTCGTCGGGGACGGCCCGAGGCCAACCCGCCGGCTCGGGCTGGGCGAGCCGATCGTGTCCCCCGTGCTCCCCCCGGCGTCCCGCCCGACCGGCGACGCCGCTCCCCCGCCGGTGCAACGCTCCACGGCCGGGCAGGGTCCCGAGCAGGTGCGACGCCCCGCCGCCGGAGAGGGCCGGTCGGGCGGCCCACGGTCGCCGGCCGCCACGCCGCTGGTCCAGCGGTCGCCGGCCGCCGGGAGCGGGCCGGCCAGCGGGCCCGGGGCCGCCGATCGACCGGCCGACGCGGGAGACGCGACGCCGGCGGGCGACTCGGCCGCGCTCCTGGGCGAGGGGGCCGTCACCGTCTCCCGGCTCGGAACGGAAGCACTCCCCACCGGTCTCGGCCCCTCCCCCGTGGGGCCGCAGGCCGAGGCGGGGACCGCCGGCGGGGGCGAGGACCTCGCCGGCGGTCCCCCGCCGCCCGCCGAGGGCCTGCCGCTCGCCGGTACGCCGCGCGGCGACGCCCCACCCACCCGTTGGCCCGGCGGCGCGGCAGACCCGGGCACGGGCGGACCGACACCCGTCCAGACGTTCGTGCCACCCGCCGGGGAGATGCCGCCCGCCGGGGGGACGGCACCCGGTGGGAACGTGCCGGCGGAAGCGGGCATGGCCCCGCTGCTGGGCGGACCGGCCACGTCGACGCCCCCGGGCGTCGCCTCCTCGGAGAGCGGGCCGGCGGCGGGCGTTCAGGCGGTGGATCCGGCCGGCGGCCCAAAGGCGGGACACGTGGGCTCCGGCGGCCCCGACCTGCCGGTGGTGGCACGCCTGACGACGTCGACCACCTCGACCGGCCCTCAGGCCGAGGAGCCGACGACCGACACCGGACCGGTCCCCCACGCCGAGGCGCCGACCGGCACCGATGCCCCGTACGACGGGGGAACAAGCCCGGTCGGTCGCGTCACGACCGGCGGGGAGACCGACGGCGGACCGGGCGTCGCCAGCCTCGTCGGCCTCGTCGGCGGAGACGGCGGAGACGGCGGCATGGCCGACCCCACCGGCGACGCGGGCCCCGCAGGGGTGGACCCGAACGGGAGCCCGCCCCCTCCCCTGCCCCTCGTCGTGGCCCGGCTCGTCGGTGACCGCCCGCCCCCGCTGCTGACCGGAGCCGGCCCGATCGCGCCGCTGCCCGACCGGCCGACCGTGCAGCGGGTGACCTGGCAGCGGGACGAGGCGACGGCCACCGACGGGTGGGCCGCCACCGCACCCGACCCGGACCGGGCCGTCCCCGTGGACCTGTACCCGACCCCGGCCGCCTCATATCCGACCCCGACCGCCCCGTACCCGACCGCCCCGTACCCGGCCACGGCGGCGTCGACCGACGCAGCCGGCTCGACCGGCGCGGAGGCCGGCCGCGGGCTCCCGCCCGTCCAGCGGTGGGTGGGCGCGCTTCCTGGCACGCCGTCGGCCGGCCGGCCCCAGGGGCGGGACACCGCGCCGCCCGGGCCGCCGCTGTCCGCGTACGCCATGGGTGAGCTGTCGGGTCCGGTCGTGCAGCGGGCCGAACCGGTCGACGACGCCGCCCCGCCGCCCCCGGTCGACGCACCCGCGCCGCCTGCGGCGGCCCCGCCGCCCGGCGGCGGCGGG
>NZ_JBEOWQ010000040.1:0-45723 GCF_040296145.1 Micromonospora sp. NPDC002296
GGACACCCTCGTCGCGCAGCCGGTTGAGCACCCGGTCGACCACGTCGAGCTGGCTGAGGGTCAGCGTCTCGGTCACACGTCCCGGTCAGCCGGTGCCCGGTCAGGCCGGTGTCGGCACCGAGGCAGCGGACGACGGCCAGCTCGACCGGGCCGGCGACGATCCGGGTCGGGTCGCCGTCCTCGACCCGGTCGACCGGACCGATCGCCGGGACGTCGGCCGGCCGGGGGCCGTCGGCGGCAACCGCCATGCTGGGTGCCCGGTGTTCGCGTCGGCCGTCCACCTCGACGTACTCCTCCGCCTGGGCGCCGTCGGTGAGGACCGCCCGGGCCAGGGCCGCGGCGTAGACCGGGTCGCCGCAGGCGTCGTACACCCAGCGCCGGCCCAGCACCGAGTGCTCGCAGGTCCCGACGAGCCACGCCTCGCCGCCGTCCAGCGGCGTGCCCCGGTAGGTCAGCGGCACCTGGTGCACCGGTCCCGCCCCGGACCGGACCAGCATGGTCTCGATCCCCACCGCGCCGGCGGGGTCGTCGAACCGGTACGCCGCGACCCGTTCGACCGCGTCCCCGTCGGTGCCCCGGAACCACGGGCGGCCCGGGAGCCAGGTCGCCAGGAGTTCGAGCTTGGTGGGGCGCAGTTCCGCCCGGTGTAGCAACGCCATACCCGGATCATAGGGAGGCCCGGTCGCTCCCGGCCGCCGGGTGAGCGAGGTCGCCACCCGGGTCGGCAACGCCGCCCGCTTCGTTCGTCGGCCGGACAGCGGCCCGGTCGGGGTCCGCGTACGGCGGGGGCGGGGCCCGACCACCGTGCCGGCGGTGTCCTGAGCGGAGTCGGTCAGGCGGTGGGGGACCGGTGCCAGCGCACGGTCACCTGGAGCTGCCCCTGCACCCCCGTGCGGGCGATCAGCGCGCCCGCCTCGGCGCTGAGCTGGACCCCGAAGCTGATCTCCACCTCGTCCGGCCGGTCGGCCATGGACCGGAACTCGGTCAGCGCGGCGGACGCCGCGTCGCGTGCCTGGCCGATCGCCCGGTTGAAGCTGACCCCGGCCTTGCGCAGCACGTCCTCGGCGGCGGAGGCCGGGGCGATCCCCGGCGTGTCGTCCACGGCGACGAGCACACTGCCGCCGCCGTCCAGGGCGAACTCGACCACCTCGGTCATCGGCCACGTCCTTTCTCGATCGACTGCCGTCAGGCGCTGAGGCAGGGTAGCCTCATCCACTGGTCCTCCGGCGTCCGGCCCCGCACGGTATCGAACTCGGTCAACAGCCTGTCGAGCAGCGCGGGATCGGCCAGGCGCTGCAGCACGACGGACTGGAACGCCGTCGGGTCGGTGCCCGCGTTGAGGGTGAACGCCAGTCAGGGGCGCTGTAGTCAGGAGACCCGGTATTCGCACGATCTTCATTGCGTGGGGTGCGGTATCGGCCGTTGCAAGAAATGCGAATCGGGTGCGGAACGATTGGCCCCCACTATTCGGCCAGTTGTGAGTGGCGCAATTCGCGCCGGCCGTGGCCAGCCGAAGTGGTCCGTCCGGCCGCCGCACGGCCGTCGGCTACGCTCGGCCCGGTGACGGTCACCACGGGGGTGTCAGCCGCGCCCGCCTCGCTGTGGCGCAACCGTGGCTTCAACGCGTTCTGGTCGGCGCAGATCCTCTCCGTGCTCGGGGACTCGTTCTCCCAGCTCGCCGTGCCGCTGCTGGTGCTCGACGCGACCGGCTCGATCGCCACGGCCGGGCTGCTCACCGGCGTCTCCGGCACGGCGGCGGTGGTCGCCGGCCTGCTCGCCGGGGTCGTGGTCGACCGGTTCGACCGGCGGGCGCTGCTGATCGGCGCCGACGTGGCGCGGATGCTGCTGTTCGCGGCGGTCCCCCTGGTGTGGTGGCTGGCACCGGCCCCGCCGATCTGGCCGCTGTTCGTGCTGTTGCCCCTGGCTGCGGCGGCCGGGATGCTGTTCCAGGTCGCCGCCGTCAGCGCGATGCGCGGCCTGGTCCCCGGCCCGGAGCTGACCCGGGCGAACGGCCGGCTGTACGCCGGCACCGCCCTGGCCTCGGTCGGGGGGCCCGCGCTGGCCGGCCTGGTGTCCGGCTGGCTCGGCCCGGCGGGCGCGATCGCCGTCGACGCCGCGAGCTTCGGACTCTCCGCGGCGCTGCTGATGCTGGTGCGGCTGCCCGGACGGGCAGCCGCGTCGGCCGACGCGGGCGACCGGACAGGGCCGTTTGCGGAGTTCCTGGCCGGCGCGCGGTTCCTGCTCCGTCACCCGGTGCTGCGCCCGCTGACCGCGCTGCTGACCGTCTTCCTCCTGCTCACCTACGGCATGGACGACGTGGTCATCTACCACCTCAAGCACGGCCTCGGCCAGCCCGACGGCATGGTCGGCCTGGTGCTCACCGCCGGGGCGGCCGGGACGGTGACCGGCTCGCTGGTCGTCGCGCCGCTGCGCCGGCGGTTCGGGTTCGGCGCGTGCTGGATCGGCGCGGTCGCGGTCACCGGCGTCGCCGTCGCGGCGCTCGCGCTGACCGGCCGGCCCGTCGAGGTCGGCGCGCTGATGCTGGTCTACTTCGGCTGCCTGAGCATCGGCGGCATCTGCTCGCTGTCGCTGCGCCAGGAGGTGACCCCGGAGCATCTGCTCGGCCGGGTCACCGCCGCGTTCTGGACGATCCACTTCTCTCTCGGCGGCGTCGGCGCGGCGGTGTTCACCTGGCTGGCCCAGCACCACGGGGCCCCGCTCACGTTCGCCCTGGCCGGCGGCGGCTGCCTGGCCGTGGCCCTCGCCGCCCTGTTCACGGCGGTCCGCCGGGCGGGCCCGGCCTGACCACAAACCGCAGTGGAGGTCGCAGGTGTACGCGGCGACGACGGGCGGTCACCCGATCGGGTGACCGCCCGTCGTTGCGACTCGGGGTCGAACGGTCGCTGCCAGACTCGGCCGCATGTCCAGCACCGGGGAGATCATCGCGCTCAGGGACGGCCGCCGGGCGATGGTGCACCGGCTCGGGGCGGCCGGCAACCGGGTGGTGGTGTTCTGCCACTCCGCCCCGGGGGCGGGCGCCTTCGATCCGGACCCGGCCGTCACCCGCGTCGCCGGGGTCACCCTGCTCGCCGTCGACCGGCCCGGCTACGGCGGCTCCGACCCGGCCACCGGCTGGGCCGACGTGCCCGCAGCCGCCGACGACCTCGCCGAGGTGCTCGACCAGCGGGGCCTCGGCCCGGTGCCCGTGGTGGGCTGGTCGGGTGGGGGACGGGTCGCCCTCGCGCTGGCCGCCCGCCGGCCGGAGTTGGTGAGCCGGCTCGCGGTGCTGGCCACCCCCGCCCCCGACGAGGAGGTCCCCTGGACCGACCCGGGGCAGCGGGACATGATGGCGACGCTGCGCGGCCAGCCGGTCGACCAGGTCCGCGCCCAGCTCGACGCCGGGCTGGCCGGCATGGTCCCGGCCGACCCGTGGGACACGCGGGCGTACCGGATGCTGCTCGGGGCGGGCCCGGCCGACCAGCCCGCGCTGGACGCCCCCGGCGCCGCCCAACGGGTCGGCGGCATGCTCGCCGAGGCGTTCGCGCAGGGCGCGCGGGGGATGGTCGACGACATCGCCGGGTACGTGCTGCGCCCCTGGGGCTTCACCCCCGACCAGGTACACGCGGCCACTTTGCTGCTGTACGGCGCCGACGACGGCCTGGCCGGGCCGGAGCACGGTCGGTGGTGGCGCGACGCGCTGCCCGACGCGCGCCTGGAGGTCGTCCCGGACGCCGGTCACCTGCTGGTGGTGCCGGCCTGGTCCCGGGTCCTCGACCACCTGGTCGGGCCGCCGGCGCGAAGCACCTCCGCCCGGGAGGCGGTCGCGTTCATCCTGCGCGCCCCGTGATCCCGGGGTCCGCGCCGTACCTGCGTGCCGGCCTGAGCCGACGACGGCCCGCCGTCGGGCCGGGGCCTGCCGCCCGTGCCGGACCGGACCGTCAGTCCGGTTCCGTCGGGGCGGGCAGGACCGCCAGGGCCAGCGTCAGGTCCAGCACGGTCGCCGGGTCGTGCAGCCGGTCGCCGTACATCTCCCGCACCTTGGCCATCCGGTAGCGCACGGTCTGCGGGTGCACGAACAGGGTCGCCGCCACGTCGTCGCGGCGACCCTGGTGCAGCAGCCAGGCGCGCAGCGTCTCGGCGAGCCGGTGGGCGGTGGCCGGCGGCAGCGACGCCAGCGGACGCAGCACCTGGGCGCGCAGGTCGGCCAGGGCATCCGGGTCGGCGCTGAGCAGCAGCTCGGCGAGGTGCTGCTCGGTGTCCAGCGGCGCGTCGGCCCCGGTGCGGGACAGCCCGAGCCGCAGTGCCCGGGTGGCCCGCACGTACGACCCGGCCACCCGGTGCCACGGCCGCGCGGGCCCCAGCACCGCCCGGTGCCCGTGCAGCACCCGGGCGAGCGGCCGCCGCCGACCGCCGTGCGCGTCCGGCACCAGCAGCACGGCCAGTTCCTCGGTCGGGTCCACCCCCGACATGTCCTCGCCGCTCTCCAGCGTGTGTGGGCTCAGCGCGGTGAGCACGGTGCGCAGGCTGCTGCGGGGCAGCAGGACGACGGTCAGGGTCTGCGGCACCGGCCAGTCCGCCCGCTCGGCGCCGAGGCGCAGCACGTCCTCGGCCTCGCCGGCCAGCAGTTGATGGGTCAGTCGCTCCAGGTACCGCCGCCGGGCCCGGCCGACGGTGGCCAGCTCGTCGGCGTGCCCCGCCACGCTGGCGGCGGACAGCTCGTCGATGTAGGCGAACATCAGCTCGGCGAACTCGGCGACCGTCGCCGCGGCGAGCCCGCCGCGCACGGTGGCGGTGGAGACCTCCCGCCAGGACACCCGCGCTCCCACCCGGTACGCGGCGAGCAGCGCGTCCATGCTGCGCCCGGAGCGGGCCTCGCCGCTGCCCAGCGCGTACGCGGCCTCCAGGGCCGAGAGCAGCGGGGCGCTCGGCTCCGAGGGCTGGGGACGCCCGAGGAGCTGGAGGAACGTGCCCAGCGCGATGCGAACCGCGTTCTCGATCTTCGCCCGCATCTGGCCGGTCAGTGTGCCGGAGTAGGCGGGCACCTCGGCGGTGATCGCGGTGATCGTCCGCTCGGCGACCAGGGGCAGCGCGGCGCGTAGCCGGGCGGCCATCGGCTCGTCCAGTTCGAGGCGGGCAGCGCGGCGGCTGGTCCCGGACCCTTCCGACATAGATTGTTCTCCCGGAACAAGACCCTGCGGTTGATTCACCTTCCTTGGCCAAGATGTTATGCGATCGGGCGGGTAACCCTGGTGGTATGACCACCACCGTCCCGCGCCCGCCCGGCAAGCTCACAGTCCGGGACAGGCTGTTCCGGCTCGCCGAGACGGCCACCACGCCGCTGCTGCCCGAGGACTACCTCGACCTGGTCGCCCCGCTGCGTTCCGGGGCAGCCCTGCGCGGGCGGATCGTCGACGTCCGCCCCGAGACGCGGGACGCGGCGACGGTGACCATCCGGCCGGGGCGGGGCTGGCGCGGACACACCCCCGGGCAGTACGTCCGCCTCGGCGTGGACGTCGACGGCGTCCGCCAGTGGCGGGCGTACTCGCTCACCTCGGTCCCCGGCCACCGCGACGGGCTGATCTCGGTCACCGTGAAGGCCATCCCGGACGGCCGGGTCAGCAACTACCTGGTTCGCCGGGCGCGGCCCGGCACGCTGGTCCAGCTCGACCAGGCCCAGGGCGACTTCGTGCAGCCCGCGACCGCCCCGGAGCGGATCCTTTTCGTCACCGCGGGCAGCGGCGTCACCCCGGTGATGGGGATGCTCCGCGCCGGCGCGACCGGCCCGGCCGATGTCGTGCTGGTGCACTCCGCGCCGACCCCGGCCGACGTGGTGTTCGCCGACGAGCTGCGCGACCTGGCCGGGCGGGGCGCGATCCGCCTCGTGGAGCGGCACACCGACACCGACGGCGTGCTCGGCGTGGCCGAGCTGGCCGACCTGGTGCCCGACCACCTCGACCGGCAGACCTGGGCGTGCGGCCCGGTCGGCCTGCTCGACGCGGTCGAGGCGCACTGGGCCGCCCACGGGGCGGCGGACCGGCTGCACACCGAGCGGTTCCGGCCCACGGTGATCTCCCCCGGGGCCGGGGGCGCGGTCACCTTCACCCGGGCCGGGGTCACCGTCGACGCCGACGGCGGCGCGGCCCTGCTCGACGTGGGCGAGGACGCCGGGGTGCTCATGCCGTCCGGGTGCCGGATGGGCATCTGCTTCGGCTGCGTGGTGCCGCTGCGCCAGGGCGCCGTCCGCGACCTGCGCAACGGCGACGTCACCACCGCCGTTCCCGGTGACGGCGTGCTCATCCAGACCTGCGTGTCGGCGGCGGCCGGTACCTGCGACATCGACCTCTGACAGGAGAATCGGACTTGACCACGATCCAGAAGAAGCCCGTCAACCCGATCGCCCACCTCACCGCCGAGGACATCGACGCCCTGGGCAGCGAGCTCGACGCCATCCGTGACCGGGTGATCGCCGGCCGGGGGGAGTCCGACGCCGCCTACATCCGCAAGGTGATCTCCACCCAGCGCCGGCTGGAGCTGGGCAGCCGGGCCGTGCTGCTGTTCTCGCTCTTCCCGCCGGCCTGGCTGGTCGGCACCGCCGGTCTCGCCGTGGCCAAGATCCTGGAGAACATGGAGATCGGCCACAACGTCCTGCACGGCCAGTGGGACTGGATGCGCGACCCGAAGATCCACTCGACCACCTGGGAGTGGGACCACGTCTCCCCGGCCGAGCAGTGGAAGCACTCGCACAACGAGCTGCACCACACCTACACCAACGTGATCGGCAAGGACAACGACCTCGGGTACGGCATCATGCGCGTCGACGAGGAGCAGCGCTGGCACCCGATGCACCTGGGCCAGCCGCTGTGGAACCTGGTCAACGCCTGCTTCTTCGAGTACGGCATCGCCGCGTACGACCTGGAGCTGGGCCGCAACCTGCGCAAGGGCCGGCACAAGGCCCCCGAGTTCCGGGCCCGGGCCCGGGCGGTCGGCCGTAAGATCCGCCGACAGTTCCTCAAGGACTACATCGTCCACCCGCTGCTGTCCGGGCCGTCGTTCCTCAGCACCCTGGCCGCCACCTTCACCGCGAACC
This sequence comes from Micromonospora sp. NPDC002296, assembly GCF_040296145.1. Lineage (NCBI taxonomy): Bacteria > Bacillati > Actinomycetota > Actinomycetes > Micromonosporales > Micromonosporaceae > Micromonospora > Micromonospora sp. NPDC002296. The sequence continues at coordinate 7,088 of NZ_JBEOWQ010000040.1, forward strand.
TGATCCGCAACCTGTGGAGCCACTCGGTGATCATGTGCGGGCACTTCCCGGAGGGGGTGGAGACCTTCGAGAGGAGGTCCATCGTGGGCGAGACCCGGGGCGAGTGGTACCTGCGGCAGATGCTCGGCTCGGCCAACATCAGCGGCAGCCGGCTGATGCACATCATGACCGGCAACCTGTCGTTCCAGATCGAGCACCACCTCTTCCCGGACCTGCCGAGCAACCGGTACCAGGAGATCGCCCCCGAGGTGCGGGCGCTGTTCGCGAAGTACGGCCTGACCTACACCGTCGGCCCCCTGCCGAAGCAGGTCGCCTCGGCCTGGTGGAAGGTCATCCGGCTCTCCCTGCCCAACCGCTCCACCCCGGCCCCGCGCCCGACGGACGACCTGCCCACCCCGGCGCTGGCCCACGTGTAACCGGCCGTAGCGTCCGAGCCCGGCCGGCCACCGCCGACCGGGCTCGACGACGCTGAGCCCGATCCGCTTCGCTGACCGGCCTTCGACCGCCCAGTAGGTCATGTCGTGACCGGGCGTGGCCTCCCTGCGCCCCGGCGTCGTCAACTTGCGCCCCGGCGTCGTCAAAAGGACACGGCCAATGGCTGCCATGGTTATCGGAACTGCCCCGTTGTGGGTATCCTGACCTGGATATATGACAGTGCGTCAATGTGTTGCAGCTTTCGGTGACTTCATAACTGTTTCAAGCTTCGGTAGCCTGATCAACAACCGGCGTGTTGACTACGGAGGGTACCAATGGCGCAAACGAACCGCTCCGTTGTTTCCATGGTGGATTCCTTGAGCCACGAGCTCGAGAACCTTGATCCGCGTGAGCGTCGAGAGCTGTTGATGCAGATGGTCCGCCTCCTGGCGGCCACCCCGGGCACGCACCTCCAGATCGGTGACGGCACGTCCGACCGGGCCGGAGAGAACCGCGCGGTGGCGCTCTGCGAGTGGGCCCTCGACGCAGGGGCCACGGAGAGTGAGCAGCTGCTCAAGGTCGACATGCGGCCCGGCGAGATCCAGATCGCCAAGACGCGCGAGGCGACCGGCCGTTCGTTGATCACCAACGGGTTCCTCGGCGCCGACCTCATCCATGTTCCCGCGGGCGAGGGCTTCGCTCCGCACACCCACCCCGGCGACCACCTTCTCTTCGTGGTGGGCGGTCGCGGCACCATCACCGCCGCCGGCGAGATCCTGGAGACCACGCCCGGCCTGGTGTACATGGTGGACGGCGCGCAACCGCACGCGGTCGGCGCGATCACCGACCACGTCCTGCTCTCGGTGGGCGTCGCCCACCAGCCGCTCGACAGTGCGAACCGGCAGGAACTGAGGCCGTTCGAGGACCTGCTGACCGACGACGGGCACATCGTCTGCCGTATCTGCGGCATCAAGGCCGGCAGCGGGGACGAGTTGCGTGCCGCGGGGTGCTCGCACGGTCCCGTCGTGTTCGGCGCCACCGGTGCCTGACAGCCCAGGGCCGACAACCACGCGGGGGAGCTTTCTGGAGCGACCCCACGACCGGCACGTCCCGAAGCGGGCCGAACTCCTCGGCGGTCGACCGCTGCCCCAGCCCGAGCTGGTGCCGGAGCCCGTGCCGGCCGAGTGCCCGGTGGGTCAGGTCGAGGCGGTGCTGCGGCGCCAGCTCACCGAGCACGGACTCGGCCTCGTCGACCTCGGTGAGCCGATGACCAGCGCTCACCTGCTGGAGCTCGGCCACCGGTTCGGCGAGGTCATGCCGGAGACCGACCCGGCCGTGCTGCCCAACGTCGAGGACGGCCGGATCCTGCACCTGATCAGCGCCGAGGGTGACACCGCCGACGCCACGCGGCAACCGTTCGCCACGAGCGCCCTGAGCCTGCACACCGAGGGCAGCGGGCGGCCGGCCGGTGACCAGCCGCGATACATCGTCCTGATGTGCCTGCACGCCGGGGACGACGAGAACGCCGCGCAGACCGTCCTGGTCCCGTTCGCCGGGGTCGACGAGCGGCTCCGGCAGACCGACCGTGAGATCCTCGCGCACGTCCGGTACGACCGCCCCGGCGTGCCGCCGATCCGGCGACGGGTGGACGGGCGGCCGGTCTTCTCGTTCCGCGACTTCCAGGCCGACACGCTGCGCTGGGTGTCCGACACCGACCGGTTCGACGCCACGGCGGTCCGCGACGCCCTCGCCGCACTGCTCGCCGGGATGTACGAGGGCGGCGTCGCCCGCGGGCTCCAGTGGCGCCGTGGGCTACTCGCGGTCCTGGACAACACGTACGCCTTCCACGGCCGATCCGCGGCGCCGTTCCACGGCTCGACCCGGCACCGGCATCTCAAGCGACTGCGGATCACGGACCGATCGGGGGAGATGGCCGGATGACGGATGTCCAAGGGCTGTTCGGCGACGTCGGAGAGCCTCGGCTGTCGGTCGTGCCCGCCGAGGTCGAGATGCTCGCGGCACAGCGCCCCGACCCCTCGCGGGTGCCGATGGCCCTGGACCCGGGCCCCGACGCGCGCCTGCTGGAGGTGTACGCCCGCGCGGTGAACCCGCAGGACCCGATCGAGCTCCGCGATCTCTACCTGGGCCGGGTCGAGTGCGAACTCGGGGTGGAGAGCCACCGTCCCGACCTGGCGGCCCGGTGGCGACAGTCCCGGCGCAGACGTGAGGTCGACGCCGCCACGGTGCTCAACTCACGGGCGACCGTACGTTTCGTCAAGGAGCTGTTCAACTCCTACTTCCGCGACGACCTCTACGGCGACCTGCGCTCGCAGGCGGGGATCATCCTCTCCAGCGGGTCCGTGGACGAGGAACACTGGGGTCTGCCCGGCCCGTTGAAGGACTGCATCGCGTACGCCCTGAACCGGGACTGGTACGGGTACTCCGACTCCCGGGGCCGCGAGCCGGCCCGGGAGGCGGTCGCGGCGTACGAGTCGGCCCGGCTGCCCAGCGCGGGATACACGGCTGACAACGTCGCGCTGACCATGGGCGCGACGCTGGCGATCAGCACGGTGGTCGACTTCATCCTGCTCGAGGCGAGCCCGGGTGGCGCCGCCTCGCTGTGCGCCATACCCAACTATCCGCCCCTGGTGGAGTCGGTGGCCCGTCGAGGGCCGGTGTCGCTGGTCCCGCTGTCGTCCAGCGCGGACGGTCGGACGTCGCTGCGACCGCTGATCGACGCGCTGCGTCCGGACACGCCGATCGTGTTGCTCCAGACGGCCGCGAACCCGACCGGCGCCCTGGTCTGCGAGGACGAGCTGGAGCTGCTGATCAAGTCCGCCTCGCCGAACACCCTGATCGTGCTGGACGAGTGCCACGAGTGGTTGGGGGAGCCGGTGGCCACCTCACCGGCTCGCGCCGCGGCCAACGTCATCCGGGTCAGCAGCCTGTCGAAGAACTGGTCCGCCCCGGGCCTCAAGGTCGGCTGGTTGCTGGCCGACAGCGGCTTCATCGATCGCTACTACGAGTACGCGTCGACCACCTTCGGCGGGCCGCCGTCGTTCTTCTACACCGTGGTCGAGGTGCTGGCCCGGATGGAACGGTGGCTGGTCAGCGGTGACGAGGAGCTGACCCCCACGCACTGTCGGGAGTTCGAGTCGACGTACGGCCTGCGCCTGCCCGGCCTGCAGCGCGCGTACGACAACTATCGGGTCGAGCGGAGGTCCCGGGAACGGTCCCTGACGCTGATCCGCGACGCCTACCACAACGGCATCCGGTTGCCTGGTGTCTCGGTGCTGCCTGCGCGCTACTCCATCAACCTGACCACGTCGTTCGACGACCACGAGGACTCGTACCTCTGCTTCCGGGAACTGCTGCGGGAGACCAACGTGTCCCTTTTCCCCGGCATCCTGACCTTCTGCCTCTCCGGCGCGTTCATGCGGCTGACGACGTCCCGGCCCTGGTCGGACTTCGCCGAGGCGATGCCCCGGCTGCGGCGCTACCAGGAGCGTGAGGTCAGACCAGCCTGACCGTCACCGTCTTCGGTCGCTGGAACTCGGTGAGGGCGAGGACGCTCAGGTCGGTGCCGTGACCTGACGCTCCTCGCCCGCCGTGTGGCAGCTCGGGGCACTGCTCCAGCACGCAGTTGACCCACACCTCGCCGGCGTCGAGCGCCCGGGCGACGGAGAGCAACTGGCCGGTCGCGGCGCCCCAGACGCTGCCGGCCAGCGCCTGGTCGACACTGTTGGCCAGGCGGACGGCGTCATCGATGTCCTCGGCGGCCTGCACGGTCAGGCAGGGGCCGAACAACTCGTTGGCGACCGCCGGATCGTCGGGTTCCAGGTCGGCCAGGATCCGCCCCTCGGCCCAGTAGCCGTCCTCGTGGGAGTCGTCGCCGAGCGCCAGTCCGGCGGCGTGGCTCACCCCGGCGGCGGAGCCCGAGAGGATCTGCCGGTAGCGGCGGATCTGGTCGGCGTTGTTCAGCGGGCCGAACGAACGGCCCGCCTGCCGCCGGCTCATCGCCTCGGCGAGACGGTCCACCACCTCGGCGTAGTTCGACCGTAGCGTGATCACCCGAGCCGGTGCGGCGCAGCTCTGCCCGGCGTTGTAGGTGGCCGCGCCGGTCAGGTCGGCGTAGGTGTGCTCGGGCGCGTCCGGCAGCACGATCGCCGGGCAGTTGCCCCCGAGTTCCAGGCTGACCCGGCGCAGCCCCGCCCGGGCGGCCACGTCCCGCCCGCCGGCGATGCTGCCGGTGAACGCGATCGCGTCGATGGGACTCTCCACCAGCAGCCGGCCCGTCGCCCGGTCGCCGGGCAGCGCGTTGAGCACCCCCGGACCGAGCGAGTCCCTGGCGTCCCTGGCCAGCAGCAGCGCGCTGTCGGGAGTGCTCTCGGCCGGCTTGAGGAGCACCGCGTTCCCCGCGGCGAGCGCCGGCCCGATGCGCCAGGCGGCCATCAGGATCGGATAGTTCCACGGCACGATCGCGCCGACCACGCCCAGCGGCTCCCACCGCACCCAACTCTCCCGGTCCGGGAGGTGATGCCCGGCAGCGGGGGCCAGCGCGGCGCGCACGGCGCCGGCGTAGAACCGCAACAGGTCGACGCTGTCGCGGATCTCGCCCTCGGCCTCGTGGGCGGGCTTGCCGGTGCCGGCCTGTTCGGCGGCGACGTACTCGCTCAGGGCGCCGTCGATCCGGTCGGCGAACGCCAGAAGACGACGACTCCGCTCGCCCGTCGGCAGCCCCGCCCAGGACCGCTGGGCCTCCCGCGCCGCCTCGACCGTGTCGGTGACCGTCGACTCGCCCGCACCGGCCAGGCCGGCGCGGTTCCGCCCGGTCCGTGGGTCGGTGAGCCGGAGACCGGGCGGCGAATGCGGGACGTCAACGGTTTCTGCGGTCATGGGCATGATCCTATCCGCAGTGGAGAGCCCGATCTGAGTTCCGTGGCCCCGCCTCCCACGCGGTCGGCCGGACACCTGCAAGCCCCGGCCGCCATCGACTACGCTCGCCGGGCACGGGGAACGGCCGACGACAGGGCCCGGCGGGGCGGTGAGGGAGATGCCATGGGACTGCCGGGGCCGACCAGAACCTGTTACGGGGTCGTGCATCTGGCCCCGCTGCCCGGCACGCCGTTCTACGAGCCCGATTCGTTGCGCCACACCCTGGCCCGCGCGGTCGAGTCGGCGCGCGCCCTCGACCGGGGTGGCGCGCACGGCTGCCTGCTGCAGACCGCGGACCGGGTCTACGGGGTCGAGGACGACTGCGATCCCGCCCGGCTCGCGGCCGTCACGGTGATCACCGAGGCCGTCCGGGCGGCGACGGACCCGGCCTTCCAGGTCGGCGTCCAGATCATGCGGAACGCGACCAGGGCGTCGCTGGCCGTCGCGAAGGTCTGCGGCGGGGGTTTCGTCCGGATGGGCGCCATCGTCGGTGAGACGTTGAGCTGGCAGGGCACGGTGCGACCCGATCCCGCCACGGTGATGGCGTACCGCCGGGCCATCGACGCGTGGGACGTCAAGGTGATCGCCGATGTCGCCAGCATGCACTTCAGCTGGCCGAACGGCGACAAGCAGCCCGGCGAGGTGGCCCGCTCGGCGATGAACGCGGGCGCCGACGCCGTCTGCCTGGGCGACCCGGACGAGTCCCGTACCCTCGAACTGATCTCGCAGGTCCGGCGCGCGGCCCCGGCGGCTCCGATCTACCTGGCCGGTCACACGGACCACGACAACGCCGCCCGGCTGGTCGGTGCCGCCGACGGCGTCTTCGTCGGTGGCTGCGTCACCGTCGGCGGCTGGGCCGGGGATGTGTCCGAGCAGAAGGTCCGGTCGTACATGGACATTCTGAACTCGCTGCCGCACCGGGAGACCGCATGAGCGCCTACACGGTGGCCGCGATGCGTGCGGAGGTCGACGGCCTCGCCGCCGACCTGGCCGTGCTGACCGGTGCGCTCGGCACGCGGCTGGACGAACTGCGCTCCGTCGAGCCGGCCCCCCGCCGGATCGTCCTGTCCGGCAGCGGGGACTCCCTGTACGCCGCCCAGGCGGCCGAGTACGCCTTCGACCGGCTGCCGCGCACCACGTGCGTGCTTCGCAGCACGCAACGGCTGCTCGACTACGGCGTCGGCCGATCGCTCTCGGAGCCCGCCGCGGCGACCCTGGTGGTCGGCGTCTCGGCCTCGGGCACCAGCGCCACGCTGGCGGCCGGGCTGGAACGGGCCCGGGCGGACGGCTTCCGTACCGTCGCGATCGTCGGATCCGCCGACACTCCGGTGGCCCGCAGCGCACACCACAGCGTCACCACGGAGCTGCCGAAGCGCCCGCCGTCCCCGGGGATCCGGAGCTACCAGGCCAGTCTTCTCACCCTCCTGCTCCTGGCCGAGGGGTGGACGGACGCCTCGTCGCGCCCCGCCGTGCTCGGGTCCGGCGGGCTCGCCGCCCTGCCGGACCTCGTGGAGCGGACGGTGCGGCAGCAGGCGGAGCCGTGCCGACAGTTGGCGGAGCAGATCCTGCGGACGGCTCCGGTGCAGGTGCTGGGCGGGGGGCCGGCTCTGGGAACGGCACGGTACGCGGCGGCCAAGGTCATCGAGGGTGCCGGGGTCCCGGCGCTGGGCCGGGATCTTGAGGAGTGGTGGCACGTCGAGCGGTTCGCCACCGAGTCCGCCGCCCCCCTGATCGTGCTGGCGCCGCCGGGGCCCAGCCACGAGCGCGCCGTACGGCTGTGCGCGCAGGCCCGCGGCCGCGGTCACCTGGTGGCCGCGTTGGCCGAGCCCGGCGACCAGGAGATCCGGGAGCAGGCGCACCTGGTGCTGCCGCTGCCCGAGGGGGTTTCCCCGGCCTGGTCCCCCTTGATCGAGCACGTCTTCGCCGCGCCGCTGGCCGCCGACCTGGCCGAACTGCTGGGCCGGCCTCCGTTCCACCGTCGTTGACGGCGTCCGCGGGTGGGCGACGGGCCGCCGGAGACCCTAGGGTCGTCGCCATGGACGCTGCCAGCCCGGCCCGCGACGGCCACGCGCACCCCCTGCCCCCGACGAGGCTGTACGGTGACGCCCTCCGGTTCGGGATCCACTCCGGTCAGTTGCACGGCAGCTACGAGATCTGCCGTGATCTCTGGCGGCGGGCGGAGCACCTGGGCTACGACTGGATCTCGCTGATCGACCATCTGAGGCCGCACCTGTACGGCCCCGACCAGCCCTGTTTCGAGGGCATGACGCTGCTGGCCGCTCTCGCCGCGCAGACCGAGCGGATCCGCTGCGCGATGCTGGTCACCGGCGCGATGTGGCGTCATCCCGCCGTCACCGCCGCCGCCATGGCCACCATCGACCACGTCTGCGACGGGCGGCTCGAGGTGGGCCTCGGCGCGGGCGGACCGGATCTGGCCTACGAGCAGTACGGCATCCCGTTCCCCGCCGCCGGGGAGCGGCTGGACCGGCTCGAGGAGACCTGCGAGATCCTCCGGCGGCTCTGGACGGAGCCCGAGACGACGTTCGAGGGGCGGCACTTCCAGCTGGACCGGGCCCGGCTCGCGCCGAAGCCCCGGCAGGCCCACCTGCCCCTCGTGGTGGGCGGGAGCGGGGTGCGGCGGACGCTGCGGACGGCGGCCCGGCATGCCGATATCTGGAACACCCTCGCGACCACCACCGAGGACTACGGTCGCCAACTCGCCGCCCTGCGTGGGCACTGCGTGGAGGTGGGGCGCGACGAGGCCAGCATCCGTCGATCGGTCACGTTCCGGGCGGTGCTGGTCGAGCGTGCCTCCGGCATCGACACGCGATCGGCGGAGCTGTTGCGCGGAGCGCCGGACGAGGTGCGCGCCGAGTACCTGAGCCTCGGTACGCCCGAGCAGTGCGTGGCGGACCTCAGGCCGTATGTCGACCTCGGCGTCCGGGACTTCCTGCTGGCGGTCAAGCCGCCGATCGACTGGCAGACCGTGGAACTGATGATCACGCGGGTGGCCCCGGCGCTACGTGAGTACGCGTCGTCGCGGGAGGTCCGCGGATGACGCCGCCCGACGCGACGCGCGTGCGACAGCGGCAGGTCGGCGTGACCGGCCCCGACGGCCCCGACGCCGGACGCGCCGTCGACGAGATCACGCTCTCGGCGGGTGACATCGACGTGACGGTCTGGACGTACGGCGCGACCCTCGTCGAGGTGGTGGTGCCCGACCGGGCCGGCGACCGCAGCAACGTCGTGTGCCGGCTGCCGGACCTGGCCGCGTACGAGGACCGGGCGCTCAACGCCTATGTCGGGTCCACCGTCGGGCGGTACTGCCGTGGCGTCCGGGACGGGACCTTCCTCCTCGACGGCACCCGGTACACGCTGGACCGCAACGCCGGCCGCCACCACCTGCACGGCGGTACGGACGGTTTCGACCGCCGGGTGTGGCAGGCCCGCGTCGAGGAGGGCCCGGACCAGGTGGCGGCGGTCCTGACGCTGGTCAGCCCGGACGGGGACCAGGGATACCCGGGGGAGCTGACCGCCGAGGTGGCGTACCGTCTGCACGCCGCGGGCCGGCTCACCTTCGAGTACCGGGCGTCGACCACCGCCCCGACGCTCGTCGGTCTGACCAACCACGCGTTCTGGAATCTGGCCGGTGCGGGGACCGTGGACAGCCACCTGCTCGCGCTCAACGCCGAGCGGATCGTCCCGTTCGACGAGGAGCTGTTCCCACTGGCCGGCCCACTGTTCCCGCTGGCCGGGACCCGCCTGGACTTCCGCGTCCCGCGCCGCATCGGGGCCGACCGGCTGGACAACTTCTTCGTCCTCGACGAACCACGGTGGGCCGCCGAGCTGCACGACGAGCGCAGCGGTCGCCGGATGCGGGTGGTCACCGACCAGCCGGGGCTCGGCGTGTACAGCGGCGACGGGCTGTTCGCGCCCCGCGCGGGGCTGGCCCTGGAGGCCGGCGCGTGGCCGGACGCGCCTAACCTTTCGGACGTGCCGTCGGTCCGGCTCGACCCCGGGCAGACCTACCGGCACCGTACGGTGCACGAGTTCTCCGTCGGCTGAGCCGGCCCGTCGCGCCCCGGCCCACCCACGTGGGTGGGCCGGGGCGCCGCGACGTCAGGCCTTGCGGAGCCAGAACGTCAGGCCGAGCGACTCGTCGGCGAACGGCTCGGGGTCGGCCCACGACGGTTCCCCGTCGGCGCAGTCGACGGCCAGCACCTCATCCGCGACCAGGTCGCGGTGCTCGGCGAGGGCCAGGGCCGTCTCCTCACGGGCCGCCCGGTACCGCAGCACGATCCGGTCGGTCACGTCCAGGCCGCTGGCCTTGCGTGCCTCCTGGATCTGCCGGATCGCGTCGCGGGCCACCCCGGCCCGCCGTAGCTCGGGCGTCAGGTGCAGGTCCAGCGCCAGGGTGGCACCGGCATCGCTGGCGACCGCCCAGCCCTCGCGCGGCGTCTCGACGATGATCACCTCGTCCGGGCCGAGGGTGACGGGCTCGTCGCCCACCACGACCGTCGCGGATCCGGACTCCCGCAGCGAGTCCTTGAGGGCGGTGGCGTCGGCCGCCGCGATCGCTGCGGCCACCTGCTGCACGGTCTTCCCGAACCGCCGGCCGAGGGTGCGGAAGTTGGCCTTCGCCGTGGTGTCCACCAGCGATTCGCCGGCCCCGCCCACGGCGGTCACCGACCCGATGTTCAGCTCGGCGGTGATCTCCGCGAGCAGCTCCGCGGACAGCTCCTCGAAGCCCTGTGCCGAGGCCAGCGCCCGGGACAGCGGCTGCCGGACCTTCATCCCGGAGTCGGCGCGGGCGGCGCGGCCCAGCTCGACCAGCCGCCGCGCGAGCGCCGACTGCCGGGACAGGGCCGGGTCGATCAGGGACTCGTCCGCGACCGGGTACGGGGCCAGGTGCACCGACGGCGGCGCGTCCGGGGTGACCGGCACGACCATGTCCTGCCACACCCGCTCGGTGATGAACGGCGTGATCGGCGCCATGAGCAGCGTGACGGTGGAGAGCACCTCGTGCAGGGTGGCGAGCGCCGCCGGGTCGCCCCGCCAGAAACGCCGCCGGCTGCGCCGGACGTACCAGTTGGAGAGGTCGTCGACGAACGCGGACAGCAGCCGGCCCGCCTGGTGGGTGTCGAACGTGTCCATCGCGGCGTCCACCTGCTGGACCAGCGTGTTCAGCTCGGAGAGCAGCCACCGGTCCAGGACCGGCCGGTCCGCGGGGGCCGGGTCGGCGTCGGACGGGGACCAGCCGGCGGTCCGGCCGTACAGCGCCTGGAAGGCCACCGTGTTCCAGTAGGTCAGCAGGATCTTGCGGACCACCTCCTGGAGCGCGGTGTGCCCGACCCGTCGAGCCGACCAGGGCGAGCCGACGGCGGCCATGAACCAGCGCACCGCGTCCGCGCCGTGCTGGTCCATCAGGGGGATCGGTTCGAGGATGTTGCCCAGGTGCTTGGACATCTTCCGGCCGTCCTCGGCCAGGATGTGGCCGAGGCAGACCACGTTCTCGTACGGCGACCGGTCGAACACCAGCGTGCCGATCGCCATCAGGGTGTAGAACCACCCACGGGTCTGGTCGATGGCCTCGGAGATGAACTGCGCCGGGTACCGCTTCTCGAACAGCTCGACGTTCTGGTACGGATAGCCGAACTGCGCGAACGGCATGGAACCCGAGTCGTACCAGGCGTCGATCACCTCGGGAACCCGCCGGGCGGTCGCCCCGCAGTGGCAGGTGAACGTGACGTCGTCGATGAACGGCCGGTGCGGGTCGAGGCCGGTCACGTCGGTCCCGGTCAGCTCACTGAGCTCGGCCAGCGACCCGACGCAGGTCAGGTGCTCGTTGTCGCAACGCCAGATCGGCAGCGGGGTGCCCCAGTAGCGCCGCCGCGACAGCGCCCAGTCGACGTTGTTGTTGAGCCAGTCGCCGTACCGGCCGTACTTCACCGTGCCGGGGTGCCAGGTGGTGCGGTCGTTCTCGCGCAGCAGGGCCTCGCGCACCGCGGTCGTCCGGACGTACCAGGAGGGCTGGGCGTAGTAGATCAGCGCGGTGTGGCAGCGCCAGCAGTGCGGGTAGCTGTGCTCGTACGGGACGTGGCGGAAGAGCAACCCCCGGGCGGCCAGGTCGTCGATGAGCGGGCGGTCCGCCTCCTTGAAGAAGACGCCACCGACGAGGGGCAGTTGCGGCTCGAACCGGCCGTTGGGCTGCACCGGGTTCACCATCGGCAGACCGTACGACCGGCAGTTCGCCAGGTCGTCCGCGCCGAAGGCCGGTGCCTGGTGGACCAGGCCCGAGCCGCTGTCCGTCGTCACGTACGACGCGAGGATCACGATGTGCGCGTCGGGGATGTCGACCAGGTCGAACGGCGCGTGGTAGCCCCACCGCTCGAGCTCCTGGCCCTTGAACGACTCCCCGGTGAGGTCCCAGCCGTCGCCGAGCACCTGGGCCATCAGGGGCTCGGCGACCACCAGCTGCTCGTTGCCGTCGGTCGCCACCACGTACGTCACGTCGGGGTGCACGGCCACCGCGACGTTCGACACCAGGGTCCATGGCGTGGTGGTCCAGACCAGCAGCGACGCCCGCCCGGCCAGCGGCCCCGAGGCGAGCGGGAAGCGGACGTACACCGACGGGTCGACGACCGTCTCGTACCCCTGGGCGAGCTCGTGGTCGGACAGGCCGGTCTCGTCCCGGGGGCACCACGGCGCGACCCGGAAGTCCTCGACCAGCAGGCCCTTGTCGAAGATCTGCTTCAACGACCACCAGACGGACTCGATGTACTCCGGGTCCATCGTCCGGTAGGCGTCGTCCATGTCCACCCAGTAGCCCATGCGCTCGGTGAGGCGGGCGAACGCGTCGGTGTGCCGGGTCACCGACTCGCGGCAGCGGGCGTTGAACTCCGCGACACCGAACTTCTCGATGTCCTGCTTGCCGGAGAAGCCCAGTTCCTTCTCGACGGCGAGCTCGACGGGCAGGCCGTGGCAGTCCCAGCCCGCCTTCCGGGCGACGTGGAAGCCCTTCATGGTCTTGTAGCGCGGGAAGACGTCCTTGAAGACCCGCGCCTCGATGTGGTGGGCGCCCGGCATGCCGTTGGCCGTGGGCGGCCCCTCATAGAACACCCACTCCGGGCGGCTGCTGGACTGTTCGAGGCTGCGCGCGAAGACGCTGTTGGCGTGCCAGAAGTGCAGGACCTCGTGTTCGAGATCGGGCAGATCGACCTGGGTCGGGACGCTGCGGTACATGGTTCCTCCGACGGATGCATGGGGTGAAGCTCCGGCGGAGGGACGAGGCCTGCGGCCCCGCGGTACCACCCTCCTTGGCCGCGTGCGGCCCTCTCTCTTCGGGTGCGGTCGGTTCTACTCGGCCTCGCGGCCTTTCCTCCGACGGCTCCGGGGTGATCTTCCCGCCGTGCAACACCCCCGGGCTTCCACCATCCCCGGGTCGCTCCTGGCTGCGTGCGGCGGTACTCGTCCCCATCTGCGCCTCGCGGCAACATCGTAACCCACGCGCCACATCGCCGGAGCGGCCCCGAGGCCGGCGGCCCGGGGGCGACCGGTGGCGTCGTTCCGGCGCCCCGCCGTCACGCCGGCCCTTCGTCCGCCGCCGGGCGCCGCCCGGTCGGTGCCGAACGACCAGCCGGGCCGCGCGCCCAGTCGGCGAGCAGCGACCAGGCCAGCGACGCCCGTGGGGGCAGGGCGAGGAGTCCGCCGGCGACGGTCTCCACCGGGGCGCCGGCGAGGGCCTCGGCGATCTGCCGACGGGTGAACCAGCCGGCGGCGGCGATCTCGGTCGGGTCGGTCCGGATCGGTTCCCGGGGATCCGCCAGGGCGCGGAAGCCCAGCATCAGGCAGCCGGGATACGGCCAGGCCTGGCTGCCCGCGTACCGGAGGCCGGTGAGCGTGACACCGATCTCCTCAGCGACCTCCCGGGCCGCCGCCTGCTCCGGCGACTCCCCGGGCTCGACGAATCCGGCGACGCTGGAGAACTGCCGGGTCCCCGCCACCATCGTGCCCGGCGCCCGGTGCGCCAGCAGGCAGCGCCCGTCGGGCCCGGACCCGCCGTCGTGCACCAGCACGAGAACCGCGGGGTCGACCCGCGGCCGGACCAGGTCGCCGCGGTCGTCGGCCCTGGCCCAGCCGCCCGTGACGGGCCTGGTCACCGCCCCGGTGGCGGGGGAGTACCCGGCGGCGGCGTGCCAGTTTCCCAGGGCGGTCGCCACGGTGAGCAGCGCCGCCTCCGTCTCGGCGAGCCGGTGCCCGATCCCGCGCAGGTTCCCCCTGCCCGTACCCGCGACGACGGGCAGGGGGGCGACGACGGCGAAGACGGGTGTGCCGTCGATCGCGCCGAGGAACAGCCGTTCCCCCGGCGGCGCGTCGGCGGAATCCATCAGCGGCAGCGTGGCGGACGCGCCGTCGGCGTCAGGCCGGTCGGAGTCCCGGACCAGGACGTCGCCGCCCCCGGGAACGTCGATGACCAGGACACTCGCTCGCCGCCAGGCGTCGTCGACCCATCGCTCGTCGCCGCGGCGATGGCGGCACCGGTCCCACGAGCCCTGCGGCGCCAACGCGGCGGTCCGGTCCGACACCGTTACGGCAGCGGTGCGTCGAGGTGCGCCGCGACCTGTTCGGCCAGCCTCGGCCGGAGGATCTTCCCCGTGGCGGTCCGGGGAATGGCATCGAGCGACAGGACCCGGCGCGGCACGACGGTGGTGGCGAACGAGGCGCGCAGCGCGGTGCCGACATCCGGCCGCTCGCCGGGGGCGAACACCACCGCTGCCACGATCTCGTCACCAAGGAACCGGTGCGGCAGGCATACGCACGCCGCGTCGCGAACGCCCGGCAGTGCCCGTAGCGCCCGCTCCATCTCCTCGAGGGAAACCGTCTCGCCACGTACCTTGGCGATGTTCTTGCTGCGTCCCGTGATGACGAAGTAGGGCCGGTCGTCGTCCGGGTCGCGTACCGCGAAGCCCATGTCCTGCGAATGGAACCAGCCGTGTCGGAAAGCCTCGGCGGTGGCGGCGGCGTTGCCCGCGTACCGGCTCATCACGTTGTGGCCACGCATGCAGAGCTCGCCGACCTGGCCAGGCTCGGCCACCCTGCCGTCCTCCAGCAGCACGGCGACCTCGTTGCCGGGCATCGCCGCCCCGATGGACGGGATGTCCGCCTCCAGGACCAGTCGGCGGTAGGTGTCCGGCGGGACGTCCGTGGGCACCGTGGTGGAGAAGTTGGTGGTCTCCGTCAGCCCGTAGCCCTGCAGGACCCGCACCCCGAGACGCCGCGACACCTCCCGCGCGGTCTGGGCGGTCAACGGCGCGGCGGCCGAGACGAAGTATCCGAAGTCTCCCGGCAACCGCGGCGACCGCCACGTGTGGGTGAGGGCTTCGAGGAGACTCGGCACCACGCTCGCGATCCGCGGCCGGAACCGTTCGAGCAGCCGGGGGTAGCCGAACGGGTCGAACGCGTGCGCGAGCAGCACGTGGGCACCCGCCGCGAGCGGGCCCAGCACGGTGAAATGGAGGCCGTTCACATGGTGGATCGGAAGGCACCCCAGGATCCGCTCGCCCGGCCTGATCCGGTGATGGGTGCGCAGCGCGGCGGCGTTCGCCACGACGTTGTAGTGCGACTGCGCCACGAGCTTGGAGGCGGCCGTCGATCCGGAGGTGCCGATGAGGAACGCGTCGGCGCCCGGCTCCACCGGCGCGTCCGCCTCACCCGCCGTCGGGTCCGCCAGGGTGGCCGGGTCCGGAATGACCACCGGCGTCAACGACGGGTCGAGGGAGACCGCCGGGGGGTGCAGGACCACCTTCGCCCCGGCGGACTCGACCTGCGGGCGCAGCCGGGCGACCGGATCGGCCGGGCTGAGCAGCAGCACCGCGCAGCCCGCGCGGAGGGACCCGAGGATGCCGACGACCGACCGCGCGTCGTTGACCGGCGCGAGCGCCACGACGTCGCCCGCTCCCACCCGCGCCTCCCGGCGCAGCCAGGCGCCCACCCGCCGGCTCAGGCGATCCACGTCGCGGTAGGAGAGCGTCGTCGTCTCGCCGTCCGCCGTGGCGGTCGTCAGGAAGGCGGCGTCGCCGAGCGTGGCGACCTGGCGCAGGAGAGTCGCCACGATGGTGCCGCCGTACTCCCAGGGCGGCCCGAACGGGTGGCCGAGGTAGCTGTGGGCGAGCTCGTGATCCGTGCTCTGAGCTGTGCGCATGTCTAGGCGAGCCGATTCGGGGAGTGGGGACGATCGAGGTCGCTCGGATCGGGCCCGTCGGCGCGGGTGGGTCCGCGCAGGGCCTCGACCGTGTCCGCGATGGACGTGACGGTACGGAAAGTGGACCAGTCGAGCATGTCGGACGCGAACGTGACCGAGAACCTGTTCTCGAGCAGGACGATCAGCTCGACGACGGCGAGGGAGTCGACGCCGAGCGCGGCCAGCTCCGCGTCGGGATCGTCCAGGGCGCGCGCGTCGGCAGCCTGGACGTACGGCCGCACCAGCTCGGTGATGGTCTTTCTCAACTCGTCCACTACAGAGTCCCGTTCCCTTCGGACGACAGCCGTGGGCTGTCCGTACCCGGCGGACCCCGTCGGGTCACGTCGCTGATTCGTCGTCGCTCGTCGTCGCCCGTCGCCCGCCGCCGCAGGCTAGCCGGTGACGGGCTTCTGCAGGTGGACCCGGCGCACGCCGCCCTCCGCCAGGGTCGGCCCGTGCTGGGTGAATCCGAGCGTGTCGAGCATCCGCCGCGTCGCCAGCAGATCGGGGTTGGCTTCGCAGCGCAGCACGTCCGCACCCTGTTCCTGAGCGAGCTCGACGGCCCGGCGCAGGCACCGGACACCGACGATCGATCCCTCGTACGCCGGCGCGACGGCCAGTCGTTGCAGGTAGACCGGTCTGGTGGCGGGCGGGTAGACGGATAGGTCCAGGCCGTGCGGGGGCTCCTGGGACAGCGTGAACGATGCCGCCGCCCCGGTGCCGTGCCGCAGCAGGTGCACCGAGCCCGCCCGCACCCGGCGTTCGGTGGTGTCGAGGTTGCGGACGGGAGCGACCATCCCGTACCGGGCCGCCTGGTGTCCGTCACTGGCACACAGCAGGGCGTGCGCCTCCGACGGATCCGTGGCGACCGCCCACGTCCACTCCGTCAGTGCGCCGTCTGAGCTCTCACTGGACACAGCGGTGAATCCTGCCCGGCCGGTTCTTCCCTCGTCAAGCATGCCGTGGCGGCCGGGTCCCAGGTGATCAACGGTGGATACAGTGATCTCCATGACCGCCCACGATGTGTCGACGCGTGCCCGGCCCACCTCGGCCGCCGAGCGTCCGTTCGACCCGCCGGTTCGGCTCTCGGCCTGCGTCATGGCGCATCCCGCCCGGCAGTCGGCCGCGGAGCGTCTCGCCGTGGCGCTCGCGGACTTCGACGCGGGGGTGGCGACCGACCCGGAGCCAGGCCGGCCCGGCGGCACGCTGCGCACCTCGCGCATGGCGTGGTCGCGGGTCGCGCCGGGCGCGACGCACCACCTCGTCGTCCAGGACGACTCCGTCCTGGTTCCGGACTTCGTGCGGCACGTGCTCGCCGGGACGCGCGCGCTGCCGGGGCATGCCCTCGGTCTGTTCACCGAGTGGGGGTCGTTCACCTCGTACGCCCTGCGGGTCGCCGCGCTCGTCGGCGCCGACTGGGTCGAGGTCGTCGACGGGTACATGCCGGCCCAGGCGCTCATCCTGCCGGCCGACGTCGCCCGCGAGTTCGACCGGTACGCCGCACGGGCCACCGCCGGCGACGAACCGGACGACGAGGTGCTCCTGGGCTTCCTGCGGTCGATGGGCGTGCCGATGGTCGTGCCGGTGTCGAATCTCGTCCAGCACGGCGACGGGGTGAGCCTCACCGGCAACGGCTGGCACGGCCTGCGCAAGGCCGCGTGCTGGCGGGCCGACCCGGTGACGCCGGGCGGGACCGTCCTCGACCGGATCGCTCTCGTGCCGTTCTTCTCCTGGTTCACCGGGGATGCCATCTGCCGGTTCCGCGATCGGCCGGCCAGCGATGACTGGCAACAGGTGCCGGCCATCGACCTGTTGCGGGCCTACGGCCTCGGGGACGACGACGTGCGGCGGCTGATCGCCGACGGATGCCCGCAACGCCCGGGCGACGCCGAGGTGCCGGCCCACCTGACGCAGGCCCTTGTCACGGCGGCGGTGGCCGTGGGGCTCCTGGCGGGCGAGTGCGGTGCCCCGGCCGACGGCGGGCGGACCAAGGAACCGGTCGCGTCCGCCGCGCTGGCCACGCTGGCGCCGGGTGGACTGCGCAACTTCGTGGACGGCCATGCCCTTCCCGCGGTGAGCGAACAACTCGCACCTGTGGTGGACGCGGCGGTGCAGTGGGGCCTGGAAACGGCGCGACGGACGTCCCGCTCCGGCCGCGACCTTCCGGCGGCGCGTCACTCTTCCCGGTAGACCTGCGCTGTTGATGATCAATCGGGCCGCCGATAGGCTCCCCGAATTTGGTGTCGGCCCCCACGCCGACGACCGTGGGTGACATGGGAGGTTCGGTGGCACCTCTGGCGCTCGCCATCAGGGATCGGTCCACCCGCTGGCTCCAGATGCTCCGCCTGTTGTCGCACGCGGGGCGCGGAGCGGCCCTCGGCGCCCTCGCGCTGAACGTCACGCTCGGCCTGCTGCCGTCGGCGTTCATCGTCTCCACCAGCCTGCTGCTCTCTCGCGTGCCGGCCCTCGCCGCGGAGCCCACGGGGCTCTCGTGGGACGGCATCGTGGTCGTCTTCGCGGTGGCCCTGGGCGCGTTCACCCTGCAACAGCTGCTGACGCCGTTCCAGTCCGCGGTCACCGAGGTCATCGCGCGCCGGGTCGACGAGGTGTGTATCGGGCGGCTGCTCGACGCGGCGCTGGACGACGCGCCGATCGCCCTGCTGGAGAACCCCGAGGCGCTGGACCTGCTCGCCGACGCGCGGGCGGCGTTCGAGCGGCAGGCGTACACCCCCGGCGATGCCGTCGGCGCGATCCCCGCGTTGGTGTCCCGCTACTGCCAGCTGACAGCTGCCGTGGTCCTCGTCGGTGTGGTGTTGAGTCCGCTCGCGGGGTTGATCCTGATGATCACCGCACTGGTCATCCGGGTGGGAGTGCGCGGCACGCTCGGGCGGTTCGCGGCGGTGTCGGAGTCCCTGGCCGGGCATCGACGCAGGGCCGGGTACATCGGTGGCCTGGCGACCGGTGCGACCGCCGCCAAGGAGATCCGCGTGTTCGGGCTGCTCGGTTGGCTGCGTGAGCGGCTGCGCTCCGACACCATGGCCAATCTCCGGCCGATGTGGGCCGGTAGCCGACGCCTGCAGTTCTGGCCGTTCGTCGGGTTCTCCGCGGTCGGCTTCGTCGGCGGAGCGGTCGCCATCACGATGCTGGCCGTGGCGGCCGGCCGGGGGCAGGTCGACCTCTTCGAACTCGCCGTCGCCCTGCAGGGGATCCTGATCCCCATGCGCTTCGGCGTCTACTTCCCGGAATGCGATGTGCAGACGCAGTTCGGACTGCACTCGTTCCACGCCCTCAAGCGGTTCGAGCAACGAGCGGGTGCCGCCCGGCCGGTCGGTGCGCGGGCGACGACGATGCCGGTGCGGCCGAGCCGGGAGATCCGTTTCGACAACGTGAGCTTCCGGTACTCCGCGGACGGTCCCACCATTCTCGACGGCCTGGACCTCACCCTCCCGGTCGGCCGTTCCACCGCCATCGTCGGCCTGAACGGCGCCGGCAAGACCACCCTGGTGAAGCTGCTCGCCCGCCTCTACGAGCCGACGAGCGGGCGGATCACCGTGGACGGGGCTGAGCTGGCCTGCTTCGACCCGGATGAATGGCGTCGCCAACTCGCGATGACCTTCCAGGACTACGTCCGCTACGAGCTGACGGTGGCGGAGAACATCGGTCTCGGTGCGCCGCGGCTGCTCGCGGACGACGAGGCGATCACGGCCGCGGCCGAACGGGCCGGTGCCCTGGACGCGTTGCGCGAAGCGCCGGACCCGCTCCGGACGCCGCTGTCCGCACGCTATCCCGGTGGCACGGACCTGTCGGGCGGCGAATGGCAGCGGATCGCCCTTGCCCGGGCGCTGCTGGCCGTCCAGGGCGGCGCCTCGGTGCTGGTGCTCGACGAGCCGACCGCGCAGCTCGACGTCCGGGCGGAGGTGGAGTTCCACGACCGGTTCCTGGCCACCGCGAAGGGGATCACGAGCGTCCTGATCTCCCACCGTTTCTCCACGGTCCGCCACGCGGATCAGATCGTGGTGATCGAGCACGGCCGGGTCGTCGAACGTGGTAGCCACGACGAACTGATTCGGCGCGACGGCCGGTACGCCGAGCTGTTCGAGTTGCAGGCGAGGAGATTCCGGATGGATGCGGCCGAACCGACGGCGGTGGGATGAGAAAGATCGCCCTCGCGGCCGCTTTCCTCCTGCGCCTCGGTTACCGAACCGACCGCCGCAGGCTGTTCACCGCGATCGTCCTGATGACCGTGGGCTATCTCGCGACGCCGTTGATCGGTGTCGTCCTCGCGGCTTTCACCAACGCGGCGATCGGCCGGGACGGCACGATGGCCGTGCTGCTGGCCGTGACCGTAGCCATGCTGCTGGTCTTCGAGCTGACCATGATGCACTTCGCGCACCTGTCCTACTTCGAATTGGGAGACCTGGAGCAACTGGCCATCACCGACGAGGTCGCCTCGATCGTCCACGGCAGCGCCGGCATCGACCACTTCGACGATCCGAGGTTCGTCGAGGCCCTGACCCTGGTGACCGAGAACCTGATCCGGGTGCGGAACGCGCTCGAGTCGACGCTGCAGTTGGGCGGCGTCGTGCTGCAGATCGGTCTCACCGCCGTGCTGCTGGTCAGCGTCGACCCGTGGCTCGTCATGCTGCCGCTCGCCGCCCTGCCGCCGGTGCTGCTCAGCAACCGCGCGCAGCGGGTGATCGACGACGCCCAGGAGGCCGCCGCCGTCGACATCCAGGTGTCCCGGCACCTGGTGAAGGTGGCTACGACCGGAAGCTCCGCGAAGGAGATCCGGCTCGCGGGTGCCCGGGAGGCGGTGATCTCGCGGCAGCGAGCAGCCTGGTCAGCGACGACCGGCCAGCTGTGGCGGGCGCACTGGCGCAGCGCCCTGTTGCGTGCCGGCGGGCAGGTGCTGTTCGCGGCTGCGTACGGGACGGCGATCTTCCTCGTCGTCCGCAGCGCGGTGCGCGGCGAGGCGAACATCGGGCAGGTCGTCCTGGTGCTCACCCTCGCAGTTCAGGTCAGCGTGCAGGTGGCCGGTCTGCTGGGGATGCTCGGGACGTTGCAGCAGATGGGTCGTACCGTCGAGCGCATCGACGTGTTGCGGACGTTGACGGCCGGTCCGGGGCGTGCCCCCGCGATCGGCCCGGTCCCTCCTCCTGACGCGTCGCCGCCGACGTCGGATCCGTTGCGGGAGCCGGCCGGCCAGAAGGTGGTGTCGCGGACGCCCGCCCGGCTGCGTCGGGGGATCCGGCTCGAACAGGTCTCCTTCGCATACCCGGGCGCCGACGCGCCAGTGATCCGGGACGTCTCGATGGAGATCCCGGCCGGCAGCACGTTGGCGCTGGTGGGTGAGAACGGTGCGGGCAAGAGCACCCTGGTGAGGATGATCTGTGGCCTCTGCCAGCCGACCTCGGGCCGGATCACCGTCGACGGAATCGACCTGCGGGAGTTGACCCCCGAACACTGGCGGTCCCGGGTCGCCACGCTGTTCCAGGACTTCGCGCGCTTCGAACTGCTGCTTCGGGAGAACGTCGGGCTGGGCCGGCCGGCGGCCGTCGACGCCGACCAGGAGATCATGACGGCGCTCGACCGGGCCGGCGCGCGGGGCATCGTGCGGAGGGTCCCCGGCGGCCTGGACGGTCTGCTCGGGCACAGCTACGGGGACGGGACGGAGTTGTCCGGCGGGCAGTGGCAGACGTTGGGGCTCGCCCGCACCCTGATGCGACGCGACCCGCTGCTCGTGGCCCTCGACGAGCCGGCGGCGGCCCTGGACGCCCTGGCGGAACACGCGCTGTTCGAACGACTCGTGAACACCGCCGCGGACGTGCGCGGAGAGCGCGGAGTGATCACTCTCTTCGTGTCGCACCGCTTCTCCACCGTCCGGGCGGCGGATCAGATCGCCGTCCTCCACGGCGGACAGCTGTGGGAGATGGGCAGCCACGACGCGCTGATGAGCGCGAACGGCCTCTACGCTGACCTGTTCACCGTCCAGGCAAGCGCCTACCGGTGACGGTGGCCGCGCGTCGGCGGCCGGGTCGCCCCGGCCGCCGACGGTGAGCGGCGTCAGATCGACGGCCACCCCGGCAGACGCCCTAGCTCGTGCGGGCGAATCTCCCGTCCACCGGGTACCGGACCTCGGTGCGGGAGGACGCCGCCATGAACTCGCAGTAGGCGAGGTGATAGGCGAGGCCGGCGAAGTGCGGAACCGTCTCGTTGAAGAGATACGTGAAGTGGTCGATCTCGACGCGCCCACGCCAGTCCTGCAGGAGAAGACCGGAGTTGCGGCGGGCGACCCCGCGCAGGATCTCGGCCGCGGCCCCGTACTCCTCCCGGGCCTGGCGGATCAGCCCGCGGTTGATCTCGGCGTGCAACAGGTCGGGTTCCAGCGCGAGCGCCCCCGTGAAGGCCGCTTCGGCCTCGTCCAGCTCGTTGAGCATGAGGTGCATGACGCCGACCATGTTGAGGAAGATGGAGTCCTCCGGGGCCAGCTTGGCCGCCGTCTGGAACGCCGCGAGGGCGTCGTGCGGACGATCCGCCGCACGGAGCACGTGGCCGTGGTAGGCCCACACCCGCGGTGCCGACGGGTCCGACTCGACGGCCTTGGAACTCCACTCGACCGCCTGCTCGAAGTTGCCGAGGGCGCGGTGCAGGAAACCCGCGTAGGCGGGCCACAGACCGAGGTCGGGGTAGTCGGCGATCTGCTTCTCGGTGAGGTCGAGGTAGCGCCGCAGCTTGGCGGTGCGGTCCGCGACCGGTCGGACGTTGCCGGGATGGTTGAGGACCAGCCCCGAGGACGCGATGACGCCCCCCATGTCCTGCACCGCGTCCTCCACCGATTCACCGACGAGCCGCCGGTACCGGATGTCCGGGTGGCTGCGGAAGAGCCGCGTCGGGCGGTCGACCCAGATCGCTCCCACGGCCGTGAGATTGAAGCGCAGGACGGTGTAGGCGAGATGGTCGTCGGGCGCCTGCTCGATGAGGGCGGCGACCCGTGGCCACTCGGTGGCGGGAAACTCCTCGTCCACGTCGAGGAACAACACCCAGGGCGTCTTCACCTGCTCCAGGGCCAGGTTCCGCGCGGCCGAGTAGCCGCCGTCCATCGTCGTCTGGACGAACGTGTCGGTGTGGGAACGCGCGATGTCCTGGGAGCCGTCGGTCGAACCCGTGTCCACGATGACGACGTCGCCGCAGACGGGCCCGGCCTCCGCGAGGCACCTCGGGAGGAACGCGGCCTCATCCTTGACGATGAGGCACAGCGTCAGCTCCGGAATTTTGATCTTGTTCACCATTTCTCCATCTCTCGGATCAGGCCCGGCTAACCGCGCCCCATCGCCCGCCGGACCGTCGTCGCCCAGGCCCGCTCGGCGGCCAGGGCGTCGTCGTAGGTCTGCGCGAGCGCGTCGTCGAGCTTCCCGCCGTCGGCCAGCGCCCGCTCCACCAGCGCGCGCCACCGGCCCGCTGCGGCTGCCGCCGCGAGCTGGCAGGCCGCCGCGTCGGCGGGGCTCGCCCCGGCCCGGTACAGGACCAGCCGCGCCGCGGCGCCCAGGATGTGTTGGCTGTCCACGTACCCGAACTGACGCCACGACGACTCCGGCACGACCCCGGCCAGGAACTCGGCCTTGGCCCGTACCGGCTCCTCGCCGGCGAGAACCGCGTCGGCCACGTCCGCGAGCTCGCTCGCGGCGGCGCGGACCACCTCGGCGGCAGTCGTCGGCGTCGGCCCGGCCGAGACGGTCAGGACCTGCCCGACCAGGTAGGGAACGCCGTGGGCCGCCCAGGCCGCGTGCGCGCGGGCGAGGTGCTCGCTCGGCACGTAGGCCGTCGTGCAGATGTCCCCGAGGACCTGCCGGAGGGTGACCGTCGGTTCGAACGGCACCGCGAACCGCAACGGGGTCTCCCAGGGATCGAGCGGCGCCTGCCCGCCCGTCGAGTCGACGTGGAACAGCCTGGCGTTCGTCAGCGACTCGAGATGCAGCCCGTCCAGCACGGTGAACATCTCGCGCTGCTTGCGGTAGCCGGTCACCACGGTGACGTGCCCCGAGTGGTGGCCGTCGTAGTAGGCGCGGCACGACGGCAGCTCACCCATGTCCATGGGGAGCAGCGGGACGCGGCCGTCGCGCAGGAGCCCGGCGAGTGTCTCCACCACGTTGTCGCCCCCGGAGCTGAACGTGTCGAGACGCAGTCCCAAGTGGGTGCGGAAGATGCGGTCCTGCACCGCGTCCACCTCGGCGCCCAGCCCGGTGTCCCAGCCCGTCGCGCTGTCGGCGCCCCGCCAGCGATCACCGACGTCGTAGCGATCCCACCGGTGGTTGTAGTGGACCCAGAGCTGGAAATGGACGTAGAAGGCGTCGTGCCGCTCCCGGCCCCACCGGGACGCGGCGAGCGCCCGGGGCACCCAGAAGCAGTGCAGCCCGTCCCGGTCGTACATGAGTGGGACGTGGGAGTGGGTGAAGCCGTCCAGGTCGATGTCATCCATGTGTTCCCCCGCGCCCGTGGTCGTGCGGCATCGGCTCATCCGATGTCCGGCGTCCGGATCCGGTGTCGACGGTCATGCGTCTCCCGCTCGGGGTCAGCGGGCGGCGTCGGGACCGTCGTGCGCCGACGCCGCCCGCCCCGATCAGGCCTGCGGGGACTCCTCGCGGAGTTCGAGGTGCCGCCGCCGGTTCGCGTTGGTGCTGGCGAAGCTGCGCAGATAGATGCGTCGGATGTCGTCGTTGCCCCGTGCGTCCCAGAGCCGTTCGTGGTGCTGGTAGCCCTCGATCCGCAGGGAGAACTTCGCCGGTTCGACGAGGGCGAAGTCGGCGAGCGGCTGCCTGAAGTTGGAGTTCTTCCATCCGACCAGGTCGTAGCCGGACTCCAGGACCACGGTCTCGGGCACGGGCTCGTGCAGCGGGATGAACGACTGGATCTGCAACTGGGTGATCACGTCCAGCTGCTCCCGGAACGAGTCTGACGGCGCCTCACCGGTCAGTTCGCGGTGCAGCCGGAGGCCGCTCTGCGCGAACTCGTGGACGACCTCGGCGAACCGGCCCTCGGTGAACAGGTCGCTGAAGACCGCGTACTGGTAGCGCATCGCCCCGAACTGGTTGTCGGTGACCTGCTCGGGTTGACTCTCGGCCAGCTCGCGGATGAGCTCGGCGACCTCCTCGCGGGTGTCGCGCATCATCGCCCGGTGGCCGGTGAGGAACCGACCGGCGAACTCGGCCAGGGTCGGGCACTGTTCGGGATCCGCCAGCATGGAGCGGATCACGGAGGTCGCCCGGACGCCGTTGGTCTCGAAGAAGAAGACCAACTCCCGCAGCCAGCCGTAGAACAGCGCGAAGTTGAAGAAGAAGATGAACTTGAAGAACCGGAGGTACTCCTGCTCCGGGATCGTCGAGGTCGCGACCACGAGCTCGTCCATCTCGAAGGTCTGCACGGAGTCGTACTCGGAGTAACCATTCTCGGACAGGGCGAAGCGGGTCTTCAGCCCGAACTTCTCGCGGTACTCCGCGAAGGCCATCTCGGCCTGGTCGAGGATGTTGAGCGCGTAGATGACGACGTTGTCGAAGCGGTGGTCGAGAACCTTGTCCAGGGAGTTCGTGAAGGACTCGATCGTCTCCCCGGGCAATCCGAAGATCAGCTCGGTGGAGAGCACCAGGCTGTGTTCCCGGGCGAAGGCCGCGGCCTCCTCGATCGCGGTGTCCTTGACGTTGACCCGCTTGATGTTCTTCAGGACCTGCTTGTCCAGCGACTGGAAGCTGATGTTGAGCGGGATGAGGTCCCGCATGAGCAGGGTCACCTGCTTGACGTTCTTGGTCAGGTGCTTGTCGGTGTAGACCTGCACCACGGAGGGGTAGGAGAACGTGTCCTTCACCTTCCGGATGTGTTCGGCGATCTCGACGTCGCGGGGGAGGATCCCGAAGTTCTCGTCGGCGATGCGCAGCAGGGGATTCGACGTTCGAGCCTGGATGTAGTCGATCTCCTCCTTGACGCGCTCCACGCTGAACGCCCGCAGCTTGGACCACCAGTCGTGACCCGCCACGCAGAACGTGCACCGGTACGGGCAACCGCGTGACGTCTGGAGCAACGGGATGAACTCGGGATTCGCCAGGAAGTCGTCACACAGGCCGGTCAGGTAGGGCGACGGTATCTCCTCCAGGACGCCGACCCGGTCCAGCGGGTCACCCTGGAGGATCAGCCCCTCCTTCGTGAGCGAGTAGCACCCGTCCACCACCGTCCCCTTGACGTCGCTGGGGTCAGCCAGGCCCAGGCACGTCTCGACGAGGTTGGCGAGCGGGTGCTCGCCCTCGCGGGAGATGTAGAAGTCGGCGGCCTGGTTCCTGCGCAGGCCGGCCTGCGCGATGGGCTTCTCGGTGGGGATGTTCGGCCCGGCCACCGCGACGACGACCTTGGGGTGTCGCTGCTTCACGACGCCGATCACCGCGTTGGTCAGTGCGGTGTTCCACGAGTAGTTGCCGAACGCGAAGACGTCGGGCACCTGCTCGTTCAGCGCTTCGGTGATCTGCTGCGTCGTGGCGAGTTGCTTGATCTGGATCGCGTCGCCGAACCGCGCCTTCAGATAGGAGTGCACGTAGGTCATCCCGAGCGGAACCGTCACGCGCAGGTTCTTTCCGGTCGTGCTGTGCAGGTGCGCCAGGAAGACGACCAGCGGCCGGCCGATCGTGGCTGCCCGGGTGCCGTGCCCGAGAGTGCGAGCGTTGAGGCTCTCGACTGGGATGAAGGTTTGTCCGGGCTGCTCGATGACCATGTTTGCCTGCCCTCTCGGCATGGTGGACCGGCGACTCGTCTGCCAGCTCGGTGGAGCTGCCCGGGACGGTCGCTCGACGTGGGGGACGAAGGACCAGAGTGGATCGCCGCGGCCGGCGTGAGCGTCGACAGCGTCAGGCCGGACATCATCGCGCCGCTGTGGTGCGGAAGTGCGCCGACCGGCGTGCTACGTCGGGTGTGCCGACGTGGGAGGGGAAGCGCGACGCCGCCGGCTCCCCACGGATCGGGCCGTCAACGGACCCGATCCGGGGCTGCCGCGCCGAGGCCGGCGACAGGCTCAGGCGGAGGGTGGACAGGGGATACCTTCAAGCCGCTTCCTTCCCGTGGAACGCCGGTCGGCGCGGTGATCTTGCCGAGGTCGGTTCGACGTTACGCGATCTGTCGTCCTGGCACGACCCGTCACGGGCCTCGATTTCTCTGCGGCGGCGGATCCGTTCCGGGACCCATGACGGTGTGAGACGTTGACGTAGCGAACGGTGCGGTGCCGCGGCGGGCGACGGCAGGATGGCAGGATATGTATAGCCGCTGTCGGCATTTGCCAAGTCTTGGGTAGGTTCATGGAAATCGGTCTGGTCAGCCTCGCCGACCTCACTCCCGATCCGCACACCGACCGGCCGGCCACCGCCGAACACCGGATCCGCTTCGCGGCGGGGGGCCCGCGATGACCTCCCCGGCCACGGACCCCATGACCGCCACGGTCGGCCGGCTGCGCGCGGTCGGCTGTGTCTTCGCCGAGGACGAGGCGCGGCTGCTCCTCTCAGCGGCGCGCACGCCGGACGAGCTGGAAGCCATGACGTCCCGCCGGGTGGCGGGCGAGCCGCTGGAGGTCATCCTCGGCTGGGCGGAGTTCTGCGGGCTGCGCGTCGCGGTCGAGCCCGGTGTCTTCGTGCCCCGACAGCGAACCGCGTACCTCGTCGAGCAGGCGGTGGCGCTCACCCGGCCCGGTGCCGTCGTGGTCGACCTGTGCTGCGGCACCGGCGCGATCGGCGCGACGATCGCGGCCCGGGTGCCCGGCGTCGAGCTGTACGCGGCCGACATCGAGCCGGCCGCGGTGCGCTGCGCCCGCCGCAACCTGGAGCCGCTCGGCGGGCGGACCTTCGCCGGTGACCTGTACGACGCGCTCCCGGGCGAGCTGCGCGGGCGGGTGGACGTGCTTCTCGTCAACGCGCCGTACGTGCCTACCGACGACATCGCGATGATGCCGCCGGAGGCGCGGGACCACGAGCCGCTGGTCGCCCTCGACGGCGGCCCGGACGGCGTCGGCGTGCACCGCCGGGTGGCCGAGGACGCATCCCGGTGGCTGGCCCCGGGCGGTCACCTGCTCATCGAGACCGGCGAGCAGCAGGCGACGTTGACGGCGGCGGCGGTGTCCGCCCACGGCCTGCGACCGCGCGTGGCCACCTCCGAGGAGCTGTACTGCACCGTGGTGATCGGCACCCTGCCGGCCCTGGTGGCCCCGGGACCCGACGACGCGCGGGCGTGACCTGCCCGGTGGGGCTCTCGTACCCGTCAGTGTCCGGCGAGCAGCCGGTCGCGGACCTCCCGGCGCAGGACCTTGCCGATCTGTGAGCGGGGCAGGTCCTCGACGATCACCACCCGGCGGGGGACCTTGTAGCCGGCCAGGTGCTTCCGGCAGCCGGCCCGCAGCGCGGCCTCGTCGAGGTCGGCGTCGGGGTGCGGGACCACCGCCGCGACGACCTCCTCGCCGCCGTGCTCGCCCGGCAGGCCCACCGCGGCGGCGTCGCGTACGCCGGGCAGCCGGCGCAGCGCGTCCTCCACCTCGGACGGGTAGACGTTGAAGCCGCCGGTGATGATCAGTTCCTTGATCCGGTCGACCACCGTGACGAAGCCGTCGGCGTCCATCGTCACGATGTCGCCGGTGCGCAGCCAGCCGCCGGGCAGCAGCACCTTCGCGGTCTCCTCGGGGCGTCGCCAGTAGCCGGTGAAGACCTGCGGGCCGCGGACCAGCAGCTCCCCGGACTCGCCCGGGGCCCGATCACGGGACGGGTCGTCGGGGTCGACGACGCGCACGTCGGTGGAGGGGAAGGGCACCCCCACGGTGCCTGGCCGGCGGGCGGGGGAGACCGGGTTGCCCAGGGTGACCGGCGAGGACTCGGTCATGCCGTACCCCTCCACCAGCAGGCCGCCGGTCACCGACTCCCACAGCTGCACGGTGGCCGGTGGCAGGGCCATCGCGCCGGAGAGGGCGTACCGGACGGAGGTGAGGTCGACGCCGCGCTCCCGGGCGGCGGAGGCCAGCCGCTCGTAGATCGGCGGGACGGCGGGCAGGAACGTCGGCGGGCGGCGGCGGGCCGCGTCGAGGACCTGATCGAGGTCGAAGCGGGGGAAGAGCACCAGCGTCGCCCCGATGCTCACCGAGAAGGTCAGGCAGAGCGTGAGCCCGTACGCGTGGAACAGCGGCAGCACCGCGTACACCGTCTCCGCGCCGTCGCGCAGGCCCGGCACCCACGCGCGGCCCTGCGCCGCGTTGGCCCGCAGGTTGCGGTGGGTCAGGACCGCGCCCTTCGGGGTGCCGGTGGTGCCGCCGGTGTACTGCAGCAGCGCGGTGTCGTCCGGGCCGGGCGCGGGATGGTCGTCCGGCAGCGGCCCGGCGGCGGCGAGCAGGTCGGCCCAGCGCGTCGCGCCCGGGGCCGGGCCGGTCATCGCCGCCCGGGTCGCGCGGGCGCTGGGCAGCGGCAGCCGCAGCGCCCACCGCTTGAGCCGGGGCAGCGCGCCGGTGAGGTCCACCGCCACCACGGTCTGCACCGCGCCCCGGCCCCGCACCAACGGGGCGATCTTGTCCCAGACCACCGCCACCCGGGCGCCGTGGTCGGTGAGCTGCTGGTCCAGCTCCTGGGCGGTGTAGAGCGGGTTGTGCTCGACCACCACCGCGCCCAGCCGCAGCGCCGCGTAGAAGGCGACCACGTGCTGGGGGCAGTTCGGCAGCACCAGCGCCACCCGGTCGCCCCGGGCGACGCCGAGCCGGCGCAGCGCCTCGGCCGCGCGGGCCACCTGGCCGGCCAGGTCCGCGTACGTGGTGGTGGCGCCGTAGAAGTCCAGCGCGACCCGGGGACCGAACCGCCGGGCGGCGTCCCCGAGCAGGTCGACCAGCGAGCCCGGGGGCTCGGCGACGGTGGCCGGCACGCCGGGGGCGTAGCTGCGCAGCCAGGGCCGGTCGGCGGCGGTGGGTTCCACTCGGCTCTCCTCGGGCGTCGGACGGCCGGCGGGTGACGTCGTCGACCGGCCGCCAGCTTAACCCTACGCCCCGGTAACCTACGGTTGCGTAGGTCACTCGGCGCCCCGGGTGCCGGGCGTCCACCTCCCGTTGACCGAGGGACCGCCCGTCCGGACGGCCTTTCCCGGTCCCGCCCCCGCCATGCCTGCCCAGGCGGGCGGGGGCCGGCTACCGGCGGGCGACGTAGACGGTGTTGGCGGACTCCCGGCCCTGCAACGGGTTGGGAAAGCGGACGACGTGGGCCAGCGAGGTCGGGAAAACCCCGGTGAGCACCCGCTGGAAGTTGGTGTCCGGCGGGTCGTTGGACCACAGCGCGAAGACCCCGTCCGGGCGCAGCAGGTCGGCGAGGCGGCGCAGGCCGTCGGCCGTGTAGAACGGGGCGTGACTCGGGTGCAGCACGTGCCGGGGGGAGTGGTCCACGTCCAGCAGGACGGCGTCGAACCGCCGGCCGGCCTCGTCCGGGTCGAAGCCCGCCCCGTCGGCCACCGCCGCGAAGAAGTCCGCCTTGACGAACCGGGTGCGCGGGTCGTCGGCCAGCCCCGACGCGAACGGCAGCAGACCCCGCCGGTGCCAGTCGATGACGTCCTCGATCGCCTCCACCACCACCAGGGAGCGGACCCGGGGGTCCTCCAGGGCGGTGCGGGCCGTGTAGCCGAGACCCAGGCCGCCGACCACGACGTCGAGGGCCGTGCCGGCAAGCGGCGCGAGCCCCAGCCGGGCCAGCTCGATCTCCGCCACCGGGAAGAGGCTGGACATCAGGAACTCGTCGTCCAGCTTGACCTCGTACACCTCGCGGTCCAGCGCGGGGTCGTGCCGCCGGCGCAGGCTGATCTCGCCGATCGGGGTCTCCCGCCAGGCCAGTTCCTCGAATCGCACGCCCACGCGGTTTCCTCACTTCGGCCGGGTTCCGAGCGGATGCTACCGCCCGCGCCGGCCCGGCCGCCGCAGCAACCCCATCCGGTACGCCCGCGGCGCATCCTCCGATCCGTCCCGGGTAACCCCTGCGCAAGCGATCGTGCCGGGGCGGCCGGCGGGGAGGGGCGGTGCTCGTGGCGGCGGACATGCTGGCCGGACGGCTGCACGTGGCGGACCGGAGACTGCGGATGGAGACCGTGCCGGTCCCCGAGCCGGACCGGGGCCAGGTGCGGATCAGGGTCGAGGCGGCCGGGGTGTGCCTGTCCGACGTGCACCTGATCGACGGCACGCTCACCCCGCTCTACCTGCCCGGCGACGTGGTGACCCTCGGCCACGAGGTGGCGGGGGTCGTCGACGCCCTCGGCGACGACGCCGACGGCTGGGAGCCGGGGCAGCGGGTGCTGCTCCAGGCGGGGGAGCGGGACCGCACGGGGACCGTCTTCACCAGGGGCGTCGACTACGACGGCGGCTGGGCCGAGTACGCACTGGCCCGCCAGGACAGCGTCGTGCCGATCCCCGACGACCTGCCCTTCGAGCAGGCGTGCATCATTCCCGACGCGGTCTCCACCCCGTGGGCGGCGATCACCGACACCGGCCGGACCCGCCCCGGCGAGGCGGCCGGGGTGTGGGGCGTCGGCGGCCTCGGCGCGCACGCCGTGCAGTTGCTGCGGCTGGTCGGGGCCGCCCCGGTCATCGCGGTGGAACCCCTCGCGGCGGCCCGCGAGCGGGCGCTGACCCTCGGCGCGGACGCCGCCCTCGACCCGGGCGACACCGCGTTCCGGGACGCGGTCCTCGAACTGACCGACGGGCGCGGCCTGGACGTCGCCTTCGACTTCGCCGGGGTCACACCGGTGCGGGAACAGGCGTTCACCGTGCTGGCGCGGCGGGGCCGGCTGGTGCTCGCCGGCATCGCCAACAAGCCGGTCACCATCGCCTCGGACAGCACTTTCAACTATCTCCAGCAGGCGGTGCTCGGCCACTACGGCTCGGAGGCCGGGCACGTCGGGCAGCTCGTCGCCCTGGCCCGGCAGGGCCGCCTCGACCTCGCCGCCTCGATCAGCGACGTGCTGCCGCTGGCCGAGGCGGAGCAGGCCGTGACACGGGTGCAGTCCAAGCAGGGCAACCCGATCCGCCTGATCCTGCGCCCCTGACCCACCCACCCGCCCGCACCCGCACCGTCCGCCCCAACATCGTGCTCGTACCCGGAATTAGTGGTCTCCCATGCGCGGGAGGCCACCAATTCCGGGTACGAGCACGATGTTGGGGGAGTGGGGTTCAGGTGCGGGCGGTGAGCCGGGCTTCGAGCGCGTCGAGGTCGGGCAGGAACCATACGTGCGCGGCCCGGTTCGACTCGTGGACCAGGGCGCGCAGGGCCGAACTGGCCGCCAGGTGCCGCGAGATGTCGCCGAGGACGGCGAGGCGTAGCTGGTAGTTGACGAATTTCTGCATGACCTCGCCCGCGAAGCCGGTGCCCAGGGAGAAGAAGTCCTCGTCCAGCCGGCTCGCCGGCACGGCCACCACCTCGGCGCCGAGGAAGGCCGCGCCGATCAGGTCCAGCGCGTCCTGCGTGGTCGTCACCGGCGGGCCGGCCGGGTCGCAGACCAGCACGGCCACCCCGGCCAACTCCCGCACCTCGTCAGGCATGGTCGACCTCCCCGGCGAACAGGCCGTTGTCGCCGTCGAGCACGGCGTCGAGCAGGCGCAGCAGGTCGGCGGTGGTGGCGGCGTCGCCCAGGATCACGATCTTCATTCGGTCTCGTTCCTCGTCGTGGACGGTCTGGATGCGCAGCGGGCGCGCGGGGTCGTGACCGGTGTTCGCCCCGGCCAGGACGAGCGTGCCCAGCCGGTCGGCCGCCGCCCGGTCGACGCCGTCGATCTGCACGATGCTGGACACCTCCACCGACGCGCCACCGGCCCGGGTCGGCAGCGGCTGGGACCGCCCGGTCAGCGCGTCGAGATCGGCGCGGGCGATCCGGTACTGCTTGCCGATCCGTACCGCCGCGAGCCGGCCCGAGCGGATGTAGCCGCGGACCGTGCGCACGTGCAGGCCGAGCAGCTCGGCCACCCGCTCGACTGAGTACATTTCTTCCTTCATCGCGCCCAATCATAGGCACAATGGGGAAGGATAGGGAGTCAGGAGTAGGTGGCGACGGTCAGGTCGTGGAGTTCGCCCACGGCGACGTCACCCAGGCGGGGTGCGGGGATCGCGCTCGAACAGGAAACCGTGGCCCCAATCGCGCGGAGGCCACGGTTTCCTGGATGTTGCAGCGGGGATCGTCAGCGCAGGCGGGACTCGATCGACTCGATGATCCGGGGGCGCAGCTCCGCGGCGCGGATGACGGCGTCGACGGAGCCGACCTCGACCGCGCGGTGAATGTTGTGCACGCGGTCGAACTCCGTGGCCACCTCGCCGAGCTTCTCCGGGCGGACCGTCGCGCGGAGCTCGTCGAGCTCGGCGGTCAACGCGGCGCGGTCGGCGCCGGAGGCCGCCGCGACGCGGGCCTCCAGGTCCCGCACCCGCGGGTCGGCCGCGGTACGGGCGTTGACGTCGCCGGAGAACACCACCGCGGCGGCGGGAGCGCCGCCGAGCACCGAGGCGAACGAGCCTTCCAGGGCGAGCACGGTCATGTTCGGGTTCAGCGCCTTCGAGAACACCACGAACGCGCCGCCGTGGTACCGCGAGATCACGCAGAACACGATGGGCCCACGGAAGTTCACGATCGCGCGGCCGATCTCGGCCCCGTACTCCAGCTGCAGCTTGCGCATCGACTCCGGCGAGCCGTCGAAGCCCGACAGGTTCGCCAGCACCACCAGCGGCCGGTTGCCGCTGGCCGCGTTGATCGCCCGCGCGGCCTTCCTCGACGACTGCGGGAACAGCGTGCCAGCCGTGTAGGTGTCCGGGCCGTCGGTGGGCGGGAAGCCCCGCCGCTGCACCGACCGCGACTCGATGCCGAGCAGACACACCGGAATGCCGCCGAGATGCACGTCCTGCACCACCGCGGTCTCCGCGTCGGCCATGCCCGCCCAGCGTTCCAGCACCGGGTGGTCCTGGTCGGAGAGCGCCCGCATCACGGACCGGATGTCGAACGGCTTCTTGCGGTCCGGGTTGGCCTCGGCGGAGAAGATCTCGCCGACGGTGGTGAAGTCGCTGCCCGCCACCGTGTGCGGGAAGTCGGAGATGTCGCGGTCGACGGGGTCGTTCGTCCTCGCCCGCCGCGGCCCCTCCTCGCCGGGCGCGACGTACGTGTGGTCGTAGTGCGACATCAGCACGGCCCGCGCGGCGGTCAGGCTCGGCGCCCAGTACTGCGCCTGCCCGTTCGGGCCCATCACCCGGTCGTAGCCGCCGATGCCGAAGTTGTCCTCGGCCGACACGCCACCGGAGAAGTCGAGCGACTGCTTGCCGGTGAGCACCATCGCCGAGTCCGGCGTCATCACCAGGATGCCCCTGGTGTGCATGAGCATCGTCGCCTCGGCGTTCCAGTACGGCTGCGCGCCGACGTTGATGCCCGCGACCACGATGTTGATCTCGCCGCCGTCCTGGGTGAACTCGACGATCCGCTTGAGCGTCGCCGCCACCCAGTCCATGTTCTCCGTGCCGGACTCCATGGAGATCCGCGCGCCGGAGGACAGCGCGTACCACTCCAGCGGCACCTGCATCCGCTCGGCCAGGTCCAGCGCGGCGATCACCCGGCGGCACTCCGGCTCCGACAGCGCCCCGAGCGACTTCGTCGGGTCGCCGAGCAGCACGACCCTGGTGACGCCCTGCGGGTGTCGCGGGGTCGGCGTGGCGACCACGCCCGCGACGATCGCAGCCCGGTTCCGGCCCTTGGGCCGGTCTACCGGCACCAGCACGTGGTTCTCGTCGAGGTCGTGCTCGACGAAGTCGCCGAGCAGCCCGGTCAGCTCGTACGGGTACACCGTGTTGCGGCTGCTCGCCCGCAGCACCTTCAGCCGGTAGTCGTCGAGCGGCTCGACCGGCTCGTCCGACGGCTCGCCGATGGTCAGCTCGGTGCCGCCGGTGGCGTCGAAGGAGATGCGTACGGCGATCTTGTTCAGCTCGCCGGTCGTCCGGTCGCGCTGCCGCGCGATGAACAGGATCTCCTCCAGCCCGGCGCCCGCGGTCGTCGGCAGCACGCGCCCGGCGATCGTCTCCAGTTCGGCGCGGGTGAGGTCGCTCGGCGGCCAGACGTAGATGACGATCCGGTTGGTGTTGAAGCGCTTCTTCGACGGCCGCCGCGACTGCGCGCGGCGGATCGAGTCGAGGCAGGTGGCGACGGTGTCCTCGGCCGTCAGCAGCGCGACCAGCCTGCCGTCGTGCTCGCGCAGCTCGGCCAGGTCGCGCACCTGGGCGAACGCGACGAGCCGGTCGTCCGACGGGTTCTCCCGCGCCTCGCACTGGAAGAGGTAGACCTCCTCGTCCGACGACGGCAGCCGGGTGAGGTCGAACTTGCGCAGCCGCTCAAGCTGCATCCGCTGCGCGATGTACGGGTGCAGGCCGCGGATCAACCGCTCCTCGGCCATCCCGGTGGTCGACGGGCGGAACGTGAAGTGGTGGTGCATCACCGCGCCGCGGCTGCCCGCGACGGTGGCGGTGAGCCTGCTGACGTGGCTCGGCAGCGGGTGCGCGGCGATGACCTCGTGCAGGGCGGCGGCCATCGCGTCGGAGTCCTCGGGCTGCCCCTCCCACGCGAGGTAGATGTCGGCGTCGATGGCCTCCTGGCCGCTCGCCAGCTCGGCGAGCCCGCGCAGCGCGTCGCCCAGCGTCTCGAACCGCACCGCGGAGGTCACCAGCCGCGAGCCGGCCCGCTCGGCGACCACGAATCTGCAGCCCGATACGTCGCTGGTGCGGACACCGGTGAGGCCCTTGTTGCCGTAGTACCGCCGGGTCAGCACCTCCAGCAGCACCGAGTTGTCCACGGCGCCCCGGACGAGTCGCTGGCCGAGCAGCCGTACCAGCGGCTCGGTGCTGCGTACCATCTCGGCGATGCGCTCGGCGCGGTCCGGCGTGTCCGGGTGCTCGTCGAGGAAGCGCAGGTGCTTGCGGACGCCGGCGTACACGAGGGCGCGGTTGCGGCGCAGCAGCGGCTGGCCGAACCACGCGAACACCACGCCGCGGGCGAGGTCGGCCACCACGGGGAAGCGGACCTGCGTCGCGGCGACCAGCCGTTCCAGCGCGAGACCGGCGGGCTCGCGCAGCGTCTCGTCCGGCGGCGGCTCGCGCAGCCACGCCCGCAGCAGCGTCGTGACGACCATGGCGTCCGTCGACGCCCGCTGCAGCGCGAGGAAGATCCGGAACACCGCGGCTTCGAGCTCGGGCGAGCGCTCCAGGTCGGGTACGCCGTAGTGCCCGAGCGCCTTGGCGAGCTTGGCCTGGAACGCCTCCGGCAGCCCGGCCCGCTCGACGTCGAGGCTCTGCAGGTAGGTGTGGAAGTGCTCGCGGTCGCTGTGCACGTGGCCGTCGCCGCCGCCGTCCTCACCCGCCGGCCGGTTGCGGCTCAGCTCCGTCAGGTCGGCGAACAGGGAGACGAGTTCGAGCTCCTCGGCGAGGGGGCGCGCGCGGTTCTCGGTGATCTTCCGGCGCGCGGCGAGGTAGTCGTCGAGCACGCGGCGCTCGTCGTGCGGGTCGACGTCGTAGCCCAGCAGCAGGCTGCGCAGGTCCTCCTGGCCGCGCCGGGTGCGCTCCCGTGCCGGGACCTCCGTGGGCGCGGCGGGCAGGTCCAGCTCGACGGCGCTGCCGGCCGCGGTGTTCTCGGCCTCGGCGTCGTCGTCGGCGAGCGGCTCCAGCCGCAGCAGCGGGGCGCCGGTCTCCACCTGGCTGCCCACGAGAACGAGGCATTCCTTCAGCCGTGCCTTGAACGGCGCCCGCAGCACCGTTTCCATCTTCATGCTCTCCAGCACCAGCATCGGAGCGCCCGCCTCGACCTCGCCCCCGACCTTCAGCGGCGTCGCGACGACCAGCGCGGGCGCGGGGGAGCGGACGACGCCGCCCTCGTCGCGGCTGACCCGGTGCGTCACGCCGTCCACCTCGACCAGGTGGATCGGCCCGTACGTGCTGGTGAGCAGGCGGTAACGGGTGCCGTTGACGAGGATCTGCCCGGTGTGCCGGTCGAAGCGGTCGAGCTCGACGTCGGCGGTGCGGACGTCGTCACCCGCCTCGACGCCGACGCGGAACCGGTGCGCGCCGATTCGCGCCACGCGCACGCGGTAGCCGGCACCGCGCAGCTTCAGATCCAGCGGGCGACCGCTCTCGTGCTGCACCTGCGGGCGTCCGCCGAACGCCGTCGACACCAGTCGCTGCCGCTCGGCGCGCTCCTCCTCCTCGTACGCCTCGATGGCGGCGGCGGCCAGCGCGACGGCGGAGTGCCGGTGCGTGACGAGCCGGCCCTCGCCCCGGACGCGGTCGATCCAGCCGGTGTCCGCGCTGGCGTCGATCACCTCGGGCTGGTCGAGCAGGTCGAGCACGAAGCTCTTGTTCGTCGCGCCGCCCTCGATGATCACCGTGGTCTGGGCCATCGCCCGGCGCAGCCGGCCGAGCGCCTCGTCGCGGTCGCGGCCGTAGGCGATGATCTTCGCGATCATGGAGTCGAAGTCGGCGGGGATGGTGTCACCCTCGCTGACTCCGGTGTCCACCCGGATGCCCGGCCCGGCGGGCAGGGCCAGCCGCGCGATGCGGCCCGGGGAGGGCGCGAAGTCGCGGTCGGGGTCCTCGGCGTTCAGCCGGGCCTCGATGGCGTGCCCGCGCTCCGCCGGCGGCTCACCTTCGAGCCGCCCGCCCGAGGCCACGTGCAGCTGCGCCTTGACCAGGTCGAACCCGGTGGTGGACTCGGTGATCGGGTGCTCGACCTGCAGGCGGGTGTTGACCTCGAGGAACGCGAACAGCCTGTCGCCGGGGTGGTAGAGGAACTCGACGGTCGCCGCGCCTCGGTAGCCGACCGCGAGGGCCAGCCGTTCGGCGGACGTCTTGAGCTCGGCCGTCTGCGCGGGGCTGAGCACCGGCGACGCCGACTCCTCGATGACCTTCTGGTTGCGCCGCTGCACCGAGCAGTCGCGGACCCCGAGCGCCCAGGCCGTGCCCTGGCCGTCGGCGATCACCTGGACCTCGACGTGCCGGGCGCCGGTGACCAGGCGCTCCAAAAACACGACGCCGCTGCCGAACGCCCGCGCGGCCTCCTGGCTGGTGCGCTCGTAGGCGTCGGCGAGTTCGGCCTCGTTCGTGACCACGCGGATGCCGCGCCCGCCGCCGCCCGCGGTCGCCTTCAGCATCAGCGGGTAGCCGATCCCGGCCGCCGCCGCCAGCGCGGCGTCCAGGGTCTCGACCGCGCCGCGGCTCCACGGCGCCACCGGAACGCCGACCTCCTCGGCGATCAGCTTCGCGCCGATCTTGTCGCCGAGCTTGCGCATGGCCTCCGCGCTCGGCCCGACGAAGGTGACTCCGACCTTCTCGCACAGCTCCGCGAACGCCGGGTCCTCCGCGACGAAGCCCCAGCCGACCCAGGCGGCGTCGGCCCCGGTCTCCACCAGTGCGCGTTCCAGCACCTTCAGGTCGAGGTACGGGCGCGCGGACGCGGGACCGAGGTCGTAGGACAGGTCCGCCTCGCGGACGAAGGTGGCCGCCCGGTCGACGTCGGTGTGCAGGGCGACGGTCTCGATCCGGGTCCCGGTCTCCGCGGCGATGTCCCGTACGGCGTGGATGAGCCGCATGGCGGCCTCACCACGGTTGACGATGGCGACACGACTGAACACCCGACCGAGCCCTTCTGTAGTCCGACGACGGGTGTGCCGCGACACGGCGACCCCCGGCAGTGTTCACCCTTCCGTCTGCCGCTGGGGAATGCCATGTCGCAGACATCGCACGCTGGGCGGCGCCAGTTGTAGGAAACCTACAAAGACCATTGGCCGCACACGCCTAACCAGGGCGGGTGCGAACGAGTGGGGGGGCAAGTTATTGCCGTACGTCGCCTGTGACGCGGATCACGATCGTGGCGGCCGGCGGCGCACGCCGATCCCCGGCCCGCCGCCCCGCCGGTCAGTCCCACCGGTCCTGGTTGAGGAACCGGGCGAAGCCCCGCCACGAGTTCGGCCCCATCGCCCCGTCGATCGGGCCGGTGTAGCCGTAGCCTGCGGCGA
>NZ_JBEOWQ010000041.1:0-45012 GCF_040296145.1 Micromonospora sp. NPDC002296
GCCGCCACGTACGGGGTGAAGGCGACCGCCTGCACGAGCGGGCCCCGTTCCAGGCCGGTCAGCCGGACCACCGCCCAGGCCAGCCCGGCCGCCGACGACACGTCACACCGACACGCCCCGGAACAGCAACACGGCGAGCCCGAGCGCGAGCAGGAGGTTGAACACGGTGGCGCTGGCGAAGACCGCGACGGGTCGCCAGCCGGCCTCGCGCAGCGCCGTCACCCGGACCTCCAGGCCGATGCTGACGAACGCCAGGATCAGGAACCACACCCGCAGGTCGTTCACGATCGCGATGGTCGCCTTCCCGTCGGCGCCCGCCGCGTCGAGGTACCACGTGGCGATCACCGACGCGGCGACGAAGCCGAGGACGAACTTGGGGA
The DNA here is from genome assembly GCF_040296145.1 of Micromonospora sp. NPDC002296. Taxonomy (NCBI): domain Bacteria; kingdom Bacillati; phylum Actinomycetota; class Actinomycetes; order Micromonosporales; family Micromonosporaceae; genus Micromonospora; species Micromonospora sp. NPDC002296. The sequence goes on from NZ_JBEOWQ010000041.1 coordinate 381, forward strand.
AGCGCCGCCACAGCTCGCCCACCCCCGGCCGGGCCGCGTCGGGCCGCCGCTCCACCCGCAGGGCGAAGTACGCGGTGAGGGCGACCGCCACGACGCCCATCAGGGCGTTCTGGGTGACCTTGACGATGCTGGCGATCTGGAGCGCCTCCTCGCCGGCGAGCGCCCCGGCGGCGGTCACCGCGGCGGTGGTGTCGATGTTGCCGCCGATCCACGCGCCGGCCACCTCGTCGGAGAGGCCGAGCACGCCCGCCAGCCACGGCAGCAGGAAGATCGACGGCAGGGCGAAGACGATGACCAGGCTGGCCGTGTAGGCCAGTTGCTCCCGACGGGCCCGGACCGCGCCGGCGGCGGCGATCGCGGCGCTGACCCCGCAGATCGACACGGCCGACGCGAGCAGGGCGCGCAGCTTGTCGTCCAGGCCGAACCGGCCGGCCAGCCACCAGGTGAACAGGAATACGCCGCTGATCAGCAGGATCGCCTGGGCGATCGCCGGGCCGGCGGCGCTGGCGATGACCGCCAGGTTGATCGAGGCGCCCAGCAGGACGAGCCCGGTCTTGATGAAGAACTCGGTGCGGAACGCGGCGGAGACCCGGTCCCGCCAGCCGAGCAGGGTCACCGCGACGTTGCCGAGCAGGCCGAGCAGGATGGCGTAGACCGGGTACTCGACGGCCTTCGCGACGCCTTCGAGCGCGGTGTCCTCGGCGAGGACCGGCACCTGCTGTTCGAGGTACCGGGTCAGCCCGGCCAGCGCGAGGAGCACCAGGAGGCCGACCGCGATCCAGGCCGGCACGGCGCGGGGACGCGGCGCGGGGTCGATGGCGGGTCCGGCCCCGGCGCTGTCGTCCCCGGCCTGGTCGGGCCCGGCCACGGCGGCACCGGCGGGCCCGGCCGTCGACGTGCCGGCGGGCCGACCCTCGTCGTCCCCGGTGGGGGCGTCCGTCGCCGCCCGGGCGGCGTCGGCGCTCATCAGGGCACCAGCCAGGCGGGGATCGCGCCGACCAGGACCAGGCCGAGCAGGAGCAGGCCCAGCACGGTGGCCGCCCAGTCCTCGTTGACGGCGAACCGGGACTCCGGCGCGGTGGGTGGTGGCTGTTGGTTGTCGCTCATCGGGTTTCCTTCGAATGCGGGAGATGGAGAGACGTCCGTCGGGCGCGGTGGGGCCGCGCGCCGGCGGACGGGGAGGTCGGGAGGCTGCCGAGGGCGGCGGCGCAACCGTGGTGGGCCCGCCGACAGGACGACGGCCATGGCATCGGCGGGCGCGGGACGCGTGGTCAGGCGCGGACGCGCCCCGGGCCGGTACAGAGGTCGGAGGCGACCCGCATCAGGTCGACGACCCGGCGGGTGACCAGCCGGAGAGTGGTCCGCACGGATCGAGTTTCCTACTAATCGAGTAGGAGATCAAGGTAATGCCCAGCATTCGGGCGGCGATCAGCCCTCGACGCGCCGGTAGCGCCGGTCAGCGGGGCGTCGGCGCGTCCTCGGTGGCGGCGCCGAGATAGCCGCTGGCCTGGAGGTGGAACAGTTCGCGGTAGAGGCCGTCCGCGGCGATCAGCTCGTCGTGCGTGCCGCGCTGGACCAGCCGGCCGCGCTCCATCACGCAGATCTGGTCGGCGTGCCGGACGTTGGCCAGCCGGTGGGTGATCAGCACGACCGCCCGGTCGGGACGGCGGCGCAGGTGCTGGAAGAGGGCGTGCTCGGCCCGGGCGTCCAGCGCCGCCGACGGCTCGTCACAGATCAGCAGGGGCGCGTCCCGGTACAGGCCGCGGGCGGCGACGAGGCGCTGCCACTGGCCGCCGGAGAGGTCATGGCCGTCCTTGAACTCGCGGTCCAGCAGGGTGTCGTACCCGAACGGCAGGCCCAAGATCATGTCGTGGGCGGCGGCGGCCCGGGCGGCGTCCTGCACACTCGGCCCCCCGGCGGCCCGGTCGTGCCGGCCGACGCGGATGTTCTGGCCGGCGGTGAACGGGAACTTCCACCAGTCCTGGGTGAGCACCGCGACGTGCGCGCCGGCCTGGTGGGGGTCGAGTTCGGCGGTGTCCACGTCGTCCCAGCGGATCACCCCGCCGGTGGGCCGGTACAGGCCGGCGATGAGCTTGGCCAGGGTGGACTTTCCCGAACCGTTCTCGCCGACCAGGGCGATCACCTGTCCCCGGTGGACGGTCAGGCTCACCTCGTCGACGGCCGGGCTGTCGGTGTCCGGGTAGCACAGGCTGACCCTGTCCAGTTCGATGGCGTCGAACCCGTCGGTCGGCTGGTCGCCGCGGGGGCCGATCCGGCTGAGGGCCCGGTCCAGGAAGTCCCGGTAGTCCTGGTAGTAGAGCGCGTCCTCGTAGAGCGCGTTGGTGGCGAAAACCGCTATTCCGAGGTTGGAGCGCGCGGACTGGAGAGCGATCAGCGCGGTCGCGGCGGCGGCGAGCGCCACCATGCCGGTCAGGAGCAGGCCGGCGAGGACGGCGTACACGCCGAAGGTGGCCAGGCCTGCGGCGGACGTGCCGAGCACCCGGGTCCGGGTCTGGGTGCGGACCAGGCGCAGGTGGGCGCGCGTCTCGGTGGCCATCATCCGCCGGTACTCGCCGAGCAGGAAGTCCCCCATCTGGTACGCCCGGACCTCGGCGGCGGTGTGCCGGTTGGCCATCAGGTTGGCCAGCATCGACATTCGGCGGCGCCGGTTGATCCTGGCCAGCATCTCCAGGTACTGCCGGCGGGCGATCTTCACCGCGGTCGCCGCCTCGGGCACCGCGGCGAGCAGCAGGCAGGGCAGCAGCAGCGGCTGGATCACGGTGACCGCCGCCGCGGTGGCCAGCACCCCGACCACGCCGGTGATCAGGTCGACGGTGTGGTCGACGATCCAGGCCGCCTCGGTCACCCCGCGCTCGCGGGCCCGGTCCATCTCCTCGGCGAATCCGGCGTCGTCGAACGCGGCCAGGTCGACGGCCGTGGTGGCCTCGAACAGCCGCAGCTCGACCTGATAGTTGATCTGCGGGGTCAGCCGGGCCTGCGCCCAACCGGCGGCGATGGTCAGCCCACCCTTGGCCATCACGGCGGCGGCGGTCAGCGCCAGGGCCGGCAGGGCGCCCCGGATCCGGTCCGGCGTGGGGCCGGCCGCGAACAGTTCGCGCAGCGCGCCGGTGGTGGCCAGCAGGCCGAGGGTGGTCATCGCCCCGGCGGCGACGTTCAGCCCGATGGACGCGGCGGTGTCCCGGCGGCTGGTCGCCCAGGCCAGGGCGATCGCCTCGCGGACCAGCCGGGGCAGCCGACGGGCCACCGCCCAGAAGCTGGTGTGGGCGAAGTCGTTCGCGTGGTGCATCCACGCCCGGTCCTCCAGCTCGGGCAGGGTCGACGCCTCGACGCCGTCAGCCGGCGAGCCCTCGGCCGGCGCGACTGGGTCGGTTGGCGGGGTCTGGTCGGGCGCTCGGCGTTGGCGGACGGTTTTCTCCACGGACCCTCCCGGAGAGCTGGCTCCGGACCGCCCGCTACGGTCGGCAGCCACGGGGAGCCTACTGTCCGCGACATCACGGTGTCCCGTCGTAACCGGCGTGTCGTACACGTGTCGCAGGCATCGGTGGCGGGTCGCCCCCTTCCTGCCCGCCCGGCCGCCCGTGTACCGTCCGAACCGGACCGCCGGCGGGTACCGAAAACCGATTAGGCCGGCGCTGACGCCGTTGCCTGTCGACGGCGGATGCGCGGATGCGGTTTTCCATGAGCGGGGACGGCGTGATCCGAGAGCGAATGCGGCGAGAGCTGCGACGGCGGTCTCGGTGGTTTTACCGGGTGCTGATGGCATCGGCGGGTTGCACCCTCGCCTCGCTGCTGATGAGGGGCCCGAACCACAGCTTCGGTGGTCCGGTGCTGTACTTCGCCGTGCTGTGCGAGTCCGGTGCGCTGCTCGTGTTGTCGATCATCTTGGTGCTGCTGCGGGGCGGGAAGGGCCGACCTCCACGGCGTGCCGTTCTCGGCGGCCGTGGTGGCCCGAGCGCGCGACGACGGCCCGGGCGCGGACGGGACGGTCACGTCTCGACCAGGTAGTTCCACGCCGGCGGACCCTGCGGGCCGGGCGGCCGGGCCGCCGGACGGCGTGCGCCCGACTCGGCGATGACCCGCAGCTCCACCTCGTGCCGGCTGGGCACGGCACCGGGCGGGCTGAGCAGGACGGTGGAGCGCACCTGATCCTCCCCCCGGTTCCAGCGCATCGTGTTGGCCGGCAGGTGCGACACGCAGACGGCCGCGTCGATCTCGTGGGCGAACCGGGTCAGCCCGGTCCGCCACGACGCGCCGGTTCCGGCGACGTCGGCGACGAGCAGGAGCTGACGGGCCCGCTGTCGGGACTCGCTCCACCAGCCGCGGACGGTGGCCAGGGCGACGGCGGAGGTGCCGTGATCGGCGGGCTGGTCGGCCCAGTCGACGCCGCCCTCCGCGCCGACGGTCGGCAGCCCCGTCGCGGGGGCGGTTGGCCGGAGCGGGCCCACGGGCCGGCCCGGTTCGGCCCGCCGGCCGCCGGTCACCGACCCGTCCGCCGGCCCGGCCCCGGCCGCCGGCCGCTGCCGCCGCATGGTGATCACCACGACCGGCTGGCCCGCGACCAGCCAGCCGTCGATCTGCTCGTTGACCCGGTGGAACTGGGCGTCCCGGTCGAACCGCTGGCTGGCCACCAGCGGCCGGGAACTGCTCGACAGCCGGAAGCCGGCCTCGCGCAGCAGGCGGCTGACCGACCACGCCGAGACCCGGTGCCCCCGGCCCGCGAGCTCCTCGGCGAGCCGCCGGGTGGACCGGGTGGTCCACTGGAGCACCGGACGGGGCTGTCCCCGGGGCTCCATGAGGCCCACCAGGGCCGTCATCAGGCCGGGGTCGGTCTCGGTGAGCCGCTTGCGACCGCCGCCCGGCCGCCGGGCCCGGCGCGACGGGGTCCCCGGCGACTCCAACTCCTCGATGCCCTTGGAGACCGTGCTCGGGTGCACCCCCGCCGCCAGCGCGATCCGCCCGATGCCGCCGCGGCCGAGGGAGCGGGCCCGCGCCGCGAGCACCAGCCGCCGCTGGCGTTCGTCGAGATGCGGCTCCAACATCCGGAACTCCTCGGCAAAGCCCTTCACCCCATCCCCGTTAGCCATCACGGCCGAAGCGTACACATCTGCATAATCGCTTATCAAGATCATTACAAGGCACTAATTCAGTCGCCCTCAAATTGACGTCTAGTGATGTGGAACATATCCCTCGACTTCCCGCACGAGGGTCGGGCGCTCCCGCCAGACCGCCGCCCCCCGCCCGGGTGCGGCGCTTTTCGGGCGCCACGTCCGGCCCAGAGTCCATCGACGACCGCCTCCGGCCCAGAACAAGTCGCGCAGTTATTTACTCGCGAACTCGGCCACTCTCACCTCACACCGGACCGGCCTTGCGGAGAACCGGCAGGCAATCCCGAAACAAGCAACTGCGGCGCGCGACGACATGCGAGGAAATAGATATTTGCCGCTGTCGCAAGTGCCGTGTTACCTCATGGGTCTGTGCGGAGCGAACTCGGGGGAACACGAACGGCTACTGGGGAGGCGTCTGTGTTGTTCGACCACGACAGGGAGGTCCGGCCGCTGCTGGGCGCCCAGTCCGGTATCTGGTTCGCGGAGTCACTGAACACCACCGGGGCGTCCTACAGCATCGCCGACCGGATCGACATCCCCGGCCAGGTCGACGTCGCCGCCATGACCGAGGCGCACCGCCGGGTCGAGCGCGAGTGCGAGGCCCTGCGGCTGCGCTTCACCGTCACCGACCAGGGACCCGCCCAGTACGTCGATCCGGACGCGTCGTCCCCCCTGCGCCTGGTCGACCTCGGCGACGAGGCCGACCCGGAGGCGGCGGCGCGGCGGTGGATGGCCGACGACCTGGCCGCGCCCGTCGACCCGCTGGGCACGGACCTGTGCACCACCGCCCTGCTCCGGCTGGCACCCGAGCACTGGGTCCTCTACCGGCGGGTGCACCACCTGACCGTCGACGGCTGGAGCCTGGCCCAGCTGCACCGGCGCACGGCCGCCACGTACAGCGCGTTGGTCACCGGCGGCGACCCCGGCCCGCCGCCGCCCCCGTACCGCGTCCTGCTCGACGGCGAGGCGTCGTACCTGGCCTCCGCCCGGCTCGACCGGGACCGGCGGCACTGGCTGCAACGGCTCCCCGACCGCCGCGAGCCGACCCGGCTGGGCGGCCGGCGCGGGCCGCGCGGTGGCCCGGTGATCCGGCGCCGCGCCCGGCTCGGCCCCGACCTGATGGCCACGATGCACGCCTGCGCCCGGCGGCTGGGCGTCGGCTGGTCGGAGCTGGCGATCGGTCTCGCCGCGGCCTACCTGGCCCGGATGACCGGCGAGCATGAGGTCCTGCTCGGGCTGCCGGTCACCGGCCGCACCAGCCGCGCCGAGCGGGACGTGCCGGGCATGACCACCAACGCGATCCCGCTGCGGGTCGGGCTGCCGGCCGGCACCGGCCTCGCCGACTTCGTCGCCGGCGTCGGCGCGGAGCTGCGCGCCGGGCTCATGCACAGCCGGTACCCGGCCGCCCTGCTCGCCCGCGACCTGGGCCGCACGGGCCAGGGCCGGGCGTTCTGGGGTGCCGTCGTCAACGTCATGGGCTCCGCCGCCGAGCTGCGCTTCGCCGGGCACCCGGCGACGGTGCGCACCCTGTCGCTGCCCGACATCGACGACGTCTCGATCGTCTTCTTCCAGCTCCCCGACGGCGACACCGAGCTGCTGTTCGACGCGGACTCCGCCGCCCACCCGCCCCGGGACCTCGACGAGCACCTGCGCCGGCTCCTGTTCTTCCTGGGCGCCGCAGCCGCCGCCGACCCCGGCGAGGCGGTCGACCGGCTCCCGCTGGTGGACGAGGCGGAGCGGCAACGCCTGCTGGCCTGGGGGCGCGGGCCGGTCCACGACATCCCGCCGATCGGCATGCACCAGCTGTTCGAGGACTGGGCGGACCGCACGCCCGACGCCCCCGCGCTGGACGACGGCACGACCACAGTGTCGTACCGGGAGCTGGACGAGCGGGCCGACCGGATCGCCCGGTACCTCGTCGAACGGGGCGTCGGGCCCGGCCAGGTGGTGGCCCTGGCCCTGCCCCGCTCGGCCGACCTGATCACCGCCGTACTGGCCGTGCTGAAGTCCGGCGCGGCCTTCCTCTCCCTCGATCCCGCCTACCCGGTCGCCCGGCTGTCGTTCATGGTCGCCGACGCCACGCCCAGCCTGCTGCTGCTGCGCGCCGAGACCGCCGGCCTCGGCCCGGCGCTGTCCGTGCCGCAGCTGCGCCTCGACGACCCGGTGCTCGCCGAGCGGTTGGCCGTGCTCGACGGCGGCCGGCTGACCGACCGCGACCGGACCCTGCCGACCTCCCCGTGGCAGCCGGCGTACCTGATCTACACCTCCGGCTCCACCGGCCGGCCCAAGGGGGTGGTGGTCCGCCACCGGGGCGTGGTCAACCTGACCGCGGCCATGGTGGACCGGCTCGGCTCGGGCCCCGGCGGCCGGACCCTCCAGTTCGCCTCGGCCAGCTTCGACGCCTTCGTCGGGGAGATGACCCAGTCCGTCCTGGTCGGCGGCACCCTGGTGACCGCACCGGCCGAGCGGCTGACCCCCGGCCCCGAGCTGGCCGCCCTGATCCGGGAGCAGCGCCTCAACGACCTCGTCCTGGCACCCTCGGTGCTCGACGTGCTGTCCCCGGACGACCTGCCCGCCGGCACCACCGTCTCCATCGTCGGAGAGCTGTCCGCGCCGACGGTGGTCGAGCGCTTCGCCCCGGTCTGCCGGCTGATCAACGGGTACGGCCCCACCGAGACCACGGTCTCCACCGCCATGAGCCGGCCGCTGTCCGCCGGGCAGGCGGAGTCGCCCCCGATCGGCACGCCGCTGCGCAACCTCCGGGTCTACCTGCTCGACGAGCACCGGGCACTCGTCCCCGCCGGCGCGGTGGGAGAGCTGTACATCGGCGGCGCCGGGGTGTCGCTGGGCTACCGGGGCGGGAAGGCGCTCACCGACGAGCGCTTCCTGCCGGACCCGTTCGTCCCGGCGGGCGACGGGGCCCGGATGTACCGCAGCGGCGACCTGGCCCGCTGGAACGCCGACGGCGAGTTGGTCTTCGCCGGCCGCGACGACGGCCAGGTCAAGCTGCGCGGCTTCCGGATCGAGCTGGGCGAGGTGGAGGCGGCGCTGGTCCGCCGGCCCGGGGTCGCCCGCGCCGCGGCGACGATCCGCGACGACGGGGCCGGCAACCGGCAGCTCGTCGGGTACGTGGTGGCCGAGGCCGGGGCGACGCTCGACCCCGGACGGATCCGTTCCGGTCTCGCCGAGGTCCTGCCGGCCCACCTGGTGCCCGGGGTGGTCGCGGTGCTGGCCGACCTGCCGCGCAACGCCAGCGGCAAGCTCGACCGGACGGCGCTGCCGGACCCCTTCACGGTGGCGGACGCCCCGCCGGTGGCCGCACCCCGCACCGACGCGGAGGAGGTGCTGACGGGCCTCTTCACCGACCTGCTCGGCGTCCCCACGGTCGGCGCCGGGGACAGCTTCTTCGACCTGGGCGGGCACTCGCTCTCCGCGACCCGGCTGGTCGGCCGGGTCCGGTCCCTGCTCGCGGTCAAGCTGTCGGTGCGGGACCTGTTCCGGCACCCGACCGTGGGCGCGCTGGCGGCTCACGTCGACCGGCTGCCCGTGCCGTCCCGCGGGGCCGCCGTCCTCGTACCGCTGCGGCCGGCCGGCGACCGGCCGCCGCTGTACTGCCTGCCCGGTGACGACGGCCGGGTGTGGCCGTACCGGCGGCTCGTCACCCACCTGCCGGCGGACCTCCCCGTGCACGGGCTCCAGGGCGGGCTGACCCCGGACGCCGGCTTCGACGACCTGGTGGCCGCGTACACCGAGTTGATCCTCGCGGCCGGTGCCGGCCGGCCGCACCGGCTGGTCGGCGCGGGGCTCGGCGGTCACCTGGCATACCAGGTGGCGGTCGCGCTGCGGGCGGCCGGCGAGGAGGTGGGCCTGCTGGCCGTGCTGGACAGCCACCCGCCGGACGAGACGCACCCGCCCCGGGCGCTGACCGCCGACGGGGCGCTACGGGCGGTCCTCGCGCACTACGGCGAGGCCCCCACCGACGCCGGGGAGGCGCCGGGGCCGGCGGACGTCGCCGCGACGCTGCGCGCCCGGGGCGGCGGGCTCAGCACAGTGGACGCGCCCACCGTGGAGCGGCACGCCGAGGCGTTCCAGCAGCTCAGCCGGCTGGCCCACGAGTTCGTGCCGGGCCGGTTCACCGGAGACCTGCTGGTGCTGACGACACGTCGGGGCGGGGCGGGGGACGCGCCGCCGGGCCCGGACTGGGGCAAGTACGCCACGGGCCGGGTCCGCGAGCAGACCATCGACGGCGACCGGCCGGGTTGGCCGCTGGAGCCGCTCGGCGCCGCGCTGACCGACGCCCTGGCCGCCGACACCGCCGATGGCCGGGCCGGGGCGGCCGAGGCCACGGCAGGAGGAGACGGCAGACCGTGAAGACCACCGATGACCAGACCCGCGTTCCACCGGCCAGCCCCGGACCGGGGGGTGACGCGACCGGCGTCCGGCCCGGGGCGGCCACCCGAGCCGACGTACGGAGCACGCTCGGGCACCTGCGCACCGAGGTCGACGGCCGCCGGTTCGCCCTGAAGCTGGCGCTGTGCGCCCTGCTCACCGGGATCGGCGCGGTGCTGGCGACGCGGCCGCACCTGGCGGCCCGGGTGCCGGGGGTGATCCTGCTCGGCTGCATGTTCGCGCACGCCGCGGAGTTGCAGCATCAGACGCTGCACCGGCTGGGCTTCCGGGGACAGCGGGCCAACCGGTGGGCCGGGGTGCTGCTCGGCCTGCCGATGCTCATCTCCTTCTCGGCCTACCGGGCCACCCACCTGCGCCACCACCGCGACCTGGGCACCCCGGCGAACCGGGAGTTCTTCGACTACGGCGACCAGTACGGCACGGACCGACCCCGGTCGCGGACGCGGGTGGCGCGGGACTGGCTGGTCCGGTTCTCGATGCTGCACCACTACGGGATGTTCCTGGCCGACGTCGGGCGGGCGCTGCGCGGGGCCGACCACCCCGGGGAGACCGCCACCACCTCCCGCCGGATCCGGCACGAGCACCTGCTCATCGTGGCCACGCTGGTCGCCCTGACCGCCGTGTCGGCGCTGGTCGGGTCGGCGCTGGTGGGGTGGCTGTGGCTGGCCCCGCTGCTGGTGGCCGGGCCGGTGCACGCCATGGTGGAGCTGCCCGAGCACTTCCGGTGCGAGACGCTGAACGAGGACCCGTTCGCCAACACCCGCACGATCCGGTCGAACCGGCTGATGACCTGGTACACCAACGGCAACAACTTCCACGTCGAGCACCACCTGATGCCGAACCTGCCGATCGAGCGGCTGCCCGACCTGCACCAGCAGGTGCGACATCGGTTGTTGCACTTCCACCCGAGCTACGTCGACTTCTTCCGCACGCTGGTCCGCCGGTGAGCGCCCCGCCGTCACCGTCGGTGACGTTCCAGCTGGCCGAGTCGCCCGCCGACCGGGCCGCCGTGCTGCGGCTGCGCGACGAGGTCTACGTCCGCGACCAGGGACGGCTGCTCGACGCCGCCGACACCGAGGCCACCTTCGACCGCTTCGACCCGTACGCGCACTACATCCTGGCGGTCGCGGGCGACCGGGCGGTCGGCACGGTCAAGGTGATCCCCGACCAGGACGTCGGGCTGCCCTGCGAGGACGTGGTGGACCTCGGCGCGCTGCGGCCCGGCCACCGGCTGGTGGAGTTCGGCCACCTGATGACCCTGCCGAGCATCCGCAACCGGTCCATCGGGATGGGGCTGATGCGGGAGGCGCTGGTGCACAGCGTGTCCCGGTTCGCGGCCACCCACGTCATCGGGGACTTCTTCGTCGACGGCGACTCCGGCCGGCTCCGGGACTTCTACCTGGAGCTGGGCTTCGTGCCGCTGGGCGAGCCGTACCCCGACGAGCGGTTCGCCGGGTCGCCGCTGAGCGCGGTGGCCTACCTCGACCTGCCCGCGGCGGTCCGCCGCTCGCGCACCGGGCCCGGCCGGCAGAACCGCCTGCTCCAGTACTTCTTCGCCGACTACGACTCGTACGCCGGCGCCCGCTAGCGCCGAAGGGAAGGACGAGGGTTGCGCACAGATCGTCAGCTGCTGGCCGAGGCGAAGGCGGCCCACAACCATCCCACCTACTCCACGATGTCCTTCGTGATGGGCTGCGGGGTGCAGGGACCCGGCTCCGGCGCCCACGTCGGCGACGGCGCGGGCAACCGGCTGCTGGCCCTGTTCGACCAGTACGGCAACCAGTCCTTCGGCTACTCCCACCCGCGGATCGTCGAGGCCGTCGCCGACCAGCTCGCGACCGGCCGGCTGAACAGCACCAAGATCCTTTTTGAGGAGGAACAGATCCGGTTGACCAGCCGGCTGGCGGAGCTCACCGGCGGCCGGCTGCCGTACTCCTACCTGGCCAACGGGGGCGGGGAGAGCATCGACAACGCGCTGAAGCTGGCCCGGGCGGCGACCGGGCGCTCCGGCTTCGTCACCGCGGTCGACTGCTTCCACGGCAAGACCCTCGCCGCCCTGAGCGCCTCCGGCCGGCCGGAACACGCCGCGCTGTTCAGCCCGTTCCTGGAACGGTTCCGCCAGGTGCCCTTCAACGACGTGGCCGCCCTCGCCGCCGCGGTGGACGGCGACACGGCGGCCGTGCTGCTGGAGCCGGTGCAGGCCGAGGGCGGGGTGATCGTGCCCGACCCCGGCTACCTGACCGAGGTGCGCCGGATCTGCGACGAGGCCGGGGCACTGCTGATCCTGGACGAGATGCAGACGGCGTTCGGCCGCTGCGGCACGTTCTTCGCCCACGAGCGCTTCGGCGTCACCCCCGACCTGGTCTGCATCGGCAAGGCCTTCGGCGGGGGCGTGCTGCCGATCTCGGCGGTGCTGGGCAGCGCGGACGTGTGGCGGACGCTGCGGGCCCTGCCGTCGACCTTCGGCTCCAGCCTGGGCGGGAACCCGCTGTGCTGCCGGGTGGGTTCGGTGGCCGTCGACATCGCCACCGACGAGTCGTTCCTGCGCGGGGTCGACGCGCACGGGAAGACCATCACCGCCCGGCTCGCCGCCCTGGTCGAGCGCCACCCGGCGGTGCTGGCCGCGCACCGCGGCATCGGCATGATGCACGGCCTGGAGTTCCACGACGAGTCGCTGGGCGGGATGGTGCTCAGCCTGCTGCTGCGGCACGGGGTCACCTCGACCTACTCGCTGTACCACAACCGGGTGCTGCGGGTGCAGCCGCCGATGGTCATCTCCGCCGCCGACCTGGCGCGCGGGCTGGACGTACTGGAGATGGTGGTCGCCGAGGTCGACGCGCGGCGGCCGGAGGGCGTGGACCGGCCGACCGTGCCCTGTTCCCCGGTCACGCGCAGCGCGGTGCTCGCGGCGTCGCCCGGGAGGTTACGGGCGCTGCTGCGCCGCCGGCCGCACCTGCTCGACCCGTTCGCGCTGGACGTCGACCGGGAGACCGGGCCGGGCCTGGAGGAGGAGTTCGCGGGCACGCTGGGCCACGACCGGGTGGTCTGGGGCGACCTGGTCGAGCCGACGGAGGAGGGCGTCGACCTGCGGGCGGTGCCGGACTGGCTGTGGCGACGGCTGGACCGCTCGGTGCGGGTGCGCCCCGTCGCGGGCGACGAGGACCGGTGCGCCGTGGAGGTACGCGTCCAGTGGGACACCGGCTCCGGGGCGTACGAGCCGCTGCTGGCCGGGCACCTCGGACCCTTCGTCACCGATCGGCTGCACACCCTGCTCACCCAGCTGGGCCGGCGTACCGGCGCGGCCGAGACGACGGCGAGGACGTGACCATGAACCTGGCAGACCTGAGCGCCCGGTACCGCCACCGCGAGACCGCGCGGATCGTGGAGATCGACGCCGGTGGGGGGCGGCGCGAGCTGACCCACGCGGAGCTGGGCGCGGCCGTCGAGGACCGGGCGCGTTGGCTGCGCGACGCCGGGGTGGGCGCCGGCCGGCGGGTCGGCATCCGGGCGTCGAACAGCATCGACTGGGTGACCTGGGACCTCGCCGCCCTGGCGGTGGGGGCGGTGGTGCAGGCGTTCCCGGACGAGACCGAGATCGACGACCGGACGGCGTTCGCGGCCCGGCACGGGCTGGCGGTGCTCGTCGACGGCGACGCCGTGCACCGCGCCGAGCCCGCGCCGCCGGCCGAGGAGGTTCTTGGCGACCTGCACAGCCTGGTCTACTCCTCGGGCACCTCCGGCGCGCTCAAGGGGCTGCGGATCAGCCGGGCGGGCACCGAGTACGTGATCAACCGCTTCGTCGACAGCTTCGCGGTCACCCCGGCGGACCGGCACCTGATCTTCCTGCCGCTGGCCAACTACCAGCAACGGCTGTCGGTCTACTGCTGCCTGTGGGTGGGCGCGGACCTGGTGCTCTCGCCGTACCAGCGGGTGTTCGCCGCGATCCGGCAGGAGCGGCCGACCTTCGTCATCGCGCCCCCGGTGTTCTACGACACCGTCCTGCAACTGCACGCCCGCACCGCGGCCGGGACGCCGCTCGGGGAGTTCCTCGGCGGCCGGATCCGCTTCATGATCACCGGCATGGCGCCGATCTCCCGGGCCACCCTGGACGGCTTCCGGGCCGGCGGGGTCCGGCTTCTGGAGGCGTACGGGATGACCGAGAGCGGGATGATCGCCTGGAACACCGAGGACGCCCGACGGACCGGCACGGTGGGCCGGCTCATCGACCCGGACGCGGTCACCTTCCTGCCCGACGGCGAGCTGCTGATCCACCGGCCGACGCCGCTGAGCCTCGGCTACTTCGACGTGGAGCCGGCGGTCGCGGCGCAGACGTTCCGCCCCGACGGCGTAATCGTCACCGGCGACTACGGCCGGCTCGACCCGGACGGCTTCCTGACCCTGGTCGGGCGCAAGAAGGACGTCATCACCCTGGGCAACGGCCGCAAGGTGCACCCGGCGGAGATCGAGGGGCTGTTCGCGGGCGTGCCGGGGATCGCCGACCTGATCGTGGTGGCCACCCCCGCGCAGCGGCTGGGCGCGATCGTCACCCCGGTCGTCGACGGCGACGAGGAGCGGGCCGCGATCCGCGACGGCATCGCCCGGGTCAACGAGCGCCTGGACGGGCACCAGCGGATAAGCGGCGTGGCGTTCAGCGCCGAGCCGCTGCGCAGCGACCGCCGGTTCCTCACCGCCAACATGAAGCTGAGCCGGACCGCGGCGGCCGAGTGGTTCGCCGGGCAGGCCGACGCCGGCCCGCTCACCGTGGGGGCCCGTTCCGCATGATCGTCGACTCGCACGTGGTGCTCGCCAGCGACCGGGTCATCCCCCGGGAGTACCTGGAGGAGCAGGCCGCCAACATGCACCACCGGTTGAGGGCGCACGGCCGGGACGTCGGCCTCGGCCCGGTCACCGACCGGCTGCTGGCCCTGCACAGCGACCACGACGGCGACCGGCTCGTCGCCGAGATGGACTCGGCCGGGGTGTCGCTGGCCTTCCTGGTGGCGGCGGACTTCTCGCACGTCTCCCCCCGGGCCCTGCCCCCGGCCGAGCTGGCCCGGCTGCACGACGCGGTGTGCCGCCGCCACCCGGGGCGGTTCCGGGTCTTCTGGGGGGTCGACCCGCGCGCCGGGGCGGACGGCCCCGCCCTGTTCGAGCAACACGTCACCGACCACGGGTTCGCCGGGATGAAGCTGTACCCGCCGGCCGGGTACTCCCCGAGCGACCGCCGGTTGTACCCGTACTACGAGATCTGCGCGGCCCGCGGCCTGCCGGTGCTGACCCACACCGGCCCGGGTTGGGCCCCGCTGGACTTCACCCTCGGGCCGCCGTTGCTGGTGGACCAGGCCGCGCGGGACTTCCCGGGGGTCGACTTCATCCTCGGCCACGGCGGCGTCACGCACGTCGAGGAGGCGTCGTACCTGTGCGCCCACCGGCCGAACGTGTATCTGGACGTCAGCCAGTTCCCGGCGATGCTCGCCGCGGAGGGCTGGGCGGAGCACCTGAACCGGCTGTTCCGCGGCGGGATCAGCCACAAGATCCTGTTCGGCACCTGCTGGCCGTCGTTCCGGATGTCCACCTCGCTGCCGGCGGTGCTGTCGGCCTTCACCCCGGACACGGTCTTCGCCGGTGTCCGCCCCTCAGTACAGAAAATGATCATGGCGACTACCGCCCTTCGTCTGGTCGGCGACAGCGTCGCCGCCGTCACCCCGGGAGGCCACCAGTGACCGTCGACACCGAGGCGCTGCACGCGGAACTGATCGAGTGGGTCCGTTCCTGGAACGAGGACGAGTCGACGGCCGAGGTCGACCTGGACACGCCGTTGCTGGCCAGCGGGCTGCTGGACTCGATGGGCATGGTCGCGTTCGTGTCCCACCTGGAGGAACGCACCGGCAAGCCGTTCGACTTCAGCACCTACATGCCGGGGCCGACCGCGTCGATCCGCACCCTGCTGGACCACTGCCTCGGTCGATGATCCTCGACGGCCACTGCCACGTCGCGTCCACCGACTTCGTTCCCCGGGCGTTCATCGAGGACGTCGTCGACAGCATGCGGGCGCGGTTGGCCGCCGTCGGCCGGGCGCCGGCCCGGGAGGCGCTCGTCGACTCGTACCTCGCCCAGCACCAGGACCACCACGCCGACCGGCTGGTGGCCGAGATGGACGCCGCCGGGGTGGCCCGTGCCGTGCTGCTGGTGCCCGACTTCGGGATGGTCATGGCGGGCCGGCTGGACCTGGCCGGAATGGCCCGCCGGCACCACGAGATCCGGCAGCGCCATCCGGGCCGGTTCTGGGTCTACCTGGGTGCGGACCCGCGCCGGGGCGAGCGCGGCGCCCGGGAGTTCGCCGACCTGGCGGACCGGTACGCCGTGGACGGGCTCAAGCTGTACCCGCCGTGCGGGTACTCCCCCTCCGACCCGGCCCTCTACCCCTACTACGAGGAGTGCCGGGCCCGCCGGATGCCGGTGTTCGTGCACATCGGACCGACCGCCCGCAGCCTGAGCTTCCCGCCCGCGCACCCGCTGCTGATCGACCGGGCGGCCCGGGACTTCCCGGACCTGGTCTTCGTGCTCGGGCACGGCGGGGTCAGCCACGTGGACGTCACCGCGTACCTGGCCCAGCACCGGCGCAACGTCTACCTGGACACGGGCGGCTTCGCCGGGACGCCGGACGGCGACTGGCCGGCGCGGCTGAACCGGCTGTTCCGGCTGGGCCTCAACCACAAGATCATATTCGGTACGGACTGGCCCCTCAACCAGCTCTCCGGGGGGATGCCGCGGCTGCTCGACCGGGTGGTCCACGGGCCGGAGGTGTTCGCCGGGGTGCCCCGCGGGGACCGGGCCCTGCTGCTCGGGGGGAACCTGCTGCGGGTCCTGCCCCCGGCGCGGGACCGCTCCGGCCGGGAGGCCGGGGCCGGGGCGGCGTCGTGAACCGGCACACCCGCGGCGGCGTCGTGAACCGCGTTCCGGCCGGCCGGCCCACCCGGGCCCGCCGCCGCCCGGCGGACCCGGCAGGCCCGGCGGGACGGCGGACGGCCGGCTCAGCCCCGGGCCGCGCCGGTGGGTGCGCCGCGGCGCACGTCGTCGAGGAACCCGTCGAGGAACGCCTCCAGGTCGTCGAAGGAGTCCGCGCAGAACAGCACCGGCTGGTAGTCCTCAACCCGGTAGGTCAGCGCGCTCATCCGGGCGGCGTCGAGCGGGCGGATGTCGGCGGCCTCCCGGAACTGCTCCAGCTCCCCCACCGACGACAACAGGCTGGCCCCGCAGGCCCGGATCTCCCCGTCCTCGCGGACCAGGCCGTACTCGAGGGCGAACCAGAAGACCCGGGAGAGCGCGGACAGCACCTCGCGGCTCTCCGCCCGCCGGGCCGCCTCGCCGACGCGCAGGTAGATGCCCGCGAGGCGGTCGTTGGCCAGCGCGCTGCCGTGCCCCACCACCTCGTGGATCATGTCGGGCTCCGGGGAGAACCGGGGCATCGAGCAGTGCCGGATGTACTGGGTGGCCTGGAACAGCCCGTCGGCGAGCGAGCCGTAGAAGTCCCGCATCTCCACGATGCCGGCCGCCGGGCGGAACCGGAACCCGGTCAGCTCGGTCAGCCGCGCCGACGCCTCGCCGAGCTGGGGCAGCCGGTCCGTCGGCAGGTCGAGCCGGCGGGCGCCGTCGAGGAACTCCCGGCAGGCGTAGCGCTGGTGCTTCTCCCGCAACTCGGCGCCGACCAGCCGCCACAGCTCGTGCTCCTCGTCGGTGTACCGCACGTCGGGGACCGGCTGGCCGGGCACGTGGTCCAGGGCGAGCTTCGCGATCCGCGCGCGATGCCGCTGGTACGCCTCGTCGTGGCGCCCAGGGTGCTCCTCCGCGAACAGCACGGACACGTGCCCGTTCTCGGTCCGGATGACCGGCGAGTACAACGTCGCTTCCTTGAACATCGTCGCTTCCTTCTCACGCCCCCCGGGCGTGCGTCGAAGAACCACGGCACGTCGGCGCGGCCCGGGGCGTGCCGGCGTCGGCGCCCCGGCCACCGGCGTCACGGACGGGTCCGGACCGCGACCGCGGTGGCCCGGTCGCGCCCCGGCGGCGCCGCGATGTGCGCCTCCCGCGACGGACGAATGCTTTTCCGCTGCCGCACACGAACCCTTCCCGGCACCGCGCGGATGGTCATATGAGCCGAGCATAGCCAGTCGAGCCCAATCGACGCAGCGAGAGAAAATAAGTAAGCGAATCCGCTCCGGAACAATTTTCCGACGCGAGCGGAAGCACAATGCTACCCATATTTCCCGACGCCGTTCCGGCGCTGGGCACCACCGCCGCGACCGCCACCGAATTGGGAGAGCCCGTGACCACGCGAACCCCACCGGCCACCGCCGCCGGGCCGGACTTCGACCCGACCGACCCGCGGCAGTTCACCGGGGACCGGCACCTGGCCCTGTGGCGGCAGGCGCGGGCCCGGCACCCCGTCGCCTGGCAGCCCACCGCCGACGGCGGCGGCTTCTGGTCGGTCACCGGCTACCGACCCGGGGACGAGGTGGTCCGCCGCCCGGCGGTGTTCACCTCCACCCTCGGCATGCGGCTGGGCAGCGCCCCCGAGGCCGTCCGGGCCGCCGCCGACCGGATGCTGGTGGTCTCCGACGGGGCCGCGCACCGCCGGCTGCGCACCGCCCTGGCGTCGTGGTTCACCAGCCGGGCCCTGGCCGAACTGCGTGACGACCTGCGTCGGCGGCTGACCGGGCACCTGGCCGGCCTGATCGAGCGCGGCACGGTGTTCGACGCGGTCGGCGAGCTGACCACGCTGATCCCGGCGTGGGTTCTGCTGCGGATGATGGGCGTGCCGGCCGAGGACTGGGACCGCCTCACCGGGCTGACGATCCAGGCCTTCGACGACTCCGACACCAGCCCCGGTGCCGTCGCCGACCGGGTCGAGGCGCACACCGAGATCTTTCTGTACTTCGGCGAACTGCTGGACAGCCGCCGGGCGGAGCCGGGTGACGACATGGTCAGCGTGCTCGCCGGGGCCGTGGTCGACGGCAGGCCGCTGACCGACGAGGAGATCGTCCTCAACTGCGACGGCCTGCTCAACGGCGGCCTGGAGACCACCCCCCACGCGGCCTCCGGCGCGCTGCTGCTCTTCGCCCGGCAGCCCGAGCTGTGGGACCGGCTGCGCCGGGAGCCGGAGCTGACCGACCGGGCGGTGGAGGAGATCCTGCGGCACACCTCACCGCCGATGCACGCCATGCGGACCGCCACCACGGCGACCACGCTCGGCGGCGCGTCGATCGCCGCGGGCGACCGGGTGGTGGTCTGGTTCCCCTCCTGCAACCGGGACGAGGAGGTGTTCGCCGAGCCGGACCGGTTCGTGCCCGACCGGTCGCCCAACCCGCACCTGGGCTTCGGCGCCGGCCCGCACTACTGCCTCGGCGCCGCCCTCGCCCGGATGGAGCTGCGCTGCCTGCTCGACGTGCTGCGGGACCGGGCCGAGGGCTTCGCGGTCGCCGGCGCGGTGACCCGCCAGCCGTCGAACTTCCTCAACGGGCTCAGCCGGCTGGACCTGGCGGTCACGCCGGCCGGCCGCCGCGGCGCGCCTCGATGACGTGCATGCCGGGCGGCCCCGCGACCGTGCCGTCCAGCACCCAGCCGGCCTGCTCCAGCAGCGCCCGGTACTGCCCGAGGGTGCGCTCGCGCGCCCCGTCGTACAGGACCATCATCACCACGTCGGACCAGGCCTGGGTGGGGGCGAGCGGGCCCTTCTCCGGCAGCAGGTCCTCGAAGAGCCGCAGCCGGGCCCCGGGGGCCGCCGCCTCGGCCAACCGGGACAGGATCCGGGCCACCGACGCGTCGTCCCAGTCGTGCAGCACCCGCGAGAGCAGGTACACCTCGGCGGCCGGGGCGCGGTCGAACAGGTCGTGCGGGAGCACGTCGCACCGGTCGGCGAGCCCGTGCCGGGCGAGCCGCTCCCGGGCCCGGGGCAACACCTGCGGCTGGTCCAGCAGCAGCCCGCGCACGCCGGGGGCCGCCTCGAGGACCGCCGTCAGCAGCACCCCGCTGCCGCCGCCGACGTCGGCCACCGTGCCCCCGGCCGGCCAGTCCAGCAGGGGCACGCAGGGCAGCGAGAGCAACCGGGCCTGCTCGGCCATCGCCTCGCTGAAGACCGCCTGGCGGTCCGGCCGCGCGGCCAGGTACTCCCAGAACCCCTCCCCCAGCGCCGCCGGGGCGGCCGGCCCGCCGGTGCGCAGCGTGTCCACGAGCCGGTGTGCCACGTCCGAGACGCCGAGCGTGGCGAAGGTCGCCCGCAGCGACATCGGGTGGTCCCGGCAGAGCAGTTCGCCCCGGTCGGTGAGCCACGCCTCGTCGGCGCCCGGGTCGTACCCGACGATCTCGTGGCACTCCAGCAGGCGCAGCAGCCGGCGGAACGCGTCGGCGTCCAGGCCCAGCTCGGCGGCCACCCCGGGGACGTCCCGGGGGCCGTCGGCCAGCCGGTCGGGAACCTCCAGCCGGGTCATCGCGCAGATGGCGTGGAAGGCCAGGCCCTGCTGGTACACGTCGAACAGCGCCGCTATTTCCGCTATCGGTTCCCGGTACATCAGAATTCACCCCCGTAGCTCCTCGGAGTCCGCCAGTTTCGAGCGTCTCCGGTCAATGTCAATACGCGTTCGCGGATCGTACCGCGCGGGCGCTGGAGACACGACCGCCGTTTTCCGGCGCCGTCGCGAATTGCGCACGACGCCGCCGGTGACCCGCGTGATCCGTCGATCCATGAAAGGATGCCGATGATGACGTCCCCCACCACGACATCGGGCGCTGCGGCCGACGAGGCCACCCCGGCACCGCTGCCGCTGTCGTTCGCGCAGGAGCAGCTGTGGCTGGTGGACCAGCTCACCCCGGGCGAGTCCACGTACAACAGCCCCCTGTTCTACCGGTTGCGGGGCCCGCTCGACGTCGTCGCGCTGCGCCGGGCGTTCACCGGGCTCGTCGCCCGCCACGACGCGCTGCGGACCACCTTCGGCGCCCGCGACGGCGTGCCGTACCAGACGATCGCCCCACCCGCCGACGTGCCGATCGACGTCGAGCCGCTCGCCGGGGACCACGCCGCCCGGGAGGCGGCCCTGTCCGAGGCGCTGCACGACGAGGTGAGCACCCCGTTCGACCTGCGACGCGGGCCGCTGTACCGGATCCGGCTGCTGCGGGTGGCCGACGAGGATCACCTGCTCTGCCTGACGCTGCACCACATCGTCACCGACGGCTGGTCGACCGGGCTGCTCCAGCGGGACCTGGGCGCGCTCTACCGGGCCGCCGTCGAGGGGCACCCGCCGCGCCTCGCCCCGCCCCCCGGCAGGTACGCCGCGCACGTCCGGTCCCAGCGGGCGCGGGCGACGCCCGAGGCGCTGGAGGAGGGGCTGGCGTACTGGGCCGAGGCGCTGCGCGACCTGCCGACGCTCGACCTGCCCGGCGACCGGCCCCGACCGGTGGTGGCCAGCCAGCGCGGCCGGGCCGTCACCCGGGAGGTGCCGGCCGGCCTGGTCGACCGGCTGCACCGGCTCTGCCGGGAGCGGGGCGTGTCGCCGTTCATGGCGCTGACCGCCGCCCTGGCCACGGTGCTGGCCACCCACGCCGGGCAGGAGGACCTGCCGCTGGGGGTGCCGCTGCTCGGCCGCGACGAGCCGGAGCTGGAGGACGTGGTCGGGCTCTTCGTCAACATGGTCGTGCTCCGCCTCGACCTCACCGGCGACCCGACCTTCACCGAGCTGCTCGACCGGGTCGCCGAGGCGAACCTGTCCCTGTACGACCACGCCGACGTGCCGTTCGAGAGGGTGGTCGAGCGGGTCCGGCCGGTGCGCGACGAGTCGCGCAACCCGCTGTTCGGAGTGTGCGTCCAACTGCTCGGCGAGGGCACCACGGGTGCCGGACCGGAGCTGCCCGGCGTCGCCGTCGAGCTGGTCTCCCCGCCCTCGACGCGCGCGCCGTTCGACCTCTCGGTGGACTTCACCGCCGCCGGTGACCGGCTGACGATGCACGTCCAGTACGCCACGGACCTGTTCGACGACTGGCGGATCGAGGCGCTGCTCGACCACCTGTCGCGGGTGCTGGACGCCGCCTGCGCCGATCCCGACCGACCGCTGTCGGCGTTGCCGCTGCTCTCCGGCGAGCAGGAGCGGGCGCTGCTCGCCCTCGGCGACGGCGGGCCCGCGCCCGCCCACGACGAGCCGCTGGACGCCCGGATCGCGGCGGTCGCGGCGGGCACCCCGGACGCCGTGGCCGCCGTCTGCCGGGGACGCGAGCTGACGTACGGCGAGTTGCTGCGCCGGGCCGACGGCATCGCCGCCGAGCTGGTCAGCCGGGGGGTGGGGCCGGGCCGGGTGGTCGCCGTGGTCGTCGACCGGGACCTGGACGTGCTGCCCGCCATGCTCGGCGTGCTGCGGGCCGGGGCGGCCTTCGCGGTGCTGGACCCGCAGCACCCGGCCGCCCGGCTGGAGCACCTGATCCGGGACACCGCCGCCCCGGTGGTGCTCACCCGGTCCGCCCTGCTCGACCGGCTGCCCGCGGCCAGGGGCTGGGAGCCGGTGCTGACGGACCTGACCCCGCAGGCCCCGCCGGCCGCCCCGCGCAGCGCCGCCGACGCGCTGGCCGCGGTGGTCTACACCTCGGGCTCGACGGGCCGGCCGAAGGGGGTGGCGCTGGAGCACGCCGCGCTCGCCTGCTTCGTCGCGCACTACCGCCGGCGGTTCGACCTCGGACCGGCGGACCGGATGCTCCAGTTCGCCGCGCTGACCTTCGACGTCGCGCTCGGGGAGATCCTCACCGCGCTGACCGTCGGCGCCACGCTGCTGCTGGTCTCCCCGGAGGAGGGCTCGTCCCCGGACGAGGTGGCGGCGCTGGCCCGCGACCGGCGGGCGACGTACCTGGGGCTCACCCCGACCATGCTGGCCAGCTTGGAGCCCGGGCCGTACCCGGACCTGCGGGCGGTGATGAGCGGCGGCGAGGTGCTGCCGGCGGAGCTGGTCAACGCCTGGAACCTGCCGGGCCGCCGGATGGTCAACCTGTACGGCCCGACGGAGGCCGCCGTCGGCTGCGCCGACCACGAGTGCGCGCACGACCAGTGGCGCTCCGCGCCGCCGATCGGCCGCCCCCACCCCGGGCGGCGGTTGTACGTCATCGACCGGTACGGCCGGCTGGCCCCGCACGGCGCCAACGGCGAGCTGCTCATCGGGGGCGCCGGGCTGGCCCGGGGCTACCTCGGGCAGCCGGAGCTGACCCGGGAGCGGTTCGGGCCCGACCCGTTCCGCCCGGACGGCCGGGTCTACCGCAGCGGCGACCTGGTCCGATGGAACGCCGACGGCCGGCTGGAGTTCCTCCGCCGCCTCGACGACCAGGTGAAGCTGCGAGGGCTACGGGTCGAGCCCGGCGAGGTCGAGGCGGCGCTGGTGGCCCTGCCCGGGATCCGCCGGGCGGCGGTGGCGATCCGCCCCGACGCCCGCGGTGAGCCGTGCCTCGTCGGCTACCTGGCCGTGGACGGGACGCCGCCCGAGCCGGCCGGGCTGCGGGCCCGGCTCGGCGCGCAGCTGCCCGCCCACCTGGTGCCGGCCGTCTGGGTGGTGCTCGACGAGCTTCCGCTGACCACCTCGCAGAAGATCGACCGGACGGCCCTGCCCGACCCGGGTCCCGCCGACCCGGGCTTCGCCCGCGGCACGACCGCCCCGGCCACCGCCACCGAGCGGGCGCTGGCCGCCATGTTCGAGGAGGTGCTCGGCATCGCCGGGATCGGCGCCGACGCCGACCTGTTCGCCCTCGGCGGCAACTCGTTGCAGGCCATGCGGCTGATCAGCCGGATCAACCGGGCCTTCGGCGTCAAGCTCCAGCTCCGGCAGGTCTACGGCGCGGCCACGGTGGCCGACGTCGCCGCCCTGGTCGACCCGGCGGGGCACGGGCGGGCGGGGCGATGAGCGCCGACGCCACGGCCGTGATCGCCATGACCGACGCCATCGGGGGCCCGCCGCTGTGCTGCGTACCGGCCGTCTCCGGCTCGCCGTACCCGTACCTGCCGCTGGCGCGGCTGCTCGACGACCAGCCGGTCGTCGCACTGGAGGCCCCGGGGTTCGAGGACGACCGGCCCCCCGCCGGGTCGCTGGCGGAGCTGTCGGCCGGGTACGTCGAGGCGCTGCGGCAGGCCCGCCCCGGGCCGGCCTACGCGCTGCTGGGCTGGTCGATGGGGGGCGTCGTGGCCCTCGACATGGCGCACCGGCTGCGCCGGGCGGGGGCGCGGGTGCCGGCGCTGATCCTGGTCGACAGCGCGCTGCCCACGGCGATGCGCCACCCGGTGGGGCTGCACCGGGTGGCGAGGTTCGTGGTGGACCTGCTCGCCGCCGGGGGCGTCGACACCGCCGCCGTGGCCTCGGTGCTGGCGACCCTGCCCGTCGACACGCGGCCGGGGGCGGCGTTCGCGGCGCTGGGCCGGGCCGGGGTGCTCCCCGAGGACCTCGACGGGCCGTTCCTGGACAGCCGGTACCGGCTGTTCGAGGCGCACCTGTCCGCGCTGATCGCCCACCGGCCGGTCGAGGGGTACCCCGGCCCCGTCACCGTGGTCCGCGCCGCCGAGACACCGGCCGACCTGATGCGCTGGGAGCGGATCGCGGGGAACGTCACGCAGGTCGTCGTCCCCGGCGACCACTACTCGATCTGGCGAGGAGGTGGTCTGGCCGCGCTGAGCACCGTGGTGCGCCGGATCCTGCACGGCATCCGGCGCACCGACGCGGCGTCCGACCCGGACGAACCGCACCTCGACCGATGACCGACCCCCGGCTCAGGGCGCCCGGGCGCCCCGGAAGGAACGGCTGACGAATGTCCTCCAGCACCTGGCGGCGCGTGATCGTGCTGCTGGCCCTCGCGCTGTCCGCGTTCACCTTCAACACCACCGAGAACCTGCCGATCGGCCTGCTCTCGCTGATCTCCGACGACCTCGACGTCTCGCTGTCCTCGGTCGGCTACCTCGTCACCTGGTACGGCCTCACCGTGGCCGTGATCTCGCTGCCGTTCGCGCACGTGAGCCGCGGATGGCCCCGGCGGTACGTGCTCAGCGGCGTGCTGGCCGTCATGGTGGTGGCGACCCTGGTGTCGGTGCTGGCCGACTCGTACTGGGTCCTGCTCACCGCCCGGGTGGCCACGGCGCTGGCCCAGGCGCTGTTCTGGGCGGTGCTGGCTCCGGTGGCGGTGGGGTTGTTCTCCCCCGCCGTGCGGGGGCGGGTGATCGCGGTGATGTCGGTGGGCGGCTCGCTGGCCACCGTGCTCGGCGTGCCGGCCGGCACCTGGCTGGGCCAGCAGGGCGGTTGGCGCGCGCCGTTCCTGGCGCTGACCGCGCTGGGGGTGGTCGCGCTGGTGGTGATCGCGGTGCTGCTGCCGACGACCCGGCCCGAGGACAGCCACGGCGCGTACGCCTCCGCCCCGCACACCGGCCGCTTCGTCATCGTGCTGGCCACCACCGCCGTCTCGGTGACCGGCATGTTCGCCGGGTTCACCTACGTGGAACGGTTCCTCACCACCGTGACCGGCTTCGCCCCGGCGACGGTGAGCGTGATGCTGTTCGTCTTCGGCCTGGCCGGCATCGTCGGGGTGAGCGGGGTCGGCCAGCTTCTCGACCGGTTCCCGCACGGCTCGCTCGTGCTGACGGTGGGGTTGCAGGCGGTCGCGCTGACCGGGCTGTACCTGTTCGCCGACGTCAAGGCCGCCGTGATCGGGCTGCTCGCCCTGCTCGGCGCCTCCGCGGCCCCGGTGTTCATGGCCACCCAGGCGCGCATCCTCCAGGTCGCCCCGGGGCGGACCGAGCTGGGCTTCGCGGCGAACTCGGCGGCGTTCAACGTGGGCATCGCGGGCGGCGCGCTGATCGGCGGCGTGGCGCTGTCCGCGGTGGACACCCGGGGCACGTTCCTGGTCGGCGCGGTGCTGACCTTCGTGTCGCTGGCGATCGTGCTCGCCGAGCGGCTGCTCCCGGGCGGGACCAGCCCGGGCGGGACCAGCCCGGCGCAGGCCGTTCCGGCGCAGTCGAACCCGGCACGGTCGACACCGGAACGGGCCGCCGAGTCCCCCTGAGCGGCGGCGGACCACCCGGCGCGCGCCACGTCGACCGCCGGGGCCCCCACCCCGGACGGCCCGCGGTAGGCCTTCCCCTGCGGAAACGACGGCCGGCCGGCGCGGCGGGCAGCCGCGACGGCCGGCGGAGGGCGAGGTGAGCCGGTGGGAGGGAGCCCCGCCGTGGCGCAGGCGGGGCCCCTTCCACTCCGGTCAGCTGGCGGTGAGGGTGACGTCGTCGATGACGAAGCTGGTCTGCAGCGAGGCGTCCTCGACGCTGGTGAACTTCAGGGTGACGGTCTGCCCGGCGTACGCGGCGGCGTTGAAGGTGCGCTGCACGTAGCCGGTGGCCTTGTTCAGGTTCGAGTACGTCGCCAGCGTGGTGCTGCCGACCTGGACGGTGAGCTTGTCGTACGCCGTGGAGGTGGTGGTCTCGGCGGTGTCGATGTGCAGCCAGAACGACAGCGTGTACGTGGCGCAGCCGGCCGGGACGGTCAGCGACTGGGACAGCGACTCGGTGAAGCTGCTGCCGTTCCCGCCGAGCCACGCCTTGTAGGAGCCGGTGCGGGCGGCCTGGCTGGTGGAGTTGGTGATCACGCCGGTGGACCCCGTCCACGGGCTGGTGCCGCTCTCGAAGCTGGAGTTGCCGACCACCTGGCCGCCGGCGCAGCCGCCGGTGCCGGTCACCGTGATGTTGTAGGTGGCGGTGCGGGTCGCCGACCCGGTGCCGGTCACCGTGATGGCATAGGTGCCGGTGGCCGCCGTCGAGGAGGCGGCGACGGTCATCGTGGACGAGCCGCCGGAGGTGACCGACGACGGGCTGAACGACACGGTCACCCCGCTGGGCGCGCCGGAGGCCGACAGGGCGACGGTCTGGGCGCTGCCGGAGGTGGTGGCGGTGGAGACCGTGGCGGTGGTGGAGGCGCCCCGGGCGACGCTGCCGGAGGTCGGGCTGACCGCGACGGAGAAGTCGTTGGTCGGGGTGCCGCTGCCCACCGCCTGGTCCCAGATGGCGTACGCGATGCCGTCGGCGCTGCGGTTGAGCCCGGTGGCGTTGATGTTGCTGGTGGTGTCGCAGGACGAGTGGTAGCAGGGGTCGTACGAGGCGCTGGCCGTGCCGCCCCACTTGGCGGCCTGCGCGCTGGTCTTGCGGGCGCTGGCGCCCATCGCGTACCCGGAGGTGGGGATGCCGCCCTGCTGGAACGAGTAGTCGTCGGAGCGGCCCTGGCCCTCGACGTTCTCCTCCGGCGCCAGGCCCAGCGAGTCCCAGTACGCCTTCAGCGGCGCGGCGGTGGTGGAGGTGACCCGGTTGATGAAGTAGCCGCCGTTGGTGGAGGCGACCATGTCGAAGTTGTAGTACCCCTTGATGTAGCTCTTCTGGGTGGCGCTCAGCGAGTTGACGTAGAACTTCGAGCCCTGCAGGCCCTGCTCCTCGCCGTTCCACCAGGCGAACCGGACCCGCTTGGTCATGGTCGG
The DNA here is from genome assembly GCF_040296145.1 of Micromonospora sp. NPDC002296. Classification (NCBI taxonomy): domain Bacteria; kingdom Bacillati; phylum Actinomycetota; class Actinomycetes; order Micromonosporales; family Micromonosporaceae; genus Micromonospora; species Micromonospora sp. NPDC002296. The sequence continues at coordinate 27,437 of NZ_JBEOWQ010000041.1, forward strand.
GTTCTGCTGGGCCAGCACGAGGGCGTTCTCCAGCAGTACCGAGGAGCCGGAGCCGTTGTCGTTCATGCCGGGGCCGGCGGAGACGCCGTCCAGGTGGGAGCCGAACATGACCACCTGGTCGGCCGGCGCGGTGCCCGGCCACTCGGCGATGACGTTGTTGCCCGGGTAGGTGCAGCTCGTGCAGGTCTGCTCGGTGACCGTGTAGCCGGCTGCCTGGAGCTTGCCCTTGACGTAGCTGACGGAGGCCGTGTAGCCGGCCGAGCCGGCCCGGCGGTGGCCGCCGTTGCTGCTGGCGATGCTCTGGAGCTGGGTCAGGTGGGCCTGGACGTTGGTCACGGAGATGTCCGGGGCGGCCAGCGCGGCGAACGCCGGGGCGGGGGCGGGCGCGGCGGCGGCCGGCAGCGTCGCCGTGGACGCCGTCAGCGCGACGGCGGCGGCGAGCGCGATGCCCGCGGTCAACGTTGTGCGTCTCATGATGCTCCTCGGTGCAGGTCGGGGGTTCGTGCACCTGGGCGTGACCGGACCCCGCGCGCCGGGTGGGCGGCGGGGTCCGGCGGCGTCCGGAGGGGCGCCGCGACGTTCGTTCCAGGGAAGCAAACACTGACATGCGTCTATCCCCTGGTCAACATCCATTACGGTCATACTCCGCACCGATTCCCCGATCGCGGCACGGCGTGGACGCTGCCCGGCACCGACGGGTCGCGCGGCCCGGGGGGGGCGGTGGCGCGGGTCGGGGCGGGTCAAACGGTCGGGGCCGGCCGTCAGGCGGTCGCGGCGGCCACGGCCCGGCCGGCGGTCCGGCCGGAGAAGAGGCAGCCGCCGAGGAAGGTGCCCTCCAGGGAGTTGTAGCCGTGCATGCCCCCGCCGCCGAAGCCGGCCACCTCGCCGGCCGCGTACAAGCCGGGCAGCGGCTGCCCGTCGGCCCGCAGCACCCGGCCGTCCAGGTCGGTGTGCAGCCCGCCGAGGGTCTTGCGGGTGAGGATGTTGAGGCGGACGGCGATCAGCGGCCCGGCCGCCGGGTCCAGCAGCCGGTGCGGCGGGGCCACCCGGATCAGCCGGTCGCCCCGGTACGCCCGCGCGCCCCGGACCGCGGTGACCTGGGCGTCCTTCCCGAACGGGTTGGCGATCGCCCGATCCCGGGCCTCGACGGTCCGCCGCACCTGCGCGACGTCCAGGCTGGGGCCGCCGTCCGGGGCGACGAGGTCGTTCATGCCGGCGACCAGGGCCTCTAGGGTGTCGGCGACGACGAAGTCCTCGCCGTGCTCCAGGAACGCCGCCACCGGCGCGGGGATGCCCGCGCGGGCCCGGTCGACCACCTGCCGGATGCTGCGGTTGGTCAGGTCCGGGTTCTGCTCCGAGCCGGAGAGCGCGAACTCCTTGGCGATGATCTTCTTGGTGAGCAGGAACCAGCTGTGGTCGTGGCCGGTGGCGCGCAGGTGGCGCAGCGTGGCGAGGGTGTCGAAGCCGGGGAACAGCGGCGCCGGCAGGCGTCGGCCGGTGGCGTCCAGCCACAGCGAGGACGGCCCCGGCAGGATCCGGATGCCGTGCTGCGGCCAGACCGGGTCCCAGTTGCGCAGCCCCTCGACGTAGTGCCACATCCGGTCGGGGTTGATCACCTGCCCGCCGGCGGCCTCGGTGATGCCGATCATCCGCCCGTCGACGTGCGCCGGGACGCCGGAGACCATCCGCTTCGGCGGGGTGCCGAGCCGGGCCGGCCAGGCCGCCCGGACCAGGTCGTGGTCGCCGCCGATCCCGCCGGAGGTGACGACGACGGCCTGCGCCGCGTACGCGAACTCGCCGACCTCGACCCGGGAGCTGGGCGCGCCGCGCGGGGCGTCGCTGGGCTCCAGCACCGCCCCGCGTACCCCGGTGACCGCGCCGCCGGTGGTGACCAGGTCGTCGACGCGGTGCCGGAAGCACAGCCGCACCCGGCCGGCGTCCACCGCCGCGCGCAGCCGGCGGGCGAACGGCTCGACCACCCCGGGGCCGGTGCCCCAGGTGACGTGGAACCGGGGCACCGAGTTGCCGTGCCCGTCCGCCGCGCCGCCGCCCCGCTCGGCCCAGCCGACCACCGGGAAGAGCCGGTGCCCCATCGACCGCAGCCAGGCCCGCTTCTCCCCGGCCGCGAAGTGCACGTACGCCTCGGCCCACCGGCGCGGCCAGTGGTCCTCCGCGCGGTCGAACGCGGCGCTGCCCAGCCAGTCCTGCCAGGCCAGCTCCACGCAGTCGCGGACGCCCATCCGCCGCTGCTCGGGCGAGTCGACCAGGAACAGCCCGCCGAACGACCACCACGCCTGCCCGCCGAGGTTCTGCTCCGGCTCCTGGTCCAGCAGCAGCACCGTCCGGCCGGCGCCGGCCGCCTCGGTGGCGGCGACCAGGCCGGCCAGTCCGGCCCCGACAACGATCACATCCGCGTCCATCCCGGAACCCTACGAACCATGGTGCCAAAATCGGTGGTACGCCGGCGCAGGATCGGCCCCGACTTTTGTCATCCGGATGACAAGAACTGCGGAAGGCAGGCGGAGCGTGGCGGACACCCTGGAAGAGTTGGAGCCCCGCCTCGCCGGGCTCCCCCGACACGTCGGCGAGCACCTGCGGGCGGTCCGGCCGCGGCTGCACGAGGAGACGCTCCACAGCGTCCGGGCCACCATGCGGGCCCAGGGCCGCTCGCTGACCGGCGGGCAGGGCCGGGGCCTCGCCCTGGGCGTGGAAACCGCCGTCGACGCGTTCGTGGCGGCCGTCGCCGACCCCGGCCGGTCCCTCGCCGACACCCGGCGGGTCTTCCACGGCCTCGGCCGCACCGAGTACCAGGAGGGGCACCGCGTCGACGCGCTGCGCTCGGTGCTCACCGTCGGCGCCCGGGCCCTCTGGGCGTTCCTGGTCGCGCCCGAGCGGCCGGACCGGCTCGCCGCCGACGAGCTGTACCTCATCGCCGCCGCCCTGTTCGGCTACACCGACACCCTCGCCGGGGCCGCCGCCGAGGGCTACCTCGACGAGCAGCGGGACGCCGCCCACGACTGGACCGTGGTGCGCCGCCGGCTGATCACCCTGCTCGTCCAGCCGGACCCGCCCGGCGACGCCGCGCTGCACGCCGCCGCCGAGGCCGCCCGGTGGCCGCTGCCCGGCACCGTCGCCGTGGTCAGCGTCGACGGCACCGACGACGAGCACCTCGCCCGCGCCATCGGCGGCGGCGCGGTGGCCACGGTCATCGACGACGTGGTCCGGATCGTGCTGCCCGACCCGGGCGCCCCGGGCCGCCTCGCCCATCTGCGCCGGGCGCTGACCGGCCGGCGGGCGGCCCTCGGCCCGGCCGTGCCGCTGCGGCAGGCCCGCACGTCGTACCGGCTGTCCCGGCGGGCGCTGCGCCTGCAACGGGACGGCGTGCTGCCCGCCGACGGCGTGCTGGACTGCGACGCACACCTGCTCACCCTGCTCACCGCCTGGGAGCCGGGGCTGACCGACCGGCTCGTCGCGCGGGCGCTGGCGCCGCTGGCCCCGCTCGGGCCGGCCGCCCGGCGCGCCCTCGCCGACACGCTCGCCGCCTGGCTGGACACCCAGGGCCAGGTGGTCGAGACCGCCCGGCTCCTGCACACCCACCCGCAGACCGTCCGGTACCGGCTGCGCCGACTGCGCGAGCGGTACGGCGCGCAGCTCGACGACCCGGACGCCCGGCTCGCCCTGCACCTCGCGCTGCGCCACCACCTCGGCCGCCGCCCCTGACCACCCCCGCCGCTCCGGCCCTGGTCAGCGGGCCGGGGCGGCCGGACCTGGTCAGGCGGGTGGGGTCAGCGGGCCGGGGCGAGCAGGGCCTCGACCTCTGCCGTGGTGGCCGGATGCGCGGCGAGCAGAGCGACCACCTCCGGATCGACCGCCGTCCCGGGCCCGGTGGCCGGCTCGCCGACCCGCCACTCGCCGGGGCAGCCGAGCAGGTCGGCCACGGCGTCGCAGGTCGCCGGGTGGCCGACGAGCAGATCGACCACCGGCCCGGCCTGGGCGGACGCCGGCGCGGCGGCGGGTGACGCCGCCGGTCGGGCCGCCCACGGCGGCACCCAGGCGTCCAGGGCGGGCAGGGTGGCGGGGAACGTCCGGCCGGCCTCGCGGACCAGCGTCGGCACCAGCTCACCCGCCTGCTCGCGCAGGGTGGTGATCAGCGTCGGCAGCCAGGGCAGCAGCACCGGGTCGGGCAGCCGGGCGAACGCCGTGGACATCAGCTCGACCACGAACGGCGCAAGGCCGGGAACCGGCTCCAGGGCCTGCACGAACCCGCTGAGGTACTGCGGGAACGCCGGCACCACCAGCGGGTTGGCCAGCAACTCCACGGCGCGGGCCCGCAGCTCGGCCAGCGGCAGCAGGCCGAGCTGGTGCTGGGCGGCCCAGTGCAGCGCCACCCGGGCCGGCGCCTCCGGCCGGGACTGCCGCACGGCCAGTTCGAGCTGGGCCCGGTCGCAGCCGAGCGCCAGCGCGAGGCTCTCCATGCCGAACAGGAAGCCCAGCATGGCGGCCACCTGACGGACCCCCGCCTCGGCATCGACGAACGCGGTGGGCAGCAGGGTGCAGTAGTGGGCGTAGCCGGTGGTGACGAAGGCCGCGCACCAGGCCGGCAGCTCCGGCTCGGTGGCCCGGTAATGGGCCAGCAGCCGGCGGATGCGGCGCAGCACCTCCGGGGCCTCGTCGACGGTCCGCTCGGCGGCGAGCAGCTCCACGGCGCGGGCGCCCAACTCGTCGACGAGCCGGCGGCCGTCGAGCAGCAGGATCGCGTCCTCGACCGCCTCCAGCGCGACCGCCGCGGTGGCCTGCGGCCCCCACGCCCGACGGCGCAGCCGCTGTTCGAGGACCTGCTCGACGGTGACACCCTCGTAGCCCAGCTCGATCAGCGCGCGCTGGTGCCGGCCGAGCGCCAGGTCCCAGCTCTCCTGCGTCGAGCGCTCCCCCAGCCGCCGCTCGCCCATGATGGGGCGGACCGCGTCGCGGGGCAGCAGGTGGCGCAGCCGCCACAGCAGGTCGGAGCAGGGGACCACGGCCGGCTGGCCCTGGAGGTCCAGCAGGGCACGTTGGATGGTGCGCTTGTCCAGGTCGAGCCCGAGCGGGGCGAGCCGGTCGAGCACGTCGCGGGCCAGCGGCGGCAGGGCCTCGTAGCCGACCTGGCCGATCCGGTCGCCGCCGAGCAGGATCTCGCAGAGCCGGCGGACGTCCCGTCGGCCCGGCACCACGTCCTTCTCGATGCAGGTCACCGCCGCGTCGGCGAAGTCGTACGGGGTGGGGCGGGCCCGGTTACGCAGCCCGGCGAGCAGGATCGACGTCTCGAACACGGCGATCGCGTCGGCGGTGCTGGCCAGGTACCCGTTGCGCCGCGCCAGCCGGACGATGTCCACGCACCAGCCGCGCAGCTCCGCCTCGTCGAGGCCGTCGAGCACCGGCGGGCGGGCCAGGAAGACCGACAGCCGGTCGGTCACCGGCTCGTCGGCCACCGCGACCGGGGCGGCGGACCTGCGGGAGCGCCCCGACGCCCGCTTGCCGCCCTGCTGGCCGGCGAGCCGGAACGGGACCGCGCCCGAGCGGGACACCGCCTTGGCCCAGGTGGCGGCGGCGATGGACACCGAGCCGGGTGCCAACCCGAACTGCGCCTCGATCGCCGAATGGCTGGACGGGATCAGCCCGTACAGCCAGCGGGTGGCGGTGCGCGGGCTGATCTCGTACGGGGCCGCGTCGGGGCCCGTGCCGAACTGCGCGACGGGGCTGGCGGCGTGGAACGCGCCGCAGACGTACAGGCAGTCGGCCGGGTCGGTGCCGGAGGCGGCCAGGTGCTCCCGCATCCGGGTCCACATGTAGCGCTCGCGCTCCTCGTCGCGGTCGAGCCGCTCGGCGTCGGCCGGGCGCAGCCGCCGGAACAGGCTGCCGATCAGCACCATCACCTGGCGGTACGTCTCGTGGTCGGCGCCGACCAGGGGCTGCTCGACGTACTGGTCCCACCACTCCGACCAGTGCCGCACCTTGCCGTGGTGCAGCAGGTACGTCTCCAGCTCGGCGAAGCGGGGCCGTAGGTCGCCGATCTCCACGCCGACGGCGTCGCCGTGCAGCGCCGCCTCCTCCTCGTGGGTCGCCGGTGCCTCCTGCGGCGCCCCGTCGGCGGGGCCGGCCGCCTCGCCCCCGGCAGGGTCCCGGGGCGACCACTGGAACACGTGGTCGACCGAGCGGTCCACCAGCACCAACTCCACGCCGGGGGTCTCCAGCGCGTACGCGATGGCCTGGTACTCCGCCGACGCCTCGGTGATCGGGGCGACGACGCTCAGCGGCGCCCACTCGACGGGGAACCCGTCCAGCTTCGAGGCGAACGCCTGCACCGCAACCGGCAGCCGGCAGTTGCGCAGCTCCCCCAGCAGGGGTTGCAGGTCCTCGCACAGCTCCAGGTAGATGACCTTCGGCCGCTTCGCGCGCAGCCGGCGCACCATGGCCAGCGCGGAGGCCGGCGAGTGGTGGCAGACCGGGAAGATCTCCAGCCGCTCGCCGAGCGCCCGGTCGACGTCGTCGACCATCCCGGTGAGGATGCCGGCGAGCGCACCCGGGCTGCCGGCGAACGTCTCGGCGGCGTCGGTGAGCTGCTCGCGCAGCCCTCGGAACGCGCCGGACGCGGCACCGGCGGCCGAGGGCCGGTCCCCGGCCGGCCCGGTGGCGTCGGCCGGCGACCCGGCCGGTGGGATCACGCCGGGCGGCGGTGGTGGGGTCGCGCCGGGCGGCGCGGTCGTCGGGCCGGTCACGACAGGTTGGCAATCGCCTGACGGCCGCCGTCGAGGAAACCCTCCCAGGAGCCGCCGTCCTTCTTGGCCCGGGGCTCCACGACGCCGTGCAGGTACTTGTTGAGGATGGCCAGGTCCTCCGGGCTGCGCCGGGCCAGCGAGCCGACCAGCGAGCCGGCGAGGGTCTCGGCGCTCAGGGTACGGTCGCCGAAGAACTGGCTGTGCAGGATCGCGTCCTCCAGCACGCCGATCTGCTCGGCGGTGGACAGCGCCGACTCCAGCTTCTCGTCGTCGCTGGTGGCCGAGGCGGCGGCGGCCCGCAGGTCGGCGAAGCTCTGCAGCAGGATGTCCAGCAGGGTGGGCGGGACGTCCAGCTCGATGCTGTGCCGGCGCAGCAGTTCCTCGGTGCGGAACCGGACGATCTCCGCCTCGCTGCGCTTGTTGGTCACCACGGGGATGCGGACGAAGTTGAACCGTCGCTTCAGGGCCGAGGACAGGTCGTTGACGCCCCGGTCCCGGCTGTTGGCGGTCGCGATGATCGAGAAGCCGGGCTTGGCGAAGACGATGTTGTCGTCGTCCAGCTCGGGGATGGAGACGTACTTCTCGGACAGGATGGAGATCAGCGCGTCCTGCACGTCGCTGGTGGAGCGGGTCAGCTCCTCGAACCGGCCGATCACCCCCTGCTCCATCGCGGTCATGATCGGCGAGGGGATCATCGAGTCCCGGGACTGACCCTTGGCGATCACCATGGAGACGTTCCACGAGTACTTGATGTGGTCCTCGGTGGTGCCGGCGGTGCCCTGCACCACGAGGGTGGAGTTGCCGCAGATCGCGGCGGCGAGCAGCTCGGCCAGCCAGCTCTTGCCGGTGCCCGGGTCGCCGATCAGCAACAGGCCCCGGTCGGAGGCGAGGGTGACGATGGCCCGCTCGACGAAGCTGCGGTCGCCGAACCACTTCTGGGCGACCTCCCGGTCGAGCCCGTCGGCTCGCTCGGAGCCGAGCACGAACAGCCGCACCATGCGGGGGCTCAGCCGCCAGGAGAACGGCTTCGGGTCGGTGTCGACCGACTCCAGCCAGGCCAGTTCCTCGGCGAACTTGACCTCGACGGGGGCACGCAACATCTCGGACATGTCAGGGGTCTCCTAGGTGAGGAAGTTCTTGAGCTCGAAGACGAGTTTGCGGATGTGGCCGGAGATGACCGGGGTGCCCAGGTCCTTGAGGCGCTGGCGGAACCAGGGGTTGACGATCTGGCTGCCGGAGCTGTTGACCGAGCCGACCGGGATGAACTTGACCCCGGAACGGTGCACCGCCTCGATGCCGTCGAACAGCGGCTGCGAGCGGTTGAACTCGTAGAAGTCCGAGATCCACACCATGACGGTGTTGCGCGGCTCGACGATCTTGGGCCGGGCCATGGCCATCGCCACCGGGCCGTCGTTGCCGCCGCCGAGCTTGGTGCGCAGCAGCACCTCGAACGGGTCGTGCACCCACGGGGTCAGGTCCAGCGCCCGGGTGTCGTACGCGATGAGGTGCACGTCCACCTTGGGCAGCCCGGCGAAGATGGACGCCAGGATGGTGCAGTTGACCATCGAGTCGACCATCGAGCCGGACTGGTCGACCACCACGATCAGCCGGGCCGGGGTGGTGCGCCGGGCGGTCTGCCGGTAGTAGAGCCTGTCGACGTAGAGGCGCTGGTCCTCCGGGCTCCAGTTGGTGAGGTTCTTCCAGATCGTGCGGTCCAGGTCCAGGTTGCGGAACACCCGCTTCGGGGGCACCGACCGGTCGATCGTGCCCACGCTGGTCTGCTCGACCTGGGTGCGCAGCACCTCGGCGACCTCGTCGACGTACCGGCGGATCAACGCCTTCGCGTTGGCCAGTGCCACCCCGGACAGGTTGGACTTGTCCCGCAGCAGCTGCTCGATCAGCGACATGCTCGGGGTGAGCTTCGCGGCCAGCCTCGGGTCGGCGAGCACCTCGCGCAGGTGCATCCGGCGCACCAGGTCGCCCTCCAGGCCGGCCAGCACTCCACCCAGCCCGCCGCCGGCCCCGGCCTGCCGGCGCAGCTCACCCGGCTCGCAGCCGAGCGCCCGCTCGAACCAGCCGGCGTCGGACTGCCACCGGGCGAGCTCACTGGCGCTGACGCTGCCCCCGCCGGTGGCGAAGACGTTGAGCAGCAGCTTGGACACCAGCGCCGCCCGCCGCACCTCGGCCTCCCCCGCCGGGGTTGACTGGCCGTCCACCGCGGCCGGCTCGCCGTCCGCCGGCTGACCGGGGGTGAGCAGGCCGTCCAGCTCGTCGGCGAGGCCGGGGAAGCGCTGGACCACGGTGTCGACGGAGACCGACGGGTCGAGCAGCGCGGCCGGCAGGCCGAGGTCGTCGACGACGGCCACGCTCGCCGCCTCCAGGGACGGCTGCTCGTCGGCGGGGTCGAAGAGCCGGGCCAGCAGCCGCCAGTAGAGCACCTGCCGACGGTTGGCGTCGGCGTTCGCCTGCGCGCCTCCTCCGCGCGCCTCGGGGGTCGCGCTCATCGGCGCAGCAGCCGTCCGGCGCGTTCCCGCAGCACGGCGACGGAGTCGCCGGCCTTCGCCTCGGCCTTGGCGACCTTCGGGTCGGTGGGGCCCTGCGCCCAGTCGCCGTTGTGCGCGGCGACCGTGGCTCGCTTGACCGTGGCCTGCACGGCGAGCGGCTGCACCGCCCACCGGCCGTCCCAGCGCAGCAGCCCCAGGCAGGCAGTCGAGGCGGCGACCAGGGCCGGGGTCAGCGGGCCGCAGGCCGGCAGCCGGTCGACGTCCACCGCGACGCGTTCCCCGTCGACGGTGAACCGGAGGCCGCCGTCCTCGTCGGTGTCGACGGCGTACCCCTCCAGCAGCACCGGCTCGGTGACGGCGACCGGGTGCCGGCCAAGCGGCGGGACCGGCGCGGCGACCGCGGTGGGCAGCAGCACCCGGGCGGTGGCGAACGGGTCGGCCGGCTCGCCGGGGCGGGCCTGCCCGTCGCGCCACCACAGGTCGCCGCCGGACAGCGGAAGGTCGGTCACCTCCAGGCTGCGGTGCTCGGCGAGCGCGCCCAGCAGGACCGGGTGATCGGTGAGCAGCCGCCACAGCGCCGGCCCGACGATGGTGTCGACCTTGGTGGCGGTGACGCCGGTGCGCACGAGGCGGGCCGGGCCGCCGTCGGCCGGTTCGAGGACGGCGTGTGCCTGCACCTGGACGGCGGTGGCGTGCTCGTGCACGTCGACGCCGAGCACCAGCAGCCGCCCGGAGACGGTCTCGACGCCGGCGGCGGACGGGTCGGGGACGCCGGCGGCCTCCTGGGCGAGCAGCACGGCGCGGGCCCACAGGTCGGCCCAGCGGCGGGCCGGCACCGCTGGCATCGTGGCGACCGGGCAGGACGCGCGCAGCTCGGCGGCCAGGCCGTCGAGGAGGACGGCCAGCCGACGCAGCGCCGGGACGGCAAGGGTCGCCTCGACCGGCCGGCTGCCGGCCGCGACCAGGTCGTGGTCGACGCCGCGCCAGCCGGTGATGGCCAGCTCGGTCAGCCAGGACCGGGCGGCGGACAGCGGGGCCGCCGCCTCGGCGGGCAGCGGGCCGGCGGGCGGGGTCGGCTGCGCCACGCGTTCCCGGCCGAGGGCGGCGTCGGCCCCGGCGAGCAGGGCGTCGTGCGCCGCGCCGAGCAGGGCCGTGCGCGCCCCGGCCAGGGCGGCCAGGTGCTCGTCGGCCGGCGACCCCGCGGTGAGCTTGGCGACCGCCTCGGCGACCCGGTCGCCGAGCGGGGTGGCGGCCAGGGCGGCGACGAGGTCGCCGAGCGCGGCGGCCTGCGCCTCACCCACCCGGGCCAGGCCGGCGACGAGCGCGTCGTCGAGGCCGGCGACCAGGTCCAGGGTCGGGGCGAGACCGGCCGGCGTGGCGTCGCGCAGCGCGGTGAGCTGGGCCCCGCGCATCAGCGACCCGCCCCGGTCGCCGGAAACCAGTGCAGCTCGGGCAGCGGGCCGTCGGCGGCCGGCAGCTCCAGGTAGGCCAGGTGACGCAGGAACCGGCTGAACACCACCGCCGCCGGGGTCGGTTCGTGGTGGCCGTCGAGCCGGCGGGCCAGGTCGGCGCCCGTCTGCACGCCGTCGGTGACGTCGATGCGCAGGTACCGGCCGACGCGCTCGACACCGTACTGGAGGACGGCCTCGTCGAGCAGGGCGTGCAGGTGCTTGCAGGGCGCGCCGCGCAGGCCGCCGCAGGGCCGGTTGTTGTTGGTGGAGCAGTTGAAGCCGTGGCTGCCGGCCGCGATCGAGGAGACGTAGACCCGCTCGATGTCGGAACCGCTGGACACCACCCCCTGCAACCGGCCGTCCGCCAGCTCGACGAAGGGAACCTTCGCCAGCTTGCGGGAACGCACCGCGGGCAGCACCGGCGCGAGGCTGCGCCGCTCCCACGGGACGTGCTCCGTCTCCAGCACCTACGACCTCCGCACCCGGTGCGCCCGCGGGCGCACCGACTCCGCGCCGACGACGGGCCGGCGCACGACAAAAGGGGGTGACGGGCGCGACGACCCGCCGGAACCGGGGCCACCGGGGCGCCGCGTCCTGAGAAGGATCTTGCCTCAGGGGTACGACAGGAAACGCCCGCCCCTGGGGGCAGGATCGGCGGCCGGTGCGGGCCTGTGCACCCTGCGTCCCGGCGCGGCGCCGACCCGCCGGCCGGGGGCATCGCCCGGGTGGCCCGAGTCGGCCCGGGGTGCGACACGTCCCGGCTGGTGGCAATCTGGCCCGGGCGGGCCGGCACGCACAGTACGGTGACGGCCGCGCAACGGTTGAGCAGGTGCGGGAGGAGAGCCGGAGAATGGCCGAGGACATCACCACCACCGACGAGTGGCGGGCGCTGGCGGCGCACGCGGAGAAGGCCCGGGAAGCGCACCTGCGCGACCTGTTCGCCGCCGACCCGGACCGGGGTGAACGCCTCGCCGGTGAGGTGGCGGACCTGCACGTCGACTGGAGCAAGAACCTCGTCACCGACGAGACGCTCGCGCTGCTCGCCGCCCTGGCGCGGCGGGCCCGGCTGACCGACCGGATCGCCGCAATGTTCTCCGGCACGCCCATCAACGCCACGGAGCACCGGGCGGTGCTGCACACCGCGCTGCGCCTGCCGCGGGACGCCTCGCTGAGCGTGGACGGCCGGGACGTGGTGGCCGACGTGCACGAGGTGCTGGACCGGATGGCCGCGTTCGCCGACCGAGTCCGCTCCGGGCAGTGGATCGGGCACACCGGCGGGCGGATCCGCACGGTGGTCAACATCGGCATCGGCGGCTCCGACCTCGGGCCGGTCATGGCGTACGAGGCGCTGAAGGCGTACCGGGACGCCGGGATCTCCTGCCGGTTCGTCTCCAACATCGACCCCACCGACATCGCCGAGGCGACCGCCGATCTGGACCCGGCGAGCACCCTGTTCGTGGTGGTGTCGAAGACGTTCTCCACCCAGGAGACCCTGGCCAACGCCCGGCAGGCGCGCGACTGGCTGCTGGCCGGCCTCGACGGCGACGAGTCGGCCGTGGCCCGGCACTTCGTCGCGGTGAGCACCAACGCCGATCGGGTGCGGGACTTCGGCATCGACCCGGAGAACATGTTCGGCTTCTGGGACTGGGTGGGCGGCCGGTACTCGCTGCCCTCGGCCGTCGGGCTGTCGGTCATGCTGGCCGTCGGGCCGGAACGCTTCCGCGAGCTGCTGGGCGGCTACCACGCCGTCGACGAGCACTTCCGGACCGCGCCGGTGGAGCGCAACGTGCCGGCGCTGCTCGGGCTGCTCAACGTGTGGTACACGAACTTCCTCGGCGCGCAGACCCACGCGGTGCTGCCGTACTCGCAGTACCTGAACCGCTTCCCGGCTTACCTGCAGCAGCTCACCATGGAGAGCAACGGCAAGTCGGTGACCCTGGACGGCACGCCGGTGTCGTACGACACCGGGGAGATCTTCTGGGGCGAGCCGGGCACCAACGGCCAGCACGCCTTCTACCAGCTCATCCATCAGGGAACCCGGCTGGTGCCGGCGGACTTCATCGGGTTCAGCCGCCCCCGGCACGACCTGGACGACATGCACGACCTGTTCATGTCGAACTTCTTCGCGCAGACCGCCGCGCTGGCCTTCGGCCGGACCCGGGAGCAGGTCGAGGCGGAGGGCACGCCGGCCGAGCTGACGCCGCACAAGGTGATGCCGGGCAACCACCCGACCACCTCGATCACCGCCGCCGAGCTGACCCCGGCGGTGCTCGGCCAGCTCATCGCCCTGTACGAGCACATCGTGTTCACCGAGGGCGCGATCTGGGACATCAACCCGTTCGACCAGTGGGGCGTGGAGCTGGGCAAGGTGATGGCCAACCAGCTCGCGCCGCTGCTCACCGGGGACGAGGCCGACCTGTCCGGGCTGGACTCGTCCACCCGCGCCCTGATCGCCCGGTACCGGGCGCAGCGGCACACTGACTGATCGTCACCGCCGTCCCACCTGATCGGCCGACGCCCGCAGGGGCGTCGGCCGATTAGTCTTCTCGCGGCCCCGAAATTTCTCCGCCCCGGGCCCGGCGATTTCCTTCCAGATCACACGGCCTCGCGCTGACTTTTGTCACCCCCGACCCGTGTAACACGCATTCCGCTTCGTGACTTAGGGCACTGGGTTCGGGCGGCCACCTCCACGAAACTCGATTCAACGCCGGAGAACAGAACCGGCCGGGATCGCGGAGGGGGCCACGGTGGACGAGCGCTACGACAACTACTGCGCCGCTGACCGGCTCTTCTACGACTCGCTGGGCAGCTCGGTCGCGCAGCCGGCCTTCGCCGCCGCCGAGCGGGACGTGCCCGCGGGCTGGCGCCGCGAGTCGCTCGACGACTGGCTGATCCACGCCCCGGAGGGCGGCTCGCTGCCGCAGCAGGGCTGGAAGATCCACGTGTCGGCCACCCTGGCCAACGCCGAGCGGGTGCTCGACGCCGTGTGGGCGTACTGCGTGCCGCGCGGGCTGTCGTTCAAGTTCCTGCGCGGTCCGCGCACCCTGCTGCTGCGCAACTCCAAGTACGCGGCCCGCTCGGCCAGCGGCAAGTTCGTCACCATCTACCCCCGGGACGCCGCCGAGCTGGAACTGGCCTGCAAGGAGCTCGACGCGCTGCTGGGCGGGGAGGCCGGGCCGTACATCCTCAGCGACCTGCGCTACGGCGCCGGCCCGGTCCACGTACGCTACGGCGGCTTCGCCCGCCGCTACTGCCTCTCCCCGGACGGGCAGGTGGTCCCCGCGATCGCCGACGGCGCCGGCACGCTGGTGCCCGACCGCCGCGACCCCGTGTTCCACCTCCCGGACTGGGTCACCCTGCCGGACTTCCTCGCCCCGCACCTGGCCGCCCGTGGCGCCACCAGCACCACCGAGGTGCCGTACCGGATCGAGAAGGTCATCCACTTCTCCAACGGCGGGGGCCTGTACGTGGGCCGGGACCTGCGCACCGACACCGAGGTGGTGCTCAAGGAGGCCCGCCCGCACGCCGGCCTGGACGCCGACGGCATCGACGCGGTGGCCCGGCTGGAGCGGGAGGCCGCCGCCCTGCGCCGGCTCGCCGACCTGTCCCAGGTGCCCGCCGTGCACGACGAGTTCGCCCTCGGCGAGCACCGCTTCCTGGCCCTGGAGTTCATCGAGGGCCGGGCGCTGAACAAGGTCGTCGTCGACCGGTACCCGCTCATCGACGCCGACGCCACCGAGGCAGACCGCGCGGCGTACGCCGACTGGGCGCGGGACGTCCTGACGCAGGTCGAGGCGATCGTCGCCGCGATCCACGAGCGCGGCCTGGTCTACGGCGACCTGCACCTGTTCAACATCATGGTCCGCCCCGACGACCGGGTGGCGCTGGTCGACTTCGAGGTCGCCGCGCCGATCGAGGGGCACCGCCGGCCGGGGCTGCGCAACCAGGGCTTCGCCGCGCCCGGCGACCGGACCGGCCCGGCGGTCGACCGGTACGCCCTGGCCTGCCTGCGCCTGGCGCTGTTCCTCCCGCTGACCCAGCTCGTCCGGATCGCCCCGGACAAGGCCGCGCACCTGGCCGACGTGATCGCCGAGAGCTTCCCGGTCCCCCGACCGTGGCTGGCCGAGGCGGTCGCCGAGATCACCGGGACCGCCGCGCCCACCGCTCCCGACCGCGAGGCCGCGACCGGGGCCGCCGGCTCGACCGCCCCCGACCCGCGCCGGTACGACCTCGACGGCGACTGGCCCGACGTGCGACGGCGGATCGCCACCGCCATCCTCGCCAGCGCCACCCCGGATCGCGACGACCGGCTCTTCCCCGGCGACATCGCGCAGTTCCACACCGGCGGGCTCAACCTCGCCCACGGCGCCGCCGGGGTGCTGCACGCCCTGGCCGTCAGCGGCGCGGGCCGCCGACCCGAGCACGAGGACTGGCTGGTGCGGCGGGCCACCGCCCCCGCGTCCGGCACCCGACTGGGCTTCTACGACGGCCTGCACGGGGTGGCGTACGCGCTGGAGCACCTGGACCGCCGGTCCGACGCCCTCGACGTACTCGACATCTGCCTGCGCCAGCCCTGGGCCGAGCTGGACCTGAGCCTGGCCAGCGGCCTGTCCGGGATCGCACTGAACCTCGCCGAGCTGGCCGGGCGCACCGGGGAGACCGGGCTGCGCGACGCCGCCGACAGGGTGACGGCGGCCGTCGTCGAACGGCTCGCCGACGACCCCGGCCCGGACATCAGCGGCGGACGCAACCCGTACGCGGGCCTGCTGCGCGGTCGTACCGGACCGGCGCTGCTGCTGCTGCGGCTGCACGAGCTGACCGGCGAGGAGGCCCTGCTGGATCACGCGGCCACCGCGCTGCGCCAGGACCTGCGCCGGTGTGTGGTGCGCCCGAACGGCGCGCTGGAGGTCAACGAGGGCTGGCGGACCATGCCGTACCTCGGGCAGGGCAGCGTCGGCATCGGGCTGGTGCTGGACCAGTACCTGCGCCACCGCGCCGACGAGCGGTTCGCCGAGGCGAGCGCCGGGGTACGCCGCGCCGCCCGGTCCCCGTTCTACGCCCAGTCCGGCCTCTTCGCCGGGCGGGCCGGGATCATCGCGTACCTGGCCACCCTGACCGACGACCCGGTGCAGCGCGGCGAGCTGGACGCGCAGTTGCGCCGGCTCGCCTGGCACGCCCTGCCGTACGGCGGCGGCACCGCCTTCCCCGGCGAGCAGCTCCTGCGGCTGTCCATGGACCTGGGCACCGGTTCCGCCGGGGTGCTGCTGGCGCTGGCCGCCGCGCGGCACGACGAGCCGGTGGCCCTGCCCTTCCTCGCGCCGCTGGCCGGCGCGCCGAGACTCCCTCGCATCAGCGGGGGCCAGCCTGACCGCACCCACCACGGATGGAGGTGATTTGACATGGCGCTCCTGGACCTCCAGGGCCTCGAGATGGCCCCGGCCGACCGCACCGGCGGCGGCTCCAGCGCGAGCCTGCTGCTCTGCGGCGACAGCTCGCTCTCCATCACCACCTGCAACTGACCACACCGACCGCACCGACCACGCCACGGATGGAGGTGATTTGACATGGCGCTCCTGGACCTCCAGGGCCTCGAGATGGCCCCGGCCGACCGCACCGGCGGCGGCTCCAGCGCGAGCCTGCTGCTCTGCGGCGACAGCTCGCTCTCCATCACCACCTGCAACTGACCGGGTCGATCCGCGGCGCCCCGGGTGGACAGCACGAGTCCACCCGGGGCCGCCCGCCGTTCCAGGGGGAACCGATGCGCACGGGCGACAGGCTGTTGCGGCGGGCGGTCCGCGACGCCGGGGGGTGGACAGCCACGCTGGCCATGGTCACGTTGACCGGCGCCGTCGCCGAGCTGCTGCTGCCGGCGGTGCTCGGCCTCGCCGTCGACGCGGCGCTGACCGGCGGCACCCGGTGGTGGCCGGCCGCCGCCTGCGCCCTGGTCGTCGTCCTGGTCGCCACCGACACCCTCGGCGACCTGGCCAGCGGGTACGGCGCCGCCCGCGCCACCGCCCGGATCCGGACACGCCTGCTGCGGCACCTGTTCGCCCTCGACGTGCGCGCCGCCCGCCGGCACCCGGTCGGGGACCTGGTCGGCCGGCTGGTCGGGCAGGCCGCCGACGCCGGTCAGGCCGGCACCGCCGTCGTGCTCGGCGCGATCGCGGTGCTCCCCCCGCTCGGCAGCGTCGTCGCGCTCACCCTGATCGAGCCGGTGCTCGGGGTCACCCTGCTCGCCGGGCTCGTGCTGCTGGCCGGCCTGATGCGCGCGTTCGTCACCGATGCCTCGGCGGCCACCGCCGGCTACCAGAAGACCCTGAACTCGATCGCCGGCCGGCTGCTGGAGTCCCTGACCGGCGCCCGGACCATCGCCGCCGCCGCGACCCGCAGCCGGGAGGAGCAGCGGATCCTCGCCGCGCTGCCGGAGCTTCGCGGGTACGGCCGGCGCGGCTGGGAGCTGCTGGCCCGGGCCAGCGCCCGCACCGCCGCCGTGGCGCCGCTGCTGCAACTGAGCGTGATCGCCGTCGGCGGGTACGCGCTGACCGCCGGCTGGCTCACCCCCGGCCAGCTCGTCTCGGCGGTCCGCTACGCGGCCACCGGTGCCGGGCTGGGCGCGGTGCTGGCCACCCTGAACCGCCTGGTGCGCAGCCGCTCCGGGGCGGCCCGGGTCGCCGAGCTGCTGGCGTACCCGACGCCGGCCGACGGCGACCGGCCGCTGCCGCCGGGCCGCGGGGCGCTGCGGCTGAGTTCGGTGAGCGTGTACGCCGACGACGGCCGGCCCGTCCTCGACGGCGTCGACCTGACCGTCCCGGCCGGGGCGACGGTGGCCGTGGTCGGCCCGTCCGGCGCCGGCAAGTCCACCCTCG
>NZ_JBEOWQ010000042.1:0-44613 GCF_040296145.1 Micromonospora sp. NPDC002296
CCCGCCGCCGGGCGGCCCGGCGACGGGGAGCCGGTCGCGCTCGCCGGACAGCCGGGACCGCGCCCCCTGGCCGGCCCGGCGGACGCCGACGCCAACGCCGACGCCAACGCCGACGCCGACGCCGACGCCCAGCTCCGCCTCGGCGTCACCCTCGCCCTGGCCTGCTGGGACGGCCTGCTCACCGGGATCGTCGCCCCCACCGGCGAGACGCACCTCGAAGGCGCGTTCGGTCGCTGGAACGTCGCCGCAGACCTGGCCGGGGCCGGCCCGGCCATCGCGATCAACTCGGCGGGCGTGACGGTCGCCGGCGGCGGCCCGGCGGTGAAGTTCTCCGCCGAGGTCGCCCGGATCGCGCCGAAGGACGAGCCCGGCTGGGTCATCGGCGCGCCCGACGGCACCCACCTGGCCATCGGGCAGCTCGTGCTGCGCGGCCGGGCGGCGCTGGGCACCGGCCGCGACGACATCGAGCTGATGCTCGCCGCCGGCCGCGCCGAACTGGTGGTCAAGGCCGGCGACGGCGACGGGCTGCTGGCCCGGCTCCTGCCGGCCGACGGCCTGCGGTTCGGCTTCGACCTCGGCCTCGGCTGGTCACTGCGGACCGGCCTGCACCTGTCCGGGGCCGCCGCGCTGACCGCCGAGTACCCGATGCACCTCTCGCTGAGCGGCGTACACCTGGAGGGGCTGCGGGTCGCGCTCGCGGCCAGCACGCACACCGCCAGCGTCGGCCTGACCGTCACCACCACGGTCCGGGCCGAGATCGGTCCGCTGCACGCGGTCGTGGAGAACATCGGCATCCGCGCCGACCTGACCTTCCCGCCCGCGTTGCCGGCCGGCACCGGCAACCTCGGCGGCGCCGACCTGGTGCCCCGCTTCAAGGCCCCGGACGGGGTGGGGCTGCGGATCGACAACGGCTTCGTCAACGGCGGCGGCTACCTGTTCATCGACGAGCCGCGCGGCATGTACGCCGGGGCGCTCCAGTTGGGCATCGCCGCCAAGGACGGGCTGTCGCCGATGCGGGGCTTCCTGCTCCAGGCCACCGCGATCCTCAACACCCGCAACCCGGACGGCAGCCGACTGGCCGAGGCCGACGGGGAGCACACCTTCTCGATGCTCGTCGTCGGGACCTTCCAGTGGTACCCGGGGCTGATGCTGTTCTGGGGCATCTCGATCACCGGCCTGGGCCTGGTGGTCGGGCACAACCGGCGCAGCAACCCCGAGGAGGTCCGCAACGCCGCCCGCGCCGGAACCCTGGACTCGCTGCTGTTCCCCGAGGACGCGGTGGGCCGCGCCCCGGCGGTGATCGCCACGCTCAGCCGGATCTTCCCGGTCGACCCCACCGGCACCGTGCTCGGCGCGATGGTCCGGCTGAACTTCCTCTCCGGGCAGATCGTCGCGGACCTGGCCGTGCTGGTCGAGTTCCCCGACCCGGTCCGGGTGCTGCTGCTCGGCAAGCTGGTCATCGACTTCCGGCCGGCCGGTCGGCTCCGGCTGGACTCGGCCGGCATCGTCGACGTCGCCCGCAAGGAGATCAGCCTCGACGCGGCCCTGATCGACTCCAACCTGTTCGGCCAGCCGGTCTCCGGCGAGATGGCCCTGCGGGCCCGGTGGGGCGGGGACAAGTCGTTCGCCCTGTCGATCGGCGGGTTCCATCCGAGGTTCTGCCCGCCGGCCGGTTTCCCGTCGCTCAAGCGGTTCGAGATCAAGCTGCTGAAGCTGGGCAAGGGGATCAAGCTCAACGCGTACCTGGCGGTCACCAGCAACACCGCCCAGTTCGGCGCCGAACTGCTGATGCGCTTCGAGGCGGCCGGGTTCGTCCTCGACGGCCGGGCCTGGCTGGACGTGCTGTTCCAGTTCAAGCCGTTCTGGTTCACCGCCGAGATCGGCGCGTACGTCGCCCTGACCTACGACGGCACCGAACTGCTGGTCATCCGGCTGTTCATCGGGGTGAGCGGCCCCGGCCCCTGGCGGGCCTGGGGCGAGGCGCGCATCAAGTTCCTGTGGTGGGAGGTGTCGGCCAAGCTCGACTGGACCGACGGGAAGAAGACCGACCAGCCCGAGCCCACCTACGTGGAGGCTGCAGACCTGCTCCGGCCGGCCCTGTCCACCCCGGACGCCTGGGAGATCCGGGCCGCCGCCGTCGGGGCGGAACCGGTGGCCCTGCGGGCGGTCGAGGACACCGGGGGAGCGCTGCTGCTCTCCCCGGGGGCCACCCTCGGCGTACGCCAGAACGTCCTTCCCCTCGACGTCGAGTTGCAGCGGATCGGCACCTCCCGACTCCGCGGACCGAACCGGTTCACCCTCACCGAGGTCAGCGCCGGCACCGGCGACGACACGGTGCGCGGCACCCTCGGCGCGCCTATCCTCGACGACTTCGCCCCCGGCCAGTTCCGCGACCTGACCCCCGAGCAGCGGGTGCTCACCCCCGGCTTCGAACGGCTGGAGGCCGGCCGCGAGGTGGCCCTGCCGGACGGTACCGCCCTGCCGGCGGACGGCAGCACCGTGTTCGCCGGGCTCGACGGCGACGGCGCCTACGACCGGGTGATCATCGACGACCCCGACGACGCCGGCCGGGAGATGCCGGCGGCGGCGCACACGCTGTCGGCCGCCGACGCCGTACCGGGCGGGCTGCTGGCCCTGTTCGCCGCCACCGGCCCGGCCGCCAACGCCCGCGCCCGCACCAGCGGGGCGGCCCGGTTCACCGGCGCGGGCCTCGGCCTGCGCGACGCCGGACCGTCCTGGCTGGCCGGCCGGGGCACCCCGCACCCCGCCGCCCGACGGGCCCGTCAGGCCCCCGCCCGGGTACGTCCACCGGTGACCGTCCTGCCCACCGCGACCCAGGCCGCCGAGGTGGCCCCCGGGGGCGACCGCGGCCGGCTGATCCGCCGGGCCGGCGTCCACGTGCCCGAACCGACCATCGTCCTGCCCGAACCCGAGAAGGTGTCCTGACATGGGTGGCCTCCGCTTCCTGCCCTGGGTACGCGACGGCGTCGCCCGGCTCGTCTCCGAACCCGACCCGCTCACCGGGCCGCTGCCGGCCACCCGGTCCGAGGTGACGCTCTCGGTGACCGCGCGCGGTACCGGCCCCGCCGGGGTCGACCCGGTGGACGTCGTCGGCACCACCGTCGCGCTGCTGCACGGACCCGGCGACGTGACCGGCCTCGACGGCCAGCAGATCATCCGCAGCCACCCGGCGGCGGGCGCGGACAACGTCGACGGGACGCTGTTCGCGGCCGTCGAGTTCGACCGGCCCGACCTGCCCTGGCTATACACCCCGGCGAAGCCCGACCCGCAGGGCCGGCTGCGGCCCTGGCTGGTGCTCGTCGTCGTCCCGGTGGGCCCGCAGGGCCGGCTGGAGACGTCGGCGGGGCAACCGCTGGCCCGGCTGGGCACCATCGTCGGGCAGCTGCCCGACCTCGTCGAGTCCTGGGCCTGGGCGCACGCCCAGGTGCTGGTCGTCACGGAGAACGAGGACGTCGCCGACGTCATCGCCGAAGCACCGGAGCGCACCCTGTCCCGGCTGGTCTGCCCCCGGCGGCTGGACCCGGACACCGACTACCTGGCCGCCGTCGTGCCGGCCTTCGACGCCGGCGTGCGCGCCGGGCTGGGCCTGCCGCTCGACGACGGCCCGCTGGTGCCGGCCTGGGGCCCCGGCTCCCCGGCGACCGATCCGCAGGCCCCGATCGTCCTGCCGGTCTACCACCACTGGACCTTCCGCACCGGCCCGGAC
Organism: Micromonospora sp. NPDC002296; assembly: GCF_040296145.1. Taxonomy (NCBI): domain Bacteria; kingdom Bacillati; phylum Actinomycetota; class Actinomycetes; order Micromonosporales; family Micromonosporaceae; genus Micromonospora; species Micromonospora sp. NPDC002296. The sequence goes on from NZ_JBEOWQ010000042.1 coordinate 3,728, forward strand.
GGCGACTTCGAGTCGCGGGGCCGGCGGCTGCGCGGCCGGGCCCTGCCGGCGGACGTCGGCCGGCAGCCGGTGGACGTCGGCGCCGCCGGCGGCGGGCTGCCGGACCTTGAGCCCGCCGGCGTGGAAGGCCGCTCCGTGCTGGCCTTCGAGGGCGCGCTCGCCTCGCCCGCGATGACCCCCACCGTCTGGCAGCCGGCCGCCGCCGGGCCCTGGCAGGCCCGGATGACCGAGCTGCTGGCGCACGTCGAGGACTGGTTCACCCCACCGCTGTACGGCGAGATCCACAGCAGGCAGGGGCAGGTGCCACCGCCGGGGAGCGAGCCGCGGTGGCTGGCCGGGCTGAACCTCGACCCGCGCTACCGGGCGGCGGCGGCGCTGGGCACCCGGGTGATCCAGAAACACCAGGAGGACCTGGCCGCCGCCGCCTGGCAGCGGGCCGCCGAGCTGCGCGAGGTCAACGAGCAACTGCTGCGCGGGCAGGCCGCCCGGGACAGCGCCGCCGCCCTGTTCGCGAAGCGGGTGGACCCGGCCGCGCCGGGGACCGCCCTCGGTGACGACCAGCTCGTCGCGCTGGCCCGGCCGGTGCACGACCTGGTCGCGGCCCCGGCCGCGACCGGGCTCACCGGTGCCGGCGCCGTGCCGGTCGAGTCGTTGGAGGAGCTGCTCGACGGCAACGCCGGCGCCCGGGCGGCCACCAGCGCGCCGTTCCGCCGGTTGGCCCGCCCGCGCGGCCCGCTGGCCCGCCGGTTGCGCCCCGCCGCGCCGTCGTCGTCGGCGCTGCTACGGCTGGCCGGCGGCGCGAGCCCGGTGCCGCCGGCCCGGATCCCGGCCGGCGGCGTCGTCTTCGACACCCTGGTCCCGCCCGGGCAGGGCATCGCCCGGCTGACCCGGGCCGCCATCGAGGCTGCCGGCCGGAACCCGTGGTGGCACACCGCTGCCACCTGGGCCCCGGCGGCCTGGGCTCCGGCCGCGGCGGACGATCCGGTCACCACGCTGGCCAGCAACGGCGGCGACCTGCTCGGCCCGGACCGGTTCTTCGTCGCCGCCGCCGACGGCCGGTTGTTCGAACGCCGCCGGCTCGACGGCGTCTGGACCTGGCGGGACCACGGCGCCCCGGCCGGTACCCAGGTCGTCACCTCCGGCGCCACCGTGGCCCCCGACCGGGTGTACGTGCGTACCCGCGACAGCCGGCTCTACGAGCGCCGCTACGACGGCGACCGCTGGGTGTGGACGGACTGCGGCAGCCCACCCGGCGGCACGGCGAGCCGGCCCACCGCCCGCGGCACCGACGTCTTCATGCTCGGCCCGAGCGGTGACCTGTACCGCTTCGGCACCGTGGCCCGGACCTGGGCGTCGCTGGGCCGCCCGCAGCTCGCCACCGGAGAGCGGTTGTGGGGCTCGCCGCGCCCGACCCCGGCCGGCGTGTTCGTGGCCACCACCGCCCAGCGGCTGTTCGTCCACAACGGGCAGTGGAGCCTGGTCGCCGACGGTCCCGGCCAGCCGCCGCCGATCTGGGGCTCCCCGGCGGCCTACCACACCTTCAGCCATCCCCGGGCCGACGGCTTCGGCTACCTCACCCCGACCGGCGAACTGGTCACCCGGGTGCCCGGCTGGGGCGGGTTCCTCAACCACGGCCGGGTCTCCTTCCGCGCGCCGCTGCCGCAGAACCTGCGGATCGTCTCGCTGGGCCAGCAGACCGTGGCCAGCGGCCACGACGAGGAGCCGGAGCTGCTCGTCCTGGCCCACCCCGACGCCGACCCGGCAGACCTGCGGCTGTACGGCCGCTACCAGTGGCGCAACGACGAGACCGGGGTCTACTCCTGGTACTGGGAGGAGATCGGCCGGCCGGCCAACGGGATCGCGGCGCACCGGCCCGGCCCGGTCACCGGTGACGACCGCGACGGCGAGGTCTTCGTCCGGACCGCCGACGGACGGCTGGCCGCGTACTCCTGGGGCAACCGGGGCGGCGGATGGGTCGACCACGGCACCCCGGCCGATCCCCGGGGCGCCGGCCCGGACACCGCCCCGGCCCCGGCCCACATCCGCTTCGCGCCCCGGGTCGGCCTGCTCTCCTCGCTGCTGGTGTCGTACACGGTCGACGAGGGGACCGGCAGCCGGATCCGCTCGCAGGCCGCCCACCACCTGGGCGAGGACGGCGTGCTGCGGGAGAACACCCTCACCGCGGCGGCGGCCGGCCCGTTCACCGGCGTGCCCGCGGTGGCCACCGCGGTCACCGCCGCGCCGCTCACCGGCGGCCGTCCGTCGCAGCTGTTCGCGGTGGCGGTCCTGGCCGGCAACGTGGCCGGCACCCGGCGACTGGCCTACTGGGTGGGCAGCGGGATCGACGCCGACGGCGCCGCTGCCGGCGGCTGGGCCGGCCCGTACGACCTGCCCGACCCGGTCAGCGGGTACGCCGGCGCGCTCGGCGTCACCGTCGCCGACCTGGACGGCGACGGGTCACCCGAACTCGTCGTCGCTTACGCCGTCGACGGCCCCGACGCCGCCGCGAACCGGGTGTACTACCGGGTTGGCTGGGGACTGGACGCAGCCGGCCGGGTCACCCGGGGCTGGACCGACTCGCTGCCCACCCCGTACACCTTCAAGGCGATCCGCTCAGTCAGCGTCGACGTGGTCGACATGACCGGCGACCAGGTGCCGGACCTGCTGGTCTTCGTGGCCGGCGAGAACACCGCCGGGCAGAAGGTGGCCCGGTACTTCACCGGCCGGGGCGTCAACCGGCGCGGCCGGATCGCCGACGCCGGGTGGACCAGCCCGCTGCCGGTCGGCGGCGAGGCGGAGGTGGCCGCGGGCGTCGCCGCGGGGGTCGCGGTCGTCGACGTCAGCGGCACCCGCCGGCCCGACCTGGTGGTGGCGCACCGCTCCCGGGTGGGTGTGCTCACCACCAGGGTCGGCTTCGACCTGGACCCGGCCGGCGTGCCGGTGATCTGGAGCCCGCCGCAGGACATCCCCGGGGCGGCGGACGCGGCGGCCGGGCGCGGGTGCGGCCTGCTCGTCGCCGACCTGCGTACCGACCTGGTGACCGCCCGCGCCACGATGGGCGACCGGTTCATGGCCGCCGCCGCGAACCACCAGGACCGGCTGGCCCCGGCCCAGGCGTTGGCCGTCGACCCGAAGCCGCCGACGGTGCCGCTCGGCCCGGCGGCCGGCGCGGTACGTGCCACGCTCCGCCCGGAGACCGCGGTCGCCGGCGAGGTGCTGGCCGGCCTGAGCGTCGGCGGTGAACTCCTGGTCGACGCGTTGCCGGACACCGGGGACCCGCTGCGCCGGCTGCTCGCCGGGATCACCTTCGACGTGCCCAGCTACGAACTGCTGCGCGGGCTGTCCCAGGAGCACGTGGTGCCGAACCTGCCGGCGGTGGCGCCGGAGACGATGACCGCGCTGGCCGCCAACCCCAGGTTCATCGAGGCGTTCCTGGTCGGGCTCAACCACGAGATGAGCCGGGAGATGCTGTGGCGGGGATTACCCGCCGACCCCCGGCAGACCTGGTTCCGGCAGTTCTGGGACGTACGCGGCGCGGTGTCGGCCGGCGCTCCGTTGACCGACATACCGCCGCTGACCGACGCGGCCTGGCTCACCGGCCCGCTCGGCGGCCACCTGACGGCGGTCGGCGCCCCCGGCGAGCAGTCCCTGGTCCTCGTCATCCGGGGCGAGGTGCTGCGCCGCTTCCCGTCCACCGTGGTCACCATGCGCCGCGCCCGCTGGACCGGGCCGCAGCGGCGGGAACCGACCGGGGTGGACCTGCCGCCGATCTTCAACGCCTGGCTCTCCCCGGACCTGCTGCTGTTCGGCTTCCCACACACCGCCGAGCAGGCCCGCGGCGCGGCCGAAGAGGCGCTCGGCGATCCCGGCTACTTCTTCGTCCTGCGGGAGCAGCCCACCGCGCCCCGGTTCGGCCTGGACGCCGAGCCGGACGACTGGCCGGAGTCGGCCCCGCCCGACACCCCCGCCTGGGCCGGCGAGCACTGGGACGACCTGCACTGGGGCCACCTGCCCGGTGGAGCGCGGTTCCTCTCCCCGTACGCGCCGGGATTCCCGGGCACGGCGGTGGACGGCGCGGTGTTCGGCCGCAACGCCGCCGACATGGCCCGGGTGGCGCTGCAACGGCCCGTCATGCTCGCCCGCCACGCCAGTGACCTGCTGCTCACGCCGGAGACCCAACCATGACCGTCACCCCCCGCCGCTCAGCCGGCACCACCTCCGCCGCCCCGGCCGGCCCAACGCCGCTGTCCGACGCGCTCACCGGTACCCCGTGGACGCTGTCCACCGGGTACCCGGTGGCGCTGCTGCCGGTCCGGCTGGAGACCCGGTTCGCCGGCGCCACCCTGCGGATCAGGGTCTACCCCGACCAGATTCACATCGACGGCCACGAGCCCCGGCTGACCGACGACGAGGTGGCGGCCGGCCGGGCGTACTGGCTCGGCCCGACCGCCGACGGCGACCCGGCGTCGACCGGCGTCGCCGGCCCGGCCGACGCCCCGCCCGGCGCGGAGGCCTGGACCGAGCTGGTCCGACGGTTCGGGGCGACCCGGGCCGGCTGGATCGCCCGGGTGATGGAGCCCGACCCGGCCACCGGCCTGTTGCCCGATCCGCTGCGCCGGCCGGCGCCGTGGTGCGAACCGGCCCGGGTCCGGCTGCTGCCGACCCGCTGGTACGCGGTGGGCCGCACGACCGGCAACACGCTGTTCACCGGCGTCTCCGGGCCGGTCACCCGCGACCTGGCCGCCGGGCCGACCCCGGTGCCGCCCGGCAGCCCGGCGACCGGGACACCGGTCGGTGCGGGCGCCGCCGAGTCGCCCCCGGTCGACGAGGGCATGCGCTGGATGGTCGACTACCCGGCCGCGGTGGCCGCCGGAATGGCCTTCGCCGTCGACGTACCCACCGACGGTGCCGGCCGGCCCCAACCGGTGGACCGCCTGCTGGTCTTCGGCGTCGACACCGACACTCCGCCGGACATCTCCGCGGCGCGGCTGGACCGGCTGCTTGAGGCCCACGCCGCCACCGGCGGGCTGGCCTTCCTGCCGCCGGGCACCCCGACCAACAACACCGAGACGGTCACCGTGGCCGAACGCCCCCCGGTCGCCCCCGTCACCGGCACGGACGCGGTACCCGGTGGCACCGGGCCGCAGGTCGAGAACGCCGCCGCCCTGGTCGGTCGGGCCCTGGCCGTGCCGCTCAGCGCCGAACCGCTCAGCGCCGAACCGCTCAGCGCCGAACCGCTCAGCGCCGTGCCGGCCGGGTCGACCCCGGCCGTGGGCGCACCGCCCCAGCCGGACGTCGAGGACCTGGCGACCGTCCGCCGCCGGGCGGTACGCCCCGACGCGCCGACCGCGCTGGCCCGCGCCGCCGCGGCCGACCGGGACGAACGCCGGCTGGCCCGACTGGTCCGCCGGGCCCTCTGGCCGGCCGGGCCGGGCAGCATGCTGCGGCACCTGCTGCCGGTGGCCACCCCGGCCGAGCAGCGCAAGCTGCGCGCCCACTTCGTCGAGCACCTGCACCCGGAGGGGCCGTTGCCCACCCTGCGGATCGGCGCGCAGCCCTACGGGCTGCTGCCGGTGGCGGCGCTGCGCGGCTGGCAGCCGGCCAGCCCCGCCGAGGCCCGCGCGGTCACCGTGCTGCGCAACCTCTGGCAGCAGGTCTGGCTGGCCGCCCCGGCGCCCCGGATCCGGCCCGGGCTGGCCGACCCCGAGCAGACCATGGTGGAGATCCTGGCCACCGACGCCCGGGTGCTGGAGGTCCGTGCCCGCAGCATGCTCGGCAACGAGTACGTGAGCTGGCTGTGGCGGTTCGCCCGGCTCGACCTCGGCCCGGGCTGGCGGCAGCAGGTCGTCGAACCCGGCCGGGCGCTGCTGGCCGCGCTCGGCCTGGGCGGGCCGGTCGACCCCCGGTTGTCCCTGGCGGTCTTCGCCAAGGGCGCCTTCGCGCTGGGCACCCCGCTGGTGGCCGCACCCGGTCAGGACCGCGCCGCCCGGATCCGCGCGTACCTCAACGGGCTCGCCGCCGTGGGCCTGCGCGGCGACCAGATCCCGGCGGCACCCGCCTCGGCGGGGCCGGTGCCGCTGTTCCACCGGCTGCTGCGGGCGGCGCTGATCGCCGAGCACTCCGCCGCCGCGGACCTGCTCGCCGAGGCCGCAGGGCTGCCGGCCGCCGCGGAGATCCCCGAGCCGGAGCTGATCGACATCCGGCCGGGCGAGATCACCCCGACGCTGCGCCGACGGCTGGCGGTCACCGTGCCTGGCACCGGCGGCAGGAGCGTGGGCGGGTACCTCGCCGCCGCGGCCGGGGACGACGACACCCGGCACCGACTGGCAACCGCCGACCTGCGTGAACTGCGCGACGCGCTGACCGACCTGGCGACCGGGCTGGCCCCCACCGGGGACGTCCCGGCCGCCCTCGACCCGGACGACCTGGACCGGTACGTCGCCGGGACGCTCGGGCTCACCGCACACCGACTGGACGCCTGGATCACCTCGCTGGCCAGCACCCGGCTGGACCGGCTGGCCGCCACCCGCCCGGCCGGGACGCCCGACGGGGTGCACGTGGGCGCGTACGGCTGGCTCACCGACCTGCACCCGGCGCCGCCGCCCACGCTGGTCGACCGGCCCGCCCACGTACCGGACACCGCCGCGCCCCCGCAGCTCGTGGCGGCCCCGGCCGGCGCCGGCCACGTACACGCCCCGTCGCCGGCGCAGGCGGTCACCGCCGCCGTGCTGCGCAGCGCGTGGCGCTCGCACGGCGGCGGCGACGACAACCCCGTCGCGGTCGACCTCTCCTCGCGCCGGGTCCGGCTGGCCGGGCAGCTCCTCGCCGGCATGCGCGACGGGCAGGCGCTGGGCGAACTGCTCGGCTACCGCTTCGAACGCGGCCTGCACGATCACCCGGGCGGCCCGCTCGACCAGTACATCCCGCTGTTCCGCCGGCTGGCCCCGGTCCGCGCGCACCGGGTCGACCCGAACGGGGACGGCCCGCCGGACATCGTCGGCACCGTCGCGTCCACCGCCGTCGCCGACGGGTTGGAGCTGCACCGGCTGCACCGGGCCGGCGCGCTCGCCACCGAGCTGGCGAAGCTGCCCGGCGGCGCCCGGATCGCCGTCGGTGAGGTGCTCGCCGAGCTGGCCGACAATGCCGACGCGGTGGCCGACGCCCTGCTCGCCGAGGGCGTGCACCAGCTCGCCGTGGGCGACATGGACCGCGCCGCCGCGGCGGTGGACGTCGCCTCCGGTGCGGCCACCACCCCGCCCGAGCTGCACTTCACCCGCACCCCGGCCAGCGGGGTGAGCGTCACCCACCGGGTCGCCGTGCTGTTCAACCTCGACGGCCGGTTCGCCGGCCGGCGCTCGGACTGGCCGGCCGGCCAGTCCGAGCAGCCCCGGATCATCGGTGCCGCGGTCGACGCGCTGACCGCCGCGCTGCTGCCGCCCGCCAACCGGGTGTGCTGGCGGGCGCGCTGGCACGCGCCGGACGGTGTCGTCGTCACCGACCACGTCGAGGGCAGCCTGGACCGCCTCCAGGCGGCGGCGGTGGACCACCTCGCCGGGCCGCCGCATCCGGGGACCCCGGCCGGCACCGACCTGGACCGACGGATCGAACTGGTCGCCTGGAGCCGCCTCGCGCCGTCCCAGGTGACCCCCGAGTGGCGGTTGGAACTCGACTACGACCGGGCGCCCGGCTGGCCGGCCTCCCGGGTCAGCCTGGCCGAGTTCCTCGCCGCGGTCGCGGCGCTGCGCGACCTGTTCGGCCGGGGCCGGCAACTGCTCGCCGCCGACCTGGGCACCGACTCCGACGCGCCGGCGCAGGTCGACGGCGTCACCCGGCACCAGGCCACCGAGCTGTGGCAGCTCGCCCTCGACACCGCCACCGGGCTGCACGCCGCCGGCAGCCCGGACGACCCGGGCTGGAACGAGACCACCGTGCACACCCTGCTGCGGACGGCCGCCGGCTTCGGGATCGTCGGGGTGTTCCCGCCGCTGCCGGGGACCGGCGCCGCCGCCGCGGCGGAGGCCGCCCGGTCCGCCGGGGACGAGCTGGCCCGCCGGGTCGCCGCGCACTGCCGGCTGGTGGCCGAGGCGCGCGGACGCACCCCGTGCCCGGTGGGCGGCTGCGTCTGCGACCCGGAGACCGACTTCGACACCCCGACCGCGCCGCCGGCGGACCGGCGCGAGCTGCACGTCGCCCGGATCCGGGCGCTGCTCGGCGCCGACATGCCGGTGCTGTCGGCCAGCCGGGCCCCCGACCCGGTCGCGCTGACGACCGCGCTCGCCGCCAGCGACGCCCTCCAGGGCGGCTCGCCCCACCCGGTACGGCGCTGGCTGGCCCGCTACGGCCGGGTCCGCCCTGCGGTGGGCCGGTTGCAGGAGGTGCTGACCTACGCCGACGCGCTCGGCGCGGGCGGGGTCGTGCGGGTGCCGGCGCGGGTCCGGGTCGCCCAGCTGCCGTATCAGGCCGGCGACCGGTGGGTGGGTGAGGCCGCGCCGCGGGCGGACAGCCAGCCGACCTCGCTGGTCCTGGTCAGCCTCGGCGACCTCGACCTCACCCAGCCGGTGCACGGCCTGCTCGTCGACGAGTGGACCGAGGTGGTGCCGGCGGCCACGACGCGGACCGGGCTGACCTTCGAGTACGACGCGCCGGCCGCCGCCGCCGGCCAGGCGGTGCTGCTGGCGGTCAGCGCCGACGGCGCCGCGACCTGGCAGCCGGCGGGGCTCGCCCAGGCCGTCGAGGAGACCCTCGACCTGGCCGTCGCCCGGGTCACCGACCTCGACTCGCTCGGTGCCGGCGGGCAGTACCTGCCCGCGTTCTACCTGCCGACCAACGTCGCCGAGGCGGCGACCACCACCGACTTCGTACCGGACGCGGCACCCGTCGCGCCGGGTGAGCAGGAGGGCCGATGAGCCACCTCGTGCACGACAACCAGGTGGCGCCGGCCGCCGGCCCGGACGCGCCGCAGGACCCGCCGGCGTCGGTGACCACCTGGACCCGGCTGGAGCCGCGTACCCGGCGCGGCGACCTGAGCCCGGCGCTGGAGGCGCGCATCGCCGACCCGCTGTGGCTGCTCGCCCGGCAGTGGCAGCTCGGCGAGTTCACCGGCGAGGACGCCGGCTCGCCGGTGGTCGCCCGGGTGCACGCCGAGGTGACCCCGTTCACCCGGTACCGCCCGGGGGCCGCCTCGGGCAGCACCATCGGGCTGCCGTCCGGCATCCCGCTGGAGGCACTCGTCGAGCGGGAGGGCGCGGCCACCGCCGACGACCTGCGCCTCTCGGCGGAGACCGGCCAGCAGTTCCTGCGGCTGCTGGCCGAGGCCGGCGCCGGCGAGCTGGGCCCGGCGGTCGCCGGCCGCTACCGGATCCCCGCGGTGCCCCCGGACGCCCCGTCGGCGGCCGACGCGGGCACGGTCGGCTACCTGCGGGTGGTCGCCGGCCGGGTGCCGCACGGCGACCTGCTGCTGCGCGCCTGCGCGGCCGGGACGGTCGAGGACGACCTGCCGGTGCCGCCGGCGCTGGCCGGCGCGCTGCGTACCGCGATCACCGGCTGGCTGGCCTGGCTCGGGGTGCCGCCCCGCCCGCCCGGCCCGCCCGGGGGGTACCTGTTGCAGCTACCGGCGGTCATCGCGCCGGGGGTCGACCCCCGGCCGGACACGCCACCGTGGCCACCGGACGACTTCCACCCGCTGATCAGCGCGGCCGGGCTGGAGGGCACCGCCTGGCAGCGGGAGCGGATGGAGTACGAGTTCGCCGTCGGCGCCGCCGGATCGGCCGGTGAGCTGGTGCTCACCGCCCGGGAGTACGACGGTGACCGGCTGGACTGGTACCACTTCGACCACGCGCCGCTCGACACCCTGCAGGCGCAACCGGCCAGCCAGGAACTGGTCCGGATCACCCTGCCCACCCCGGTGGGCTACGCCGGGATGCCGGCCACCCGGTTCTGGGAGATGGAGGACTCCCGGATCAACCTGGGCCAGGTCGGGGCGGGTGCCGGGGACCTGGCCCGGATGTTCCTGCTCGAGTACGGCCTGGTCTACGCCAACGACCACTTCATCGTCCCGCTGGAGCTGCCGGTCGGCTCGGCCACCCGGGTCCGGTCGCTGATCGTCACGGACACGTTCGGCACCCGGACCCTGGTGCCGGCCGCCCCCGGGGGGCGGGGCTGGGCCTTGTTCCGGCCGTCCGGCGCCGTCACCGACGGGCCCGCCGACGTGCTCGTCCTGCCCGCGACGGCGGCCGCCACCCTGGACTCCGAGCCGGTCGAGGAGGTCCGGTTCGGCCGGGACGAGATGGCCAACCTGGTCTGGGCGATCGAGCGTACGGTGACCGGCGCGACCGGCCGGGCGATCGACCGCAGCGCGCAGGTCGCCCGGTCCGCCGTACCGGCCCGCCCGCCGGTGCCCGACCCGCCGCCGGTCGACCCGGCGACCGGCCGTCCCGTGGTCGTGCCCGAGCTGTCCTACGCCTTCGCCACCACCGTGCCGGAGAACTGGGTGCCGCTCGTGCCCACCCCGCCGGCCGGCGACCCGACCGCGGTGCGGCTGCGGCGGGTGCCGATCCAGCAGCCGACCCGCGACGGGCCGCCGGTCCCCGTGCTCGGGCACAGCCGGGTGCTCGACTGGCGGCCCGGCCCCGGCGGCGCCGGGGTGGTCGAACTGGCCGTGCCCGAGGAGGAGATCGGCCGCGCCGGGGTCCGGGTGCTGCGCCGGTGGCAGTTGGCCCGTGGCGTGGACGGCTCGGTGCACCTGTGGCTCGGCCGCTCCCGGCACGCCACCGGCGGCGACATCTCCAGCGGCCTGCGCTACGACGCCGTGGAGCCCCGATGAGCCCTGCCGCCCCGCCCGTATCCACCGATTTCGAAACCGCGCGGAGAAACCGATGACGATCAACTGGAAGAACGACGTGCCGCTGCCGATGGCCCGGCCCCGGTACTACGACCACCAGTACCTGCGGGCCGCCGACCTGACCCAGGCGGTGGACTACCTGCTGTCCCGCCAGCACCTCACCGCCCGGCTGCGGCAGCCGGTCGGCGTGGTGAGCGGGCTGGAGCTCACCGCGACCGGGGGCGACGTCACGGTCGCCGAGGGCGCGGCGGTCGACGCCGACGGGCTGCTCATCGTGGTGCCCGCCGGCCGCCGGGTGAGCCCGCCCGGCGACGGCACGTTCCACGTCACCCTGCGCTACTCCGAGACGCTGACCGACCGGCGCGACGAGGGCGGGGTGGCCGCCGAGACCCGGTGGACCGAGGAGGGCCGGGTGGAGCTGACCACCGCCCCGCCGGCCGACCCGGGGCGCGCGATCGTGCTCGGCCGGGTGGTCCGCAGCCAGGGCGTGGTGACCGTGCAGGCCACCGGTCGGCTGGTCGCCGGCCTGCGGGTGCCGGCCGGGGCGATCGTGCCGTCCGTCGGCAACTCGCCGCAGGCCGGCATCCAGTTCCCCGCCAACGCCGGGGGCGGGGTCGGCGACGAGGCGTTCATCCGCTACTGGGCGGCGGTCGGCGAGAACACCGTCCTGCGGATCGGCAACAACAACGACCCCGACGACGCGATCACCTTCCACCAGGCCGGCGCGGACCGGCTGCGGATCAGCCAGAGCATGCTGCACCTGGGCAGCCTCGACGGCACCGCCGTGCAGGCCGACCAGGTGGTTGCCAGCCTCGGCTTCTGGGGGCCCGGCGTCCAGCACGGGCAGCTCTCCTTCCGGGCCGGCCGCGGCTTCGAACTGGTCGACTCCAGCACGGTCACCCCCTCGTTGGGCTACCCGCTGCACAGCCGCGAGTACGCGGACCTGGAGGTGCGCGAACTGCGGGCCGCCCGGGTGCGCGGACGCGGCGGGCTGAACCTGCTCAGCGACGGCCAGGTGGCGGTCCGGGCCGGCGCCGGGCTGTTCGTGGTCAAGGAGGCCGGTTCCAGCGGGAACCTGACCGTGCAGGGGGCGCTCGGGGTGGGCGGGAACGTCAACCTCCCCGCCTCGGGATATCTCGCCGGGGCCGGCCGGCTGCACCTGAGCGGCCCGGAGCGGCTGTTCCTGCTCAACACCCAGGGCGTGTACGTCGGGCACGGCGGCAGCTCTGAGCCGGACGCGGGCTGCCTGTGGGTGGAGAAGCGGGGCCTGTTCGGCGGTGACCTGCAGGTCAACGGCCGACTCGGGGTGAAGACGAGCCCGAACTCGATTCCCGACTGGAGCGGCGGGGGCGTCAGCACCTTCGACCTGTTCGTCTCCGGGGCGATGTATGCCGGGCCGGTCGGCGGCCCGTACCCGATCTCGCTGGAGGCCGCCAGCGGCAAGATCGTCGGCCGGACCAAGCAGTTCGTCATCGACCACCCGCTCGACGACCCGGCCGATCCGGACCGCCGGCTGCTGGTGCACGCCGCACTGGAGGGCCCCGAGAACGGCGTCTACTACCGGGGCGAGGGTCGGCTCGTCGACGGGGCCGCCACCGTCGACCTGCCCGAGTACTTCGAGGCGTTGACCCGGCTGGAGGGCCGCACCGTCCAGCTCACCCCGGTCTTCGACGACGACGAGCCGGTTTCGGCGCTGGCGGCGTCCCGGGTCACCGCCGGCGAGTTCCGGGTCCGCACCGTCGACGGGTCGAAGGCGTCGCACGCCTTCTTCTGGCAGGTCTCGGCGGTCCGCGCGGATCTCGACCCGTTGGTGGCCGAGGTTCCCGCCGCCGCGCCGCACACCGTCAGGCCCGCCCCGGCCGCCACCGATCCGACGCCCGATCCGGCGTCGGCGACCCCCACCGCCGCGTGACGACCCCACCGGCGATCAGCAGAGAGGAGCACGAGGTGGACGCGGTGATCGAACAGGTCGACGTCGACCGGACCCCGGAGGACGACGATCCGGGCAGCCGGATCGGGGAGGCGGTCGAGTACGACCTCTTCGCCGCCGAGGAGGAGCCGTCGCCGGAGGCACCCGGGCTCGTGGCGTACCACCTGGCGCCGACGCTGCGGCTGTTGCGCGACGAGATCGACCGGCGCTGGCCGCACCGGGACCGCGCCTCGGACGGTTGGATCGGCGACGCCGCCCACCAGGCCGGCACCTCCGACCACAACCCGGACGCGGACGACCGCTCGGTCAACGCGCTCGACGTCGACCGGGACGGCATCGACCCGGCGTTGGTGATCCGCAAGTGCATCGCGCACCCGTCCACCCAGTACGTGATCTTCAACCGGACGATCTGGAGCCGGACGCGGGGCTTCACCCCGGCCCGGTACACGGGCAGCAACCCGCACGACAAGCACCTGCACGTCAGCGTCAGCCACACCCCGTCGGCGGAGCGGAGCGACCGGAGCTGGGGGATCGTCACCGCGCCCGTGCCGAAGCTCGGTGACCGGGTGCTGCGGCGTGGCAGCCGGGGCAGCGACGTGCGCGAGTTGCAGACCGTCGCCGGCCGGCTGGGCGCCAGGCTGGCCGTCGACGGGGACTTCGGGGTCGCCACCGAGGCGTGGGTGCGTACCTTCCAGCAGGCCCGGAAGCTGGCGGTGGACGGCGTCGTCGGCCCGTGGACGGTCGCCGCGCTGCGCGAGGCCACCACGCCGGCCGCGCCGACGCCGACCGGGCGGGTGCCCGGCTCACGCACCCTGCGCCGGGGGACGAACGGCGACGACGTGGCCTTCGTCCAGCGGTTCGTGGGGGAGCGGCGGTGCGGCCGGGCGACCGGTGCCTTCGACGCGCGGACGGAGGCCGGCGTGCGGTGGTACCAGGGGATGCGCGGAATCACGGTCGACGGGGTCGTCGGCCCGCAGACCTGGCGGCAGATGCAGGTCAGGGTCGGCTACTGACCCTGGGAACGGGTACGGCGGTCACCCGGGACCGCCGTACCCGTTCCCGCCGGTCACGTCGCCGCGATTTCGTCGTTTGCCAGAACGGCAAATTTACTTGTCGGATCGGCGGGGCCCGCGGAACGGTTGGCCCAGACGAGCGGAGGGGACGCACATGGCGGACGAGACGTACGACGTGGTGGTGGTCGGTGGGGGCGCAGCCGGGTTGAGCGGGGCCCTGGCGCTGGTACGGGCGCGACGGTCGGTGCTGGTGGTGGACGCCGGACAGCCGCGCAACGCGCCCGCCGGGCACGTGCACAACTACCTGACCCGGGAGGGCACGCCGCCGGCCGATCTGGTGGCCGCCGGGCGTGCCGAGGTGACCCGGTACGGCGGCGAGGTCGTCGCCGGTCGGGCCGAGACCGCGTCGCGGGACGGTGACGGGTTCGTCGTGACGCTGGACGGCGGGCGCGGCGTGCGGGCGCGGCGGCTGCTGGTGACGACCGGGCTCGTGGACGAGCTGCCCGACGTGCCGGGGGTGGCCGAGCGGTGGGGGCGCGACGTGCTGCACTGCCCGTACTGCCACGGGTGGGAGGTCCGGGACCGGCGCCTCGGTGTCCTGGCCACCGGCCCGACGGCCGCACACCAGGCGGACCTGTGGCGGCAGTGGAGCCCGCACGTGATGCTGCTGCTGCACGGTACGACGCCCGGCGCCGAGGAGACCGAGCGGCTCGCGGCGCGTGGGATCACCGTCGTGGACGGCCCGGTCGCGGGGCTGGAGGTGGCCGGCGACACGCTGACCGGGGTGCGGCTGGCCTCGGGCGAGGTGGTCGAGCTGGACGCGCTGGTCGTCGCGCCCCGGTTCACCGCCCGCGCGGGCGTGCTGGAGTCGCTCGGCCTGAAGCCGGCCGACGTGGAGTTCGGTGGGCAGGTCATCGGCAGCCAGGTCCCCGCCGACCCGACCGGGGCCACCGCCGTGCCCGGCGTGTGGGTGGCGGGCAACGTGGCCGACGTACGCGCCCAGGTGATCACGGCCGCCGCGGCGGGTCTGGCCGCCGGCGCGGCGATCAACGCCGACCTCGTCGCCGAGGAGACCCGGGACGCGGTGGCCGCCTACCGGCACCAGGCGGACACGATGTTCGAGGAGGCCGCCTGGGAGGAGCGGTACCGGTCCCGAGCGGCGGTGTGGAGCGGACGCCCGAACCCGCAGCTCGTCGCGGACGCCGCCGAGCTGCCGCCGGGCCGGGCGCTCGACGTCGGCTGCGGCGAGGGAGCCGACGCCGTCTGGCTGGCCGAACGGGGCTGGCGGGTCACGGCGGTCGACATCTCCGCCACCGCCCTGGAGCGGGCCGCCGCCCATGCCGCGACCGCTGGTCCGCAGGTCGCCGGCCGCATCGGGTGGACGCGCGCGGACCTGCGCGACCAGCCGCCCGCCGAGGGCGCGTACGACCTGGTGTCGTCGCAGTTCATGCACCTGCCGGGCGAGGCGCGGCGGGAGCTGTTCGCCCGGCTGGCCGCCGCGGTGGCCCCCGGGGGAACCCTGCTGATCGTCGGGCACCACCCGTTCGACCTGCGCACCACCGCCCGCAGGATGCACTTCCCCGAGATGATGTTCACCGGCGAGGAGGTCGCGTCCTCGCTCGACCCGACTAGGTGGCAGGTGCTGGCCGCCGAGGCCCGGCCACGCGTCGCGGTCGACCCCGAGGGACGCGACATCACCGTCCACGACGCCGTCCTGGTGGCGCGCCGCCGAGCCTGACCGGCCCCGGCGGTCGCTGTTCGAGCCGGTGAGCCGGCGTGCCGGTCGGTGCCCGCAGCAGCCGCCCGGCCTCGACGGTCTCCCGCCGTGGGCGCGGGGAGGAGAATCGGTCTCGGCCCATCGGAGAGGGCTTCCAGGCGTGGGGGTGGGCTGTGCCCCTCGCGTCGTGGAGCCGGGGAGAGGTGATCGGTGTGTCGGGTGGAACGGTCGCGGCGGTGGCAGTCGGCATACCCGTGCTCTTCGCCGCGGTGCTGCTGTCGATCATCACGGTGCTGGGGCGTCGCGCGAGGGCGGGGCGGCGGGCGGGCCGGTACACGTCACGGCGGGGCAACTCGTCGGACAACAGCTCGTCGACCATGGGCGGTGGCTGAGGCAGGGGGCTGCCGGCCCCGGCGGGTGCTCAGCGGGCGAGGCGCGGGTACAGGTCGCGCAGCAGGGCCACCTCCGAGAGGTGGTGGATCGCCTCCCGGTTGATGTGCAGCACGAGCGTGGCCATCGGATAGTCGGCGAACGGCCCTTCGGCCGGGCCGCACAGCCGGTCCAGCCCGTCGCGGCCCAGGCCGCGTACGCCGTCGCTCCAGTGGGCGTACGCCTCGTCGAGCTGCCGCAGCGCCTCGGCGGCCGTGCCGGCGTACCCGAAGGTGTGGTAGTCGACCGGCGGGCCGGCGAAGTGGGCGGCGTTGCGTCGGCCGAACACCCCGACGATGATGTGACCGAGCCGCCAGGCGATCGTGGTGACCGGCGGCGGCTCGGGCTCGGGGAAGGCGTAGTCCATCAGGTGTTCGCCCTGCCCGACCGCCATCGGCGCCGGGCTCTGCCCGCGCCGCCGCACGCCCCAGCCGCCCGGTGCCGGTTCCCAGTGGTATTCGGCGTCGGTCAGCCCGTCGAGGCGAGCCCGTGCCTGCTGACGCCAGTGCCAGTCGAGTTGGTCGAGCAACTCGTGATTCCAGTCGACGCCCATGTCCGGCACGCTACCCGCAGGAACCGACAGCCGTGTTGACCGGCCGAAATAGGATCGAAGCTCGTCATCTCGCGAGGAGGGCTGTCGATGGGCCGGACGCTGCGGGTGGGCATCCCGATTCTTCTGCTGGCCGCCGTCGGCTGGTGTGCCTCGTACGCCACCACCGTCCTCGTGTGGGAGGTGCGCAAACTGGTGCCCTGGCTGGTGGCGCCGGCCCTGGTGGCCCTGCTCGCCGGGGCGCCGTTCCTGGTGCGACTGCTCACCACCGGCTCCGCCGCCGCGGGACCACGCCCGCGGCGGCCGGCGGGATCGTGGTCCTCGGCTGGCTGGGCGCCGCCGTCGGGCTGGCGCTGGGGGCGTTCTGGCTGGCCTACGGCGAGTACCTCCAGGACCGGGCGTACGTGAGCACCATGCGGGTCGTGACCGATCCGGTCCCGGAGCTGACCGCGCGTGCGCCGTACGTGGTCGGCCAGGCACAGGCGGCGCCCAACCTGGGCGACGTCACCGGCGAGATCACCGACGTCAGCTACCTGCCCGACTCCGACCGGTTCGCCGTCCTGGTCGAGCGGCGCGGCTGGTTGACCGGTTACGAGGTCGGCCTGGTGCAGGAGGTGCCGCTCGGCGGCAACAGCCGGGCGCAGCAGCGGTGCCAGTTCGACGTGTCGACCGCCGACGCGCGGATCGGCGGCTGGTTCACCCACAACCTGGGCCGGAAGATCTCCGCCGAGCGGCGCTGGGCCCGGTTCTCCGCCGACGACGCGTACGTGCACTGCCGGGGCGACACCCCGGTCGTGGTGGTGCCGCTGAAGCGCCAGACCGGAGTCCTGGTGGTGACCGAGCGGCCGGCCGGCGTGGCGCTGTACGACGGCCGGACCGGGAAGGTCACGATCACCGACGACACGACGAAGGTGCCCGGACCGTCCTACCCGATCAGCCTGGCCGCGGAGCAGCGGGAGGGCACCGCCGCCGTCGGCGGCTTCGCCGACTGGTGGTTCGAGCGCAGCGGCTGGGACGCCTCCGAGGACGGCGCGAACGAGGGCAACGAGTCGGAGTTCACCCTGCGCCACCGCGACGGCAGCGGAGGCAGCGCGTACGTCACCCCGCTCACCCCGCAGGGCGAGGCCAGTTCGGTGGTGGCGGTGTCGACGGTGCCGACCCGGCACTCCGGCGGCGGGCTCGCCCCGCTGACCGTGCACCGGCTCAGCCCGACCTGGTCGTCGCCCCAGGCGATCGTCGCCCTGATCAAGGCGGAGTACCGGGACGTCTGCTGCTGGAACGACGACCAGGTGTTCGAGGTGGTGCCGACCGGCGGCAGCACCTGGACCGCCACGCTCGGCAGTGCGCAGAGCATCCGGTACCGGGTGGAGGGGCGGGGCCAGGTCAACGGGCGGGAGGCGACCTGCCTGAAGAGCGCCGACGGTGCCCTGGTCCGGTGCGCGTACGCCGCCCCCGGCTCGCCCGAGGAGCAGGAACTGCAACGTCGGGAGCGGCAGAAGCAGCAGGACGAGGCGGCGAACGGTGGCCCCGACCTGAAGGACCTGGCCACGTACACCGACGAGCGGTTGGCCGAGCTGAACCGACGGATCTCCGAGGAGGTCAACCGCCGCCTCAAGGAGCGGTAGCGGTGGTTCCCGGCCCGGCGGCAAGGTCGGGGCATTGATATTTCCATGCGTGTACATATAGGAATGCCTCTGCCGTGGTTGATCAGCCACGCTCGGGAGAGGAAAGCACATGGGAGTCGCGAGAAGAAGTCTCATCCGTGGCGCGGTGGCCCTGACCGGCCTGTCCGCCGGGGGGCTCCTGTTGCCAGGTCGGGCCTACGCCGGCCCGGCGATCCACAACCCCTTCGGGGGGTACCCGATCACCAACGGGTGGCAGGATCACCTCAACCGGGGCTCCCGGGGCGGCATCGACTTCGGGATGCGCGTGGGCACACCGCTGCCCGCGTGCGGGGCGGGCACGGTCACCAACACGCCCTTCAACGGCGGCGGCGGACACACGGTCACCATCAGCCATTCCGAGGGCTACCGCAGTCAGTATCTCCACCTGTCCCAGTTCGCACTGGCCAACGGGACGTACGTTCCGGCCGGCGCGGTCGTCGGGTTGTCCGGCGGCGCCGCGGGCGCGCCCGGATCGGGCAGCTCGACCGGGCCGCACCTGCACTGGCACATGATCAACCCTGCCGGGGCCTATCTCAATCCGCTGGCCTACATCGCGCAGAACCCGCCGGTGGACGCCGGCGGCCCGATGTTCCACCAGATCCGCGTCGCCAGCGGGGCCTGGACCGGATTCCAGCCGCTCAACGGTTACCAGACCCCCGCGCACGGCAGCGCCAAGGACATGGCGGTGGCCGGCCTTTCCAACGGCACGGCGCAGATGCTGATCGTCGGCCTGGACGACGGCGTCTACCACCGCGTCCGCAACGCCAACGGCACCTGGAGCGAGTTCCAGCCGCTCAACGGCGTCGGCACCACCGGCACCGCGCGGGGGAAGCGGGTGGCCATCGCCGGCCTGCCCGACGGCTCGGCCCAGGTCGTGATCGTCGGCGCCGACGACACGGTCTACCACCGCATCCGCCACGCCGACGGGAACTGGACCGCATTCGGCAGGCTCAACGGTTTCGGCACCCCGAGCCCGGCCGGTGCCAGGGACGTCGCCATCTCGGGGCAGCCCGACGGCACCGCGCAGGTGGTCATCGTCGGCCTGGACAACGGCATCTACCACCGCGTCCGCAACGCCAACGGCACCTGGAGCGAGTTCCAGCCGCTCGACGGCAACGGCACCGGCACGACGGCGCTCGGCAGCGCCGTGGCCGTCGCGGGCCTGCCCGACGGGTCGTCGCAGGTCGTCATCGCGGGCTCCAACGGCTACCTGCACCACCGCATCCGGTCCGCCAACGGCACCTGGAGCCCGTTCCAGCCGCTCAACGGCGTCGGCACCAGCAGCCCGGCGGTGGCCAAGGACGTCACCGTCGCCGGGCTGCCGGACGGCACCTCGCAGGTGGTCATCGTCGGCGCGGACGACGCCATCTACCACCGGGTGCGTGGCACCGGCGGTTCCTGGACAGCGTTCAACAGCCTGCCGGGCGTCGGAACCCCGACGCCGGCCAGGGGCAGCCGGGTCTCGCTCGCCGGCCTCCCCGACAACTCCACCCAGTTGGGGCTCGTGGGCCGATGACCAGGGTCCGAAGCCGGACGCGTTCGCGCCGAGCCTAGGGCTTCGGGCCGGTCGAACGGCCGCCGTCCATCGCCGGCTCCCCGACGGCCGGGGCGGGGCCTCCCGTCGCCGCCCGGCCGCCACCGGCGTTGTCCGGCCGCCCCGGTGGGGGACGCCGACGCGTCCGGGCCAGCGCCAGCACGACCGGCGCGGCGGCCAGGGCCAGCAGGCCCCAGGGTTGGCGGGCCGCCTCGACGGTGAAGGCGAGCGGCCGGCCGGGCGGTTCGATCCGGCCGTGCAGCTCGTGCCGGCCGACGGTGGCGACGTCCATCGGGACCCGGAGCCGGTACTGCCGGGTCTGCCCGGCCGCGATCGTGCCGAGCGCCGGGGCGTCGACCACCCCATGGACCCGCCCGGGGCGGCCGAACAGCAACGTGAACGGGGGGTCGACCACGTCGACGGGGCCGGCGTTGCGCAGGGTGAGGTCCACGGTCAGGTCCCCGGGGAGGCCGAACCAGCCGGCCATCCCGGAGCGGTCGGCGGCGCGCAGGCCGACGACGACCAGCTCCGGCGTGCCGGCCGGGGCCGGGGCGGGGCGCGCGGTCACGCCGGTCAGCGGCAGGGCGACGGTGGCGCGGGCGGAGCCGGTGGGTGTGCGGGCCCTCAGCACGCAGGGGCAGGCGACCGGCGGGGCGGCGAGCACCACCGGCAGGGTCGCCGCCCCCGAGGGCGGCACGTGCCCGTCGCTGGCGTGGCTGGCCGCGCAGTCGAGCGCGCCGCGCCGGCCGGCGTTGCCGCAGACCTCGATCTGCACGGTGCCGGCCGGCCAACCGCGCAGGGCCACCAGGACCTGCTGACCGGCCCGGAGCGTGCCGGCCGGAACGGCGAGCCCCGGCACCGCCGACGGCGTGCCGGCCGGTGCGGGCGCGGGGGTGGGCACCGGGGCGGCCAGCGCCAGCAGCGCGACGCCGATCAGCGGTAGCGGGGTCACGGCGTGTCGGTCGCGGGGCCGGTGGCGGGCCGGGCCGCCGGTAACCGACCGCCGGCCGGCTGACCCGGGTCCGCCACCGTGGCCACGGCCGGTCCGCCGGCGGAGACTGCCCGCGCGGCGGCGGCGACGCGGCGGCGCCAACGGGCGGCGAGCCAGCCGGCCAGCACGGCCAGCCCGGCGAGCAGCAGCCACGGCGGGGCCCAGGTGGTCGCGGTGCGCAGCACCGGCGGCAGCGCGGTGTCCACGGTGGTCGGTGCGAGGTCCACCTCGGCGGTCAGCCGCAGCGCCGGCGGCACGCCGGTGACCCGCTCGGTGACGGTGAAGACCGCGCCGGGCAGCAGTTCGGGCAGGTCGACGGGGGCGGTACGGGCCAGCCGCCAGCCGAGCGGACCGTCGAGGGTAACCGTGCCGGTCCCGCCGAGGCGTACGTTGCCGGTGTTGCGCAGCCGGTAGCTGACGACGGCATCGCCCCCGCCGGCCGGGTTGACCGGGTTGTCGTAGCTGACGCGTACCGACTCGATCGTGGCGGCGGGGCGCACCTCGCCGGCGACCCGGAGGTAGACCCGCGCGGCCAACCGCTGGTCCACCCGGACCTGCTGCCCGTCGGCGGTGGTGCGGGCCTGCGCGATGGCGGCGATCACCCCGCCCGCATGGTCGCCGGGGGTGGCGTTGGCGGGCACGCTCAGCCGGAACGGCAGGTCGGCCCGCTTGCCGGGCGGCACCGTCCAGCTCCGCCGCTCGAAGCTGATCCAGGAGCCGACGTCGGTGGCCGCCCGGTCCGCCGGCAGCAGGGCGAACGCGCCGTCGGCGGTGGTGTACGCGTCGGTGCCGTACACCTGGAAGGTCAGCGGCCGGTTGCTGAGGTTGCTGACGCCGACATGGTCGGTGAGGGTGCTGCCGGGGGCCAGGTCGTAGACGAAGTAGTTACGTCCGGTAGGGCCCTTCGGCCCGGACGGCTGGACCGCCCATCGGGTGGCGGCGGGTCCGGGAGCCGGCGACGCCGGCCCGGCGCGGCCCGGCGCGGGCGCGGTGCCGGCCGGCGACGGCGTGGACGCGGCGGCCGGCGTGGGGGCGGCGGCCGGCGGCGGCGTGGCGGCGGCCGGCGGCGCGAGCGCCGCCGTGAGCAGCACGGCGGCGAGTGCGGCGCCGGTCCGGGACAGGAGGGTGACGAGGGACATGCCGGGCTCCGGAGGGGGTGGACGCGGTGGGCCGGACGGCCGGTGGGGCGGGACGGGGAACGTCCCGCCCCACCGGTGACCCGGTCCCGACCTAGGAGAGGGTCAGGGTGAGGGTCGTCGTGTAGTCGCCCGCCGCGGCGGACGCCGGCACGCCCAGGTTGAGCTGGGCGCCGCAGGCGAAGGTGCCGCCGCTGGCCCCGGTGGGCGAGGTGCACAGTGCCCGGGCCGCCCCGAGGCCGGCGCCCGGGGCCGCGACCGCGCCCGGCGTGACGGTGCCGACGGTGCCCCCGAGCGGGTCGTCGACCGCGACCGCGCTCGGCGTCCAGCCGAGGTTGTCCGCGGCGATGACTCCGCCGGTGGCGGAGGTGAAGTCGGACACCTCACCGACCAGGCTCCAGCCGGCGTTGGTGCCCCGCAGGTCCGCCACGGTGGCGTCGTGCAGGTCACCGCTGGCCACCTGACCGTTGGTCACGGCCGGCAGCGCGACGGCGGAACCGGCCACGCTCAGGGTCAGCGGGCCGCCCGTCACGGTGGCGGTGATCCGCTGCTGGGCGTCGCCGCCGGTGCCGGCCCGGGTGAAGGTGACCGGGGCGAAGGTGTCCTGGCTGCGGTCGGTCGAGCCGTGCGCGGCGAAGGTGACCACGTAGCACTGCACCGCCAGGCAGTCGACCTGCTTGCCGGTGCTGTCGGTGTAGGCCGCGCTGATCGGCAGCGTGGTGCGGAAGGTGCCGTCGGCGTTGAGCTTGTCCCGCGACGCCGTCGGCTCGTTCGCCGCGCTCACCCACTTGGTCACCTGGAACACGCCGGCGTTCAGCCAGTGCTGGTCGACCTTCGGGCCGAACGAGACGTAGAAGCCGGCCCCCCGGTTGGCCGCCGGGTCGAAGCCGGAGCCCTCGACCGTGATCGTCGCCCCGGCCGGGTCGAGCCCGCTGGACGGGGTGACCGACACGGCCGGACCCGCCGGCCCGGTGCCACCGGTGGTGGCGGTGAACGACACCGGGTCGAGCGCGTCGCCGGCGGCGTAGAAGCCGTTGAACGCCGATGCGCCCGCGCTGGTCAGCGTCGCCGCGAGGCCGGTGCCGGTCACCGCGCCCGCGCCGCCGCCGGGGTTGCCGCCGTTCACGGCGAGGGTGGCGATGGTCGCCTGCCGCACCGAGACCGGTTCGGCCGCCGTCGTGACCAGGTCCACGTCCGCCTTCAGGGCGGCGGTGCCGCCGGAGACGTCGACGGTCGGGTTGGCCAGGGTGATTTTGAAGAAGTGCCCGGGGTACGAGAAGACCACGGTGCCGCCGTACCGGGCGCTGGTGGCGCCGGTGGCGGAGTCGTGGGTGCCCCCCGTCGACGGGAAGGTGAACGTCCCGTCGGCGTTGACGGTGGCCCCGTTGCTCACCGCGATCGGCGGGCTGCCGTTGCCGCCCGAGACGTAGGTGCGGAACGTCTGCTTGAAGCCCCAGGTCAGGCTGCCGCCGGTGATGTCGGCCTCGGCTGCCGAGGCGGGGCCGGCGCCCGCGAGTGCGGCCGACAGGCCCAGGGTGGCGACCGCCGCCCAACGTATCGACCGCCGCCAGGCGTGACCGGCTGTGGATCGGACCATGCTGATTTCCTCTCTCGATCCGTTACGGACGGTGATTAAGGTTAGGCAAACCTAATTCTGCCGCCATCCGCGATCGAGTCAAGATCCGAAACCGAACAACCCCTTGTGAGCAGCGGGTTCGTGACTTAGGTTAGGCAAACCTAATTCCGGTCGGCTGGTCGATGCCGTCCCCTGTCGCGTGAGGAGTCCGATGCGAGCACGGCGCCACGCCATCCTGGCCACCGCCCTGATCACTCTGGGTGTCGCCGCCGCTCCGGCTCCCGCGCGGGCGGGCACCGGCCGCGGCGCGGGCGGTCAGACGCTCACCGTCACCCCGAGCACCGGGCTGGGCAGCTCGGGCGCGACCGTGACCGTCTCCGGCCGTGGGTACGACGTCACCAAGGGCATCTACGTGGCGTTCTGTGTGGACAACGGGGCCGGCGCGGTGCCCAGCCCGTGCGGCGGGGGCGCCGACACCACCGGCGAGCTCGGGGCGTCCCACTGGATCTCGTCGAACCCGCCCTCCTACGGCGAAGGGCTGGCCGTACCCTACGGCGCGGGCGGAACGTTCCGGGCCACCCTCCGGGTCACCCCCACCATCGGCACCGTCGACTGCGCCACCCGCCGGTGCGCGGTCATCACCCGCGCCGATCACACCCGCGCCGCCGACCGGTCCCAGGACGTCCGGGTGCCGGTGACCTTCGCCCGCGCCGCCGCCTCCAAGCCGGCCACCCCGCGCCCGGTGCCGACCGGCGCCGCAGCCCCGGGCCGGACCGCGTCGGGCACCACCGGTGCTCCCACCGCCCCGCCGGCCACCGCGGCCGGTCGGACCGGTCCCACCACCCCTGCCGGTGCCCCGGTTGCCGGAACCCCCGCCGCCGACGGTGCCCCCGGGGCCGGGGCCGGCGCGACCGAGCTGGCGGTCAGCCGGGTCAGCGCGGCCTCGGGTGTCGGCCGGGGGTGGGTCCCCGGGCTGCTGATCCTCGTGTCGGCGGCCACGGCGTTGCTGGTCCTGCGCCGGTGGCGCCGCCGGAAAGCGGCCCGGTGACCACCCCCGCCGGGCGGCGCCGGACCGCCCCGCCAGCCGCCCGCCGTCCCTGCCTGCCCGCGGTGCTGGCGCTGCTCGTCGGGGCCGTCGCCGCCTGCTCCACGCCCAGCACCAACGCCGCCCCGGCGGACCCGGCGGCCTGCGGGCCGGTCACCGCCACCATCGACAGCACCGACGTCACCGCGCTGCGGCCCGCGCCGACGCCTGCCCTCCCGGCCACCGTCACCTCCGCCGACGGCGTCGCCGTCACCGTCACCGATGCCGGCCGGATCCTGCCGGTGAACCTCTCCGGGTCGATCGCCGAGACCGTGTTCGCCCTCGGCCTCGGCGGCAACGTCATCGGGCGTGACACCTCGAGCACCTTCCCGTCCGCCGCGCATCTGCCGGTGGTGACCCCGGCCGGGCACGACCTGTCCGCCGAGGCGGTGCTCGCCCTCAACCCGAGCGTGATCCTCGCCGACGACACCATCGGGCCGCCGGAGGCGCTTCGTCAGCTCCGCGCCTCCGGCATCCCCGTCGTCATGGTCGAGGCCGAGCAGACCCTCGCCGCCGTACCGGGGCACATCCGCGCGGTGGCGGCGGCCCTCGGCGTCGCGGCGGCCGGCGAACAGCTCGTGGCCCGTGTCGAGGGCGAGATCGCCGCCGCCCGCCGCGCCGCGCCGCGGGGCAGTGCCCCCCGGATCGCCTTCCTCTACCTGCGCGGCACCGCCGGTGTCTACCTGATCGGCGGCCGGGGAGCCGGCTCGGACGCGATGATCGAGGCGATCGGCGGGGTGGACGCCGGCAGCGCCGCCGGCCTGACCAAGTTCCGCCCGCTGACCAGCGAGGGCCTGATCAACGCGGCACCGGACGTGATCCTGGTGATGAGCGCCGGCCTCGCCTCCGTCGGTGGCGTCGAGGGCCTGCTGAAGCTCCCCGGGGTCGCGCAGACCCCGGCCGGCGCGGCCCGCCGGATCGTCGACATGGACGACGGCGTCCTGCTCACCTTCGGCACCCGATCCGGGCCGGCCGTGCAGGCCCTGGCCTCGGCCGTGTACTCCTGCGGGAAGCCGTCGTGACCGGCGTCGACGCCACTGCCCGACGCCCGGCGGGCCCCGTCTCGGGCCGCCGGGGCGGGCGCGGGCCGGCGCTCCTCGCCGGGCTCGGTGCCGCCCTGGTGCTGGTCGTCCTCGTCGCGGCGGGCCGGGGGCAGGTCCAGGTCTCCCCGGCCGAGGTGCTCGGCTCCGTCCTGCACCGGCTCGGCCTGGACGTCGGCACCCCGCCGGCCAACCCCCAGGGCGAGAACGCACTGTGGATCGTCCGCTTCCCCCGGGTGGTGCTGGCCGCCGTGGTCGGTGCCGCGCTCGGCTGCGCGGGCGCCGTCATGCAGGGCGTGTTCGGAAACCCGCTGGCCGAACCCGGCGTGATCGGGGTGTCCGCCGGGGCGGCGGTCGGGGCGGCCCTGGCCATCGTCACCGGCGTCACCGTCCTGGGTGGCTGGACGGTGCCCGCCGCCGCCTTCGCCGGCGGGCTGGCCACCACGTACGCCGTCTACCTGCTGGCCCGCTCCGGCGGCCGGACCGAGGTGGTGACCCTGGTGCTGACCGGCGTGGCGGTCAACGCGGTGGCCGGGGCGGTGATCGGCCTGCTCATGTTCGTCGGCGACGAGGCCGGGGTGCAGGCCATCGCCTTCTGGAACCTGGGCAGCCTCGCCCCGGCGAACTGGTCGGCGGTCGCCCTGGCCACGCCCTGCCTGGTGGTCGGGCTCAGCGTCGCGTACGCCGACGCCGGCCGGCTCGACCTGCTCGCCCTCGGCGAGTCCGCCGCCCGACACCTCGGGGTCGACGTCGAGCGGCTGCGGATCCGGATGATCGTGGTGACCGCGCTGCTCGGCGCGGCGGCCGTGGCCTTCACCGGCATCATCAGCTTCATCGGCCTGGTGGTGCCGCACCTGGTCCGCATGGTCGCCGGCCCGGGACACCGGGTGCTGCTGCCGGCCAGCGCGCTCGGCGGGGCGATCGTGGTGATCGTGGCCGACCTCGCCGCCCGCACCCTGGTCGACCACCAGGAACTCCCGCTCGGGGTGCTCACCGCGGTAGTCGGCGGGCCGGCGTTCTTCTGGCTGCTGCGCCGCACCCGGGGCCGGGCCGGAGGTTGGGGATGAGCCCGTTCGCAGGCGGGGCGGCGCGCGGCAGGCCGCGCCGCTGGTCGGCGCCCCGCGTGCCGGTACCGGTGCCGGCCGGTGCCACCCGCGTCCGGGTCACCGGCCTGCGCGTGGCCCGCGCCGGGCGGCCGGTGCTCGACGGGGTCGACCTGCGGGTCCGTGCCGGCGAGGTGCACGCCCTGGTCGGGCCGAACGGCGCGGGCAAGTCCACTCTGCTGGCCGCCGTCAGTGGCGATCTGCCGGCCGCAGCGGGCACCATCGAGATCGACAGGCTGCCGCTGGCCGGCTGGTCCCCGGTGGAGCTGGCGATGCGCCGGGCCGTGCTGCCCCAGCGCAGCACGCTGAGCTTTCCGTTCACGGTCGACGAGGTGGTGAGGATGGGACGGGCGCCCTGGGCGGGCAGGCCCGAACAGCGGCGGGACGACGAAATCGTCGCCGAAGCCCTGCGGCGGTGCGACGTGGCCGGGTTCGCCGCCCGGCCGTACCCGTCGCTGTCCGGCGGCGAGCAGGCGCGCGTCGCGCTGGCCCGGGCGCTGGTGCAGCAGGCCGTCGTGCTGCTGCTCGACGAGCCGACCGCCGCCCTCGACCTGCGCCACCAGGAGCTGGTCCTGCGGATCGCCCGTGACCGGGCGCGAGCCGGCGACGCCGTGGTGGCCGTGCTGCACGACCTGGCCCTGGCCGGCGCGTACGCGGACACCGTTACCCTGCTCGCCGACGGCCGGGTGCGGGCCGTGGGCCCGCCGGCCGAGGTGTTCACCGCCCCGCTGCTCAGCGAGGTCTACCGGCACGACATCGAGGTCGTGCCGCACCCGCGTACCCGACTGCCGCTGATCGTCCCCCGACGCCGGCCACCGGCGCGACCCCCCGTCACCCTGGAGGAGAGATGAGTACGACCAGCATCCCGTTCTCGGCGCAACTGCGTGCCACCGGCCGGGAGGCCCACCAGGCCGCCGAGTCCCAGCGGTACGTCACCGCCCTGGTGGCCGGCGACCTGGACCGGTCCGGATACACCGCGATGGTGGTCCAGCACCACGTGATCTACGAGGCGCTGGAGCACGCCGCCGAGGCGATGCGCCACCACCCGTTCGCCGGCCCGTTCGTCGACGACGCGCTGACCCGGCTGCCCGCCCTCGCCGCGGACCTTGAGTTCCTGCTCGGGCCCGACTGGCGCGGACGGGTCGACCCGGACCCGGCGACCGTCTCCTACGCCGAGCGCATCGGCGAGGTCTGCGCCGCCTCGCCGGAACGGTTCGTGGCCCACCACTACACCCGCTACCTCGGCGACCTCTCCGGCGGTCTGCACATCGGTCGGTCGCTCGCCCGGAACCACGGCCTGACGGGGGAGGCCGGCGCGGCGTTCTACCGGTTCGACCGGATTCCCGATCCCCGGGCGTACAAGGACGCCTACCGGGCCAGGCTGGACGCCCTCCCGCTCGACGAGGCGGGGCGGGCCACCCTGCTGACGGAGGTGCTCGTGGCGTACCGGCACAACACCGAGGTCCTCGCCGGCCTGTCCCGGTTCGTGCCGGGCGGCGACACGGCGGCGGCGGCGTGAGCGCCCCGTTCCCCCCGGAGGTGGTCGCCGCCGTCAGCCGGCACATGAACGACGACCACGCCGGGGACTCGCTGCTCATCTGTCGGGCGCTCGGCGGGCAGCCGGCCGCCACCCGGGCCCGGGTGACCGGGCTGGACGTCGACGGGATGGAGTTCGCCGTCACCGTGCACGACATCGAGGTTCCGGTGCGCGTCCCGTTCGCCCACCGGCTGACCGAGCGCGTCCAGATCCGGCAGGAGGTGGTACGGATGTACCAGGAGGCGTGCCAGCGGCTCGGGCTCCCGCCGCGTCCGGCCGGCTGACCCCGCCGTGGCGGGCCACCTGGTCCGCCCGGTGTCCCGCTGCCCGCGACGACGCTGAGTGTGCCGCCATCGGTGTCGGTGGCGGGGCACCACGTCGGCGTTATCATCGCCCTTCCACATGGAGGGCTGATGTTTGCTCCGCTGCGGTACGCCGCGTTCCGTCACCTGGCTGCCGGTCGGCTGGTCAACATGCTGGGCAACGCGATCGCTCCCGTCGCGCTGGCCTTCGCCGTGCTCGATCTGACCGGCTCGGTGCGCGACCTGGGCCTGGTGGTCGGCGCACGGTCGCTGATGAACGTGCTGTTCGTGCTCTTCGGCGGGGTGCTGGCCGACCGGATCCCGCGTCGGCTGGTGCTGGTCGGATCCAATGTGCTCGGTGCGCTCACCCAGGCGGTGGTGGCCGCCCTGGTGCTGACCGGCACGGCGACGATCCCGTTGCTGCTGGTGCTCGGTGCGGCCAACGGCGTCGTGAGCGCGCTGGCTCAGCCGGCGTCGGCCGCCGCGACGCCGCAGACCGTGCCGCCGGAGCTGATCCAGCCGGCGAACGCGCTCATCCGGCTTGGCATGAACGCCGGCATGATCGGCGGGGCGGCCCTGGGTGGCCTGCTGGTCGCCGCCGCCGGGCCCGGCTGGGGCCTCGCCGTCGACGCGCTCACCTTCGCCCTCGCGGCGGTCGCCTTCGCCGGTGTCCGGGTGGCCGCCACCCGGTCGACGAGCACCGGCACGAGCATCCTGGCCGACCTGCGGGAGGGCTGGAGCGAGTTCACCGCGCGGACCTGGGTCTGGGTGGTGGTGCTCGGCTTCATGGTCCTCAACGCGGCGCTGGCCGGCGGGGTGAACGTGCTCGGCCCGGCCGTCGCCGACGAGACGATCGGGCGCGGTGCCTGGGGCGTGGTGCTGGCGGCGCAGACCGTCGGGATGGTCGTGGGTGGGCTGATCGCCCTGCGGATCCGGGCGCGCCGGCTGCTGCTGCTCGGGGTGGCCTGCATGTTCGCCGAGTCGTTCCTGCTGTTGGGGCTGGCCCTGGCGCCGACCGTCGCCGTGCTGGTGGTGGCCGGGGTGGCGGTCGGGATCGCCGTCGAGCAGTTCGCGGTGGCCTGGGAGACCTCGATCGCGCAGCACATTCCCGCCGAGCGGCTGGCCCGGGTCTACTCGTACGACATGTTGGGGTCCTTCGTCGCCATTCCACTGGGTCAGGTGGCGGTGGGGCCGGTCGCCGGGGCGATCGGCACCCGCGAGACGCTGCTGATCCTCGCGGCGCTGGTGGTGCTTTCCGTCGTCGGCATGTTGGCCAGCCGGGACGTCCGCCGGCTGCGGACGGTGGCCTCCGCGCCCGCGCCCGATGCAATGCCGGCCGGGCGATCCGACGGCGGACCGGGGGACCCCCCTGTCACCGTGCCCGCCGAACCGGCCGGCCGAGCCTGACCCGGCTCCGGTGGCGTGGGCGACGATGCCGGGAGAGGTGCCTGCCCCGCGTCCGGCGGGCGTCAGCCGCCGACCGTTGCCCCGGAAGCCGGCTCACGGCAGGCGGCGGGGGGACTGGCCGGGTGCACGACGGTCCTCCGCCACGAGTGACTGCACCCGGCGGATGGTCGCGCCTGGTGCCATGATCACTTCCCGCCACCGCTCCAGCGTCATGGTCAGGTCCCACACCGTGCTCCGAAGTTCCTGGAGTTCACGCTGGGATGCGGTCAGCTGCTCCCGGACGGTCAGCGCCTCGGCCTCCAGCTCGGCGACCCGCGCCCGCAGCGGCTGCACCAGGGCCAGCGCCGCATCGGTCAGTGCTCCGGCCGTCTCGGCCTTCAGCTTCCGCCGCTGCACGGTCACCGTGGCCAGCACGGCAAGCCCGCCGGCGCCCCCGAGCATCCCGAGCATGGAGATCATCAACTGGGCCCAGTACGGGGTGTCCGGGTTCGATGCGGCGATCATGTCTGCACCTTCGAGCACGGATCAGATTGCGGGTGGTGCATCCGGATCAGCCAGCGCAGCGATCCCACGATCTCGGCCGAACGCAGCCACGATCCGAGCGCCACCGCCCCGACGAACGACGCCGCCACCACCGCCTGGTCTCCGGCGACCACCAGGACGGCGATCACGTACATCGCGGCGATCGCGCCCAGCGCCAGCACCGCGGAGAGCTCGATGCCGAGCCCGGTGCTGAGCTGCCCCGGCCAGAACATGCCGAGCAGGCCCGCGGCGCCGACCACGATCAGGCCGAACTCCCACAGGACCCGGACCGGGTCGGGCATGGCCACCTCCAGCGAATGCGGCCGGATGCCACCAACGGCCATCAGGAGGCCACACACGGGCGTGGTGGCGAGGACCGCGAACTCGTACACCCGGTTGCTCGTCCGATCCCGCAAGCTCCCCATTGCACACTCCCTTCCCAGGTGCGGCCCCGTCGACGCACGGACAACCGATGATCTTCGAAGGTGGCACCGCGCGACGACGCTGCCGCCGCGGTGTCGGGACATGACGCCGGGGAAAAGCCCCGGGTGCGCCTGCTCGCATCACCCTCCGTGCCGCGGGTCATGTCGCGCGGCCTGGCTGCGGTCCCGAACCACATGAATCAACCATATGCGCAGGTCAGAAGCCCGTTGGCGGCCTGGACAGGGGACTGGATCACCGCAGCGCTCAGGGGGCCGCGTGTCAGAATGTCGACAGTTGTTTGCGTAGTCCGCAGTGCCCGCTTTTGCCCGCGTTTCCGCTGGTGGGGTCGTCGGCGGCGCCGGCTGCCTCCGGGGCCGTCGTCCGCCGGGATCCGGCCGCAGCGGGGGCCCATGTCAGGGTTCCCGTCGGCCTACCATCACCGGATGCGGATGCGGATGCGGATGCGGATGCGGATGCGGATCGCGTTGGGTCTGGCCGTGGGCGTCCTCGCCGGCCCGGTCGCCGTGCTCGGCGTCCACGTCCTCCATCCCCGGGACGAGGACGGGTACCTGGCCTACCTCAAGCAGTACGGCGACCTGAGCAGCGACGCCCCGGTGCCGGTGCTGCCGCCCGCGGGCGACCTGATCGCTGAGGGCGACGCCGCCTGCTCCTGGATGCGTGAGCAACCGCACGCGCTCTGGCGGGCCGATCCGCAGTACCACTTCCAGGCCGTCCTCGAACGCTATCTGCGGCACGTCGCCGACCACCCGCTGAACTGGGGCGACGCCGTCCCCAATCACTTTTCGGTGACGGCCGCCGCGTGGGCGTACCTCTGTCCGGCCGATTGGGAGCTGCGTCAGCCCCGCCGCCGCCCTTTCGCGCCACCGTCGGACTGACCGGTCCGGCCGGACGAGCGTCGTCCCCGTACGGATGGATGCGGGGCCGGCCACGTGGGGCGGGCCCCGCATCCATCTGCTCTTCCGACGCTGGTCC
Organism: Micromonospora sp. NPDC002296; assembly: GCF_040296145.1. Taxonomy (NCBI): domain Bacteria; kingdom Bacillati; phylum Actinomycetota; class Actinomycetes; order Micromonosporales; family Micromonosporaceae; genus Micromonospora; species Micromonospora sp. NPDC002296. The sequence goes on from NZ_JBEOWQ010000042.1 coordinate 35,519, forward strand.
GGGTGCCGGCGTAGGCTCTCCGGCCCGGTCAGCCCTCGATGTCCCGCGGGTCGCGGCTACGCGGGTACGTGTTCTTCTCCCCGATCGTGCCGTCCTGCTTCTTGATCACGTGCTCGACGCCGCGGTCCGCCGCCATCTCGCGCCCCCGGGCCTGCGCGTCGTCCTTGGTGTCATGGGTGCTGCTGGCCTGCTGGTTGCCCTCGGCGCGGGTCTTCCACTGCCCGTCCTCTTGGTACGTGTCGATGTCGCCCTTGACCATTGCCGACTCCCGTCTGTCCGTCGCGTGCACTCGTGCTGCCACCACCTACTTGCCGGAAACACCCCTGGCCAAACAACCGGCCAGGCATCTCCCCGTGGTGCCGGCGGTGCCCACCCGGCGTCGGCGGGAACGCCGACCGTCCGGACCGGACAGAGCGCAGGAGAGAGAATGACCGTATTTAAATACGGCGATGTTATGGTTTCGGGGGCCGCTGAGTGGCAATGTCTGAACCGGAGCCACGCCGACATTTGGCGCACCGGCGCACCTTGACAGACGGATGGGACGTGTTCATGACCGAAGACGAGTGCGGCAGAGCGGTGCTGGTATTCACGTACAACAGCGCCGGTCTGTTCAACCCGTTGCTCAGTATCGTGGGCGAGCTGAAGGCCCGAGGTATCGAAAAGGTCTGGTTCGCGTCGACCGAGGATCGCCGGGCGGACGTCGAGGCGCTTGCCGGCCCGGGTGAGGTCACTTTCGTCTCGCTCGGCGAGGCCCTCCCGCAGTCGTCACCGGAAACCTGGGACGACGCGACATATCAGGCCCTGACCAGCGGCGACCGGGCGGTCAGGTTCGTCCGATACATCGACGTCTGCACCGATTACGACCACATACAGCAGCTCTACCTGCGCTGCCTGGAGGTCATCGACGACGTCGGGCCGGCGGTGGCCGTGGTGGACAGCCAGGCAAGTTGGGCGATGGACGCGGCGCAGACCCGGCAGGTGCCCTTCATGGTGAGCATCTCGACGCCGCCGTCCAATTTCCTCCAGGAGCTGTTGCCACCCCGTTATCCCGCCCCGTTCTCCGGGCTGCCGCAGCGGATGACGCCCCAGCAGCAGGCGGCCAACGCCAACTTCCGGAGCAGGATGGTGCGGGCGTTCGTGGAGCCGGACCGGCTACGGCGGAACATCGTCGCCATGGCCCGTCGCAAGGAAGCCGGTCTTCGTAATCCGGAGATGCGACCGGCGCTCTACCTCGGGGATGCCGTGGCGCTCATGTCGTACACGGTCTTCGGCTTCGAGTACCCGTTCGAGACCGCTCCGGCGACCCTGCGGATGCTCGGTCCGGTGGTGCCCAGGGAATTGCCGCCGGTCGAGCAGGACGACGAGCTGAACCGCTGGCTGGACGACCATCCGTCAGTGGTCTACGTCGGGTTCGGCACCATCATGCGACCGTCCGAGGCGCAGGTGAGGGCGGTCGTCGAGGTCGCGGAGCGGCTCGGGCCGGAGCACGCCGTGCTCTGGAAGCTGTCCGCCGAACACCAGCGCCTCCTTCCGTCGGCGGCACGGTTGCCGGGCAACCTTCGGGTGGAGGAGTGGCTGCCCTCCCAGCTCCGGGTGCTGGCCCACCCGCACGTGCGGGTCTTCTTCAACCACGGTGCCGCCAACGCCATCCACGAGGCCATCTACTTCGCGACACCGCAGCTGATGATGCCGTTCTGGCTGGACTGTCCCGATGGCGCGGTGCGCGCGGTCGACAGCGGGTTCGCGCTGGCCGTCGAGCTGACCGACCCCCTGGACGTCGAGGACATCCTTGCCAAGCTCAAGAGACTGCTGAGCGAGGACTCGTTCCGGGAACGGGCGGAGCTGTTCAGCCAGCGGATGCGGCAGGCCGGTGGGGTCACCGTCGCCGCCGACCTCGTGCTGCGACACCGCGACGAGGCGGCGGCCCACCGTACCGCCCCGGCGGCGGTCGGCTGAGGTGTCCCCGCCGCCGCCGTGCGGCAGCACCACGGCGGCGGGCGTGACGCCGTCGCGCAGCCGGCGGACGAACTCGTCGGTGCCCGGCGGCTCCCATCCGCCGACGGCCGGCCGCGGAGGGTGGCACCGGGATGTCCCTTCCACGGTCGGCTGCCCGTGTCGGTCGCCGGTCAGTCCTCCCGGTAGGTGGCCAGGTCGAAGTCGGCGTAGCCGCCGTCGCCGCCGAGATCCTGCACCCACAGGCCGAGGAACGCCCCGGTGAAACCCCAGGCCGCCGGCTCCCCGTCGATGATCAGCGCGGCGTGTTCGTCGGACAGGATCGTGGCGTCGAGGTCCACCGGAAGCTGCCGCCAGCCGGTGCCCAGGTCGTAGCAGAAGCGCACGACGGGCCCGTCGAACACCGCCCGCAGCCCGACCCGGTCGACGCCGGTGGCGTCGACCGTCAGCCCGGGGTACGGGGTGCGCCGCCCGCTGTCGGAGCTGAGCAGCTCCAGCACGGTCCGGCCGTCGTCGGCGCGGGTCAGGTAGAGGTGGTGCCAGTTGAGGGTGTTGTAGTAGGCGGTGATCCCGGCCAACTGGCGATGGTCGAGCGGATCGAACTCGACCACGGTCTCCAGGGAGCACCGCGCCGCGCCGACGCGCCGCGCGACCAGGCTGGGGGTCTGCCGGCCCACCGGCGACTGCCCGCCGTGGATCCGCAGGTGGGACGGGCGGGTCCGCAGGTCCACCCAGTCGGCGGCGGCGGGCCTGCGCAACGTCGACCACCCCGGGCGGAGCTGCGCGGCGTCGAAGTGGTCGGTGGCGGTGTCGGTCGGCCACGGGTGCGTGGGCAGGTCGGGCGCCGGGACCTCGTCCGCCGGCATGCCCCCGGGGACGCGGGGCCAGCCCCCCGGGGCCCACTCGACCCGCTGGATCGCGGTCTCCCGGCCCAGCACGCAGTTGCCCAGCGGGGTGTAGGGGCGACCGACCAGGTGCGCCAGGTACCAGTCGCCGTTCGGGGTGCGGACCAGGCTGCCGTGGCCGGCCTTCTGCAACCGCAGGTCGGGCCGGCCCACGGAGGTCAGCAGCGGCCCGGCCGGGTCCACCTCGTACGGCCCGAACAGCTCACGGGACCGGGCCACCGTGACCTGGTGCTCCCAGCTCGTGCCCCCCTCGGCGGTGACCAGCCAGTACCAGCCGTCGTGGCGGTACAGGTGCGGGCCCTCGGTGAGCCCGACCGAGGTGCCGGTGAACAGCAGGCGGGGACGGCCGACGAGGCGTCGCGCCGCCCGGTCGTAGCGCTGGATCTCGATGCCGGCGAAGCGGTCGCGCCCGGGTCGCCAGTCCGCGCTCATGCTCAGCAGCCAGCTGGAGCCGTCGTCGTCGTGGAACAGCGAGGCGTCGAAACCGCGCCCGTGCAGTGCCACCGGATCCGACCAGGGGCCCGCGATGTCGGGCGCGGTGACCAGGTAGTTCTGCGGGTCCCAGTAGCCGCTGGCGAAGCTGGCCACGTCGCTGTAGACGAGGTGGAACTCGCCGTCGTGGTGGGACAGGTCGGGCGCCCACACCCCGTTGGAGTCGCCGCAGCCGCGCAGGTCGAGCAGGCGGCGCTCGGTGATGATCCCACCCAGTGCCCGCCAGTGCACGAGGTCGCGGGAGTGGTGCACGCGGACCCCCGGATACCACTCGAACGTCGAGGTGGCCAGGTAGTAGTCGTCGTCGACCCGCAGGATCGACGGGTCCGGGTGGAACCCGGCGAGGACGGGGTTGCGGATCGACCGGGCAGCGGTCGCCACGTCAGCGGTCTCGGTCGACACGTCGGCTCCTCTGGTGCGGCTCTCGGTTAACTTCCGGATGCTCGACCCGGAATCTCGGTGCATGCCGACCACGGTAGCCGTTTCTGTCGAGAGAGGACATACCCCTTGACCCTGGTGGATGCTACGTCGTAGCGTGCCGGCCATCGATCGGTATTACCGGTCGAGGCACCGAAAGTTCCGGAGATCCACGTTCGACACCTGCCGGCTGGATCGGCATCCGAGCACCTCGTGAGTCCCCGAAGGGATGGACCATGACCGCGCACCTCTCCCGCAGAACGCTGCTCGGCCTCGTCGGCGCCGGCGCCGGCGCCTACCTGCTCACCGGCTGCGGCGACGGGGAGTCCGGCGACCCGGACGCTCCGCAGGCCGTCAACTGGTGGCACATCCAGAACACCGAGCCGATGCTGCCGGTGTGGGCGGCGATGGCCCAGGAGTACCAGGGCGCACACCCCAACGTCACCGTCGAGGTCCAGCCGCTGGAGAACGAGGCGTTCAAGGCCAAGCTGACCACCGCCACCCAGGCCGGGTCCCCGCCCGACCTGTTCCAGTCCTGGGGCGGGGGCGTACTCAAGCAGCAGGTGGACGCGGGCCTGGTCAAGGACCTAACCGACGACGTGCGGCCCTGGATCGGCGGCCTGCTGCCCGCCGCTGTGCAGCCGTTCACCGTGGACGGCAAGATCTACGGCGTCCCGTTCGACGTCGGCATGGTCGGCTTCTGGTACAACAAGGACCTCTTCGCCGCCGCCGGCGTCACCGCCGCACCCACCACCTGGGCCGGGGTGCTCGACGCGGTGCGCAGGCTCAAGGCCGCCGGGACCGTCCCGATCGCGCTGGCCGGCAAGGAGAAGTGGCCGGCCCACTACTACTGGGCGTACCTGGCGATGCGCATCGGCGGGCTCGGCGCCCTGCAACAGGCCGCCAAGGACAACAACTTCGACACCCCCGACTTCGTCGCTGCCGGCGACCGGCTCAAGGAACTGGTCGACCTGCAACCGTTCCAGAAGGGCTTCCTCGGCGCGGACTACAGCTCACCGGACGGGCAGGCCGCCACCATGGGCAACGGTCGCGCGGCCATGGAACTGATGGGCCAGTGGGCCCCGTCGGTGCAGGCCTCGGCCTCCACCGGCAAGAAGGGCCTCGGCGACAAGCTCGGCTTCTTCCCGTTCCCCGCCGTCGACGGCGGCAAGGGCTCCGCCTCGGAGGCGTTCGGCGGCGGCAACGGCTTCGCCGTCGGCAAGGACGCCCCCGCCGCGACCGTCGACTTCCTCAAGACCCTGCTCACCGCCGACAACCAGCGCAGGGCCGCCAGGACCGGCGCGGTGCTGCCGACGTTGAGGGACGCCACCGACGCCATCTCCGACCCCAACAACAAGGTCGTCGCGGCGAGCCTGGCCGGCGCCACCGGCTTCCAGCTCTACCTCGACCAGGCGTACCCGCCCGCAGTCGGCCAGCAGGTCAACGACAGCGTCGCCGAGCTGATCGCCGGCTCCAAGACGCCCGCGCAGATCGTCAAGGACATCACCACGGTGGCGAAGAGCCAGTAGCCATGGCCACCACCCGCCCACCTGTTGCCGGTCGCCAGAACGGAGTGGAGCACCCATGACCAGGCCGACGACCGTGCCGCACACGTGGCACGGCGACAAGGCGACCGACCCGTCACCGGGGCCGGGCGCCACGCGGCGGCGCGGTCGCCGGCACCGGCCGGGCCGCCGTGGCGTCCTCGCCGCCTTCCTGAGCCCGTCCCTGGCGCTCTTCCTGCTGCTGGTCATCGCCCCGATCGTGGTGGCCGGCTACGCCAGCCTCTACAAGTGGAACGGCTTCGGGCTGCCGGAGAACTACGTCGGGCTGGACAACTACACCCGCGCCTTCGGTGACCCGACCTTCCGCGGTGACCTGTGGCGCGGGCTCGCGCTGATCGTGCTGTCGCTGGTGGCCCAGCTGCCCGCCGCGCTGGGCCTGGCCATGCTCCTCAACCAGCCGTTGCGGGGTCGCAGCGTCTACCGGCTGGTCTTCTTCGCCCCGTACGTGCTCTCCGAGGTCACCACCGCGGTCCTGTTCACCCTCGTCTTCTCGCCCAACCGGGGGCTGGGCGAGGCGATCTCGCGGTGGCTGGGCGCCGACGCCGGAGCGATCTTCGCCGACCCGGACACCGTGCTGGTCGCCGTCTTCATGGTCGTCTCCTGGAAGTACTTCGGCCTGTACATGATGCTCTTCCTGGCCGCCCGGCAGGGCATCCCCAAGGAACTGTCCGAGGCGGCCATTACCGACGGCGCCAGCTCCTGGCAGGCCTTCCGGCACGTCACCCTGCCCCTGCTCGGACCGACGATCCGGATCAGTGTGTTCCTGTCGGTCATCGGCACCATCCAGCTGTTCGACATGGTCTGGGTGCTCACCGGCGGCGGCCCGATCCATTCCTCGGAGACCATGGCGGTGACGATGTACCAGTACGGCTTCCGCCGTTTCGAGGTCGGCTACGCCAGCGCGATCAGCATCGTCATGTTCGTCCTGAGCCTCGTCTTCGCCCTCTTCTACCAGCGCGTCGTCATGCGCCGCGACACCGAGGGCGCGATCACCACGCAAGGAGTCCAGCGATGACCGGCCCGGCGAACCCGGCCCTGCGGGCCCGCCGCCTCGCACTGCACCTCGTCTGCGTCGCCGTCGGCGCGCTCATCGTCGTACCGGTCTGGTTCGGGGTGCTCGGCGGGTTCAAGGACAACGGGCAGCTCTCCACCAACCCGCTCGGCTGGCCCGACCCTTGGGTGACCGGGAACTACACCGGCATCCTCGCGTCCGGCGTGTTCTGGCGACAGCTCGGCAACAGTGTCCTCATCGCCGTGACCAGCGCCGTCGTCGTCGTCGGCGCGGCGGCGCTGGCCTCGTTCGTCTTCGCGCGCTTCGCCTTCCGGGGCCGGGAACTGCTGTTCACCCTGTTCGCGGTCGGGCTGATGTTCCCCTTCGCGGTGGCGATCCTGCCGCTGTTCGTCCTGCTGCGCGGCCTGGGCCTGCTGGACAACCCGCTCGGGGTGATCCTGCCCCAGGCCGCGTTCGGGCTGCCGGTCACCATCATCATCCTGCGCCAGTTCTTCCGCACCATCCCCGGTGAGGTCGAGGAGGCCGCGATCCTCGACGGGTGCACCCCCTTCGGGTTCTTCTGGCGGATCCTGCTGCCGATGGCCCGGCCCGCCCTGGCCACCGTGTCGGTGCTGGCCATCGTGACCAGTTGGAACAACTTCATGCTTCCGCTGGTCGTGTTCACCGACCAGAGCTGGTGGACCCTTCCCGTCGGGGTCCAGGCCTTCCAGGGCCAGTACGCCGACGACACCGCCCGGGTGCTCGCGTACGTGGTGCTGTCGATGCTGCCGGCGCTGGGTTTCTACGCCGTGGCCGAACGCCAGCTCATCGGCGGCCTGGCCGGCAGCGTGAAGGGGTGAGGCACACCCGCTGCGGTAGCCTTCTGCGACCGTAGGCTCCCCGAGGCGAAAGGGTGGACCGTGGGCCCCGACAACAGCCGGAACGTCACCATCGCGATGATCGCGCGCCTGGCCGGCGTCTCCGTGCCCACCGTCTCCCGGGTCATCAACGGCCGCTCCGACGTGGCCCCCCAGACCCGGGAACGCGTCGAGGAACTGCTCACCCGGCACGGCTACCGCCGCCGCTCGCCGAGCAGGCGGCCCAGTGCCGCCCTGATCGACCTGGTCTTCAACGACCTCGACAGCCCGTGGGCGGTGGAAATCATCCGAGGGGTGGAGGACGTCGCGCACAGCAGCGGAGCCGGCACCGTCGTCTCGGCCATCCACCGGCGCACCTCCTCGGCCAAGCAGTGGCTCGACAACATGCGTGCCCGTTCCACCGAAGGGGTCATCTTCGTGACCTCGATGGTCGCGCCGCCGTTGCAGGCCGAGCTGCGCCGGCTCAACGTTCCGGTGGTCATCGTCGACCCCGCGGGGGTGGCCCCGCAGGAGGCACCCACCATCGGCGCCACCAACTGGGCGGGCAGCCTCGGCGCGAACCAGTACCTGCTCGGCCTCGGTCACCGCCGCATCGGCTTCATCACCGGCCCGCCGCAGCTGATGTGCAGCCGCGCGCGGACGGACGGCTACCGGGCGGCGCTCGACGGGGCCGGCGTCGCCGTCGACGACGTGCTGATCCGTGCCGGCAACTTCTACCACGAGTCCGGCTACGCCGCCGGCACGCAACTGCTGGCGCTGCCCGACCCGCCGACCGCCATCTTCGCCTCCAGCGACCAGATGGCGCTCGGCGTCTACGAGGCGGTCCGCAAACGCGGCCTACGGGTGCCCGACGACATCAGCGTGGTCGGCTTCGACGACCTGCCCGAGGTCCGGTGGTGCTCCCCGCCGCTGACCACGGTCCGCCAACCGCTGGCCGAGATGGGCATGCTGGCCGCGCGCACCGTGCTGCGGCTGGCCCAGGGCGAGAAGATCGAGAGCCCCCGGCTCGAACTCGCCACCGAACTCGTCGTCCGCGACAGCACCGCACCACCCCGTCAGCGATGACGCCCGGCCACCCGACCAGCCCCCGCGCCCGCCGCAACCGACTCCTCCGCGTCGGCCTCGTGCTCGGCGCGGTCGGAGCCGTCGTCGCCGTCGCCGCGGTCGTCGTCCCGCTGCTGCTGCCGCCGGGCCCGCGCCCGTCCTTCCAGCTCCCCGTCGCGTGCGGCGAGACCTGGCAGCTCGGCACCTACCCGGGCCACGACGACTACGACGTCGACCTGTTCCCCACCGAGGGCGAGGCGTGGGGCCGGCCGGTGCTCGCGTCCGACGCCGGCACGGTCACCGAGGCGGGGATCAACGGGTCCCTCGGCGGGCGCACCCCTGACGACCCGGACGGCCCGCGCGGCCGGGGCGGCGGCTACTGGGTGAAGATCGACCACGGCGGCAAGTGGGAGACGCAGTACCTCCACCTGCTCGAACCGCCGCTGGTCCGGGTCGGTCAGCGGGTGGCCCGGGGCGAGCAGATCGGGCGGGTCGGCAGCACCGGCAACTCCGGGGCGCCGCATCTGCACTACGAGCAGCACCGGGGCTGGCAGAAGGTGGAGGCCCACTTCGACGGCTCACCGTCCGGCATCACCCACGACGACACCGAGTACACGGTCACGCGTACCAGCAACAACTGCGGCCCCGGGGCCCCGTAGCCGCTGACCGCCGGGCGGCCGGCGGTGTCGGTCGTTGGACCGCGCCCGCCCGCGCCTTCCGGCCGCGCCGCCCGCGCGGTGCGGGTGGGCGCGGCGTGGGTCAGCCGGGCCGGGGCAGGGGGGCCGGTGGGCCGAACGCGACCGGGACGCCGGGGGAGTGGAGCACGCTCACCGGCGGACCGGCCGGCGCC